>NZ_CP083373.1:600000-782207 GCF_017488845.2 Ensifer canadensis
TCCTTCTGCACCTCCTTCGAACTCCATCTGCACAACGCCGGTGTCGTCCAGCCCGAAACCGTCGACCGTGGTCGAGAGCTTGGCATTCAAGGCGACACACCGCTTGCTAGAGACGAATTCGAGGATGTTGAATGCGTGGGTACCAACGTCGCCGAGGGCACCGGTCAATCCCGCTTTGCCTGGATCGCCCCGCCAGAGGCCGCCTTTGCCGAGCTTGGAGGGATCGTTTGCCAACCACTCGAGAAGGTATTCGACGTAGAGGAACTTTACTTCGCCTATCTCGCCACGTTGAACCCGCGCCCTTGCGTCCCTCACCATCGGATAACCTGTGTAGGTGTAGGTGACCGCCGCGAACAATTCAGTCTTTTCGGCCAGATCGATCAATGCCTCGGCTTCCCCGGAGGTATTCACCAGGGGCTTGTCGCAGATGACGGGAATTCCAGCCTCGAGGAACAGCCTGCAAGGCTCGTAGTGAAGGTGATTGGGTGTTACGACGACTGCTACATCGATCTTGTCTGAGCGGATGGATTCCGCCTCAGCCATGTCTCTGAAAGTGCGATAGGTCCTCTCCGGAATGACGCCCAACGCCTCTGCGGCCTCCCGGGATACGGCTTCGTTCGAGGAAAACACTCCAGCCTTCACATCGAAGCAACCGGTCAGGCGCATGGCGGCGCGGTGGATTCCCGCGAAAAACGATCCGTGACCTCCTCCGATCATGCCAACGGTGAAGCGTCGCTTCGCCGGAATGTCCGAGATCAAGTTTGGCATGTGACTGGTCTCCATTCTTATGGCTATTCCAGTCTCATCGGCGACGCATAACAGCAACTTCGCATCGCGCGAATATATGAAGCAGTGTGGCGCATATCTTCCACAATCACCCAATGCCTTCGGTGCGATCGAATCGAAGCGCTGAGTGCTTCAAGCTGCGTCATGAGTCCGCTGCTTGCGAAATTGTCACATTGCCCCCCGCCGTTACTCTCAGAGGTCAAATACGAAAGGCGTTAGTCGGCGTCTTCGAGAAATCGTTAAAAAGGGGAAGTGGAATGACTCATGTCGCCACAGGTCGGCTCGTAGCCGACAAACCGGGACCGTTGCGTCGGTTCCTCTCGCCGCAGCATCCTGCCGTCATGGTGCAACGCGTCATGCTGTTGCTGTTAGTGGTCGCCATCATCGGCCTGTCAATCGCCAACCCGAGTTTCAGGAACCCGGCCAATCTGTTGAACATCATCCAGCAGGCGTCGATGGTCGGTATTGTGGCGTGCGGGATGCAACTGATGATCATCTCGGGAGGCTTCGATCTTTCTGTGGGAGCGACTGCCGCGGCCGCCGGATGCCTCGCTGCGACCGTATCCCTGGTGGCTGGCGTTCCGGCCGGGATCGTCGCAGCGCTAGTCCTCGGCCTACTTATCGGGATCGCCAACGGCTGCTTGATCGCGAAGGTAGGGATGAACCCCTTTGTTTCGACTTTTGGAACGCAAGCGATCATTCTCGGCACGATGTACGCGCTCACCGAAGCGCGTCCGATCGCGCCGCTGCCACGCGAGTGGCGCGAGCTCGGCTTCTTCCATATCGGCGGCCTGACCTTTCCGAGCATGGTGTTTATCGTCGTTGTTGTGGTGTTGGCGCTCGTGCTGCATTTCACCAGCTATGGCCAGCATGTCCGTGCGGTCGGCAGCAATAAAGTCGGGACCAGCCGCGCTGGTGTCAATGTCGACCGGGTTCTTATCGCGACCTATGCGATCGGCGGGCTCACCGCAGCGATCGCCGGCCTGTTGCTGACCTCTGTCGCCGGCATCGGGAGTCCGCAAGCCGGAACGACTTGGGCGCTTCTTTCGATCGCGGCAGTTGTCATCGGCGGTACCCCGCTGACCGGCGGGGTCGGTGGCATTGCTTCCGCCGTCATCGGGATCTTCGCTCTGACGATCCTGAACAACGCGATGACGCTCTACAGCATCTCTGCCTTTTGGCAACCGGCATTCATGGGAACAGGTGTTCTCCTGGCCGTCGGTTACGAAGCCCTGCGGCGCGGCCGCAAATACTAAGAGTGGAACCGGCAGAAAACACTGCCAAAACTAGGAGGAAATGCAATGAAACTCACAAGACGAATGTTCGGTATCGCTTCGATCGCAATCGCAATTAGCGGTACCCTCTCTGCGCCTGCAAGCGCAGAAAACAAAAAAATCGGCGTGATGATCTACAATGTCGGCGTCGACCCATGGATGAACGTGGGCGTCAAGGCGATGGAAGAAAACGCCAAGAAGCTCGGGTACGACATCACCGTCGTTGATGGCCACAATGACGTGGCGCAGATGAATGCCGCCATTGAGCAGTTCGTCATTCAAGGCGTCAGCGCGATCATTGTTGCACCGGCCGATCCCGACAGCCTTGTCGGCAGTGTTCTGAAGGCAACCGATGCAAAAATCCCAGTCGTCTCCTATTCGATGGGAATCTCAGAAGAAGCACCGATCACTTCGTTCGTTGGCTCCGATGAAGAATTCATCGGTCGGCTTCACGCGGAACAAGCCGTCAAAATGCTCGACGGCAAGGGCAACGTAGCCATCATGACCGGCATCCTGGGAACGGCGCCGCAGATCGGGCGAGGCAAGGGAGAGCATGATGCGCTTAACGGCGCACCTGGAATCAAGATCGTCGAAGAGCAGGCAAACGATTGGGCTGCGGATAAGACCGTTGCCTTGATCCAGGACTGGCTTTCTAAGTACCCCAAGGGAGAACTGAACGCAGTATTCGCTCATGGACCGGAACTCGTCGCCGCCGCCGAATACGCGAAAGCGCAGGGCCGGGACGAAGTCATGTTCTTCGCGGTTGACTATCCGGAGGACGCGCGTCGCGCGATCAAGGAAGGCACGCTTACTGCAACGGTCTCTCAGAGCCCGGCCTTGCTCTCGAAGCTTGCGGTCGAAGCCGCCGATAAGGCGATCCGCGGCGAGAAGGTTGAGTCCAAGATCATCATCCAGAATACGCTGATCACGAAGGACAACGTGGAACAGGTTCCGGCTGACTACTAATGCGGATCGACCCGCGCCGCCGAGACGGCGCGGGTTCTCACTTGACGAACTTATTTTAGGAGAGGTGCAATGCCCTTGTCTGTAGTCCGCCAAAGCGAGGCTGTCGTTATGCCCTTAACATCCACCCCGATTGTGGAGGCAGTCGGCGTCGCCAAGCACTATGGTGGCGTGATCGCCCTTTCGGGTGCGAACCTCAGAGTCATGCCAGGCGAGGTGGTCGCCATCGTCGGCGACAACGGAGCCGGGAAGAGCACCTTTGTCAAAATCCTTTCGGGTGCCCAACCCGCTACCGAAGGAAAGCTGCTGGTTTCAGGGCGTGAAGTAATCTTCCATCGCCCTAGCGATGCCCGCGAGGCGGGTATCGAGACCGTGTATCAAGACCTTTCACTTGCAGAGCATCTTGATGTCCTGACCAATCTCTTTCTCGGTCGCGAGGAGTTCTACTTCAAGTTCGGCGGTCTCAGCATTTTGAACCGTCGCAAGATGACCGCTCGCGCGGAAGAACTCTTGAATGAAATTGGAGTCAACGTTCCAGGCGTGCGTGACATCGTTGGTGGTTTGTCCGGCGGCCAGCGCCAGGGTGTTGCGATCGCGCGCGCGGCAGGCTGGGGTTCGCAGCTAATAATCATGGATGAACCCACTGCGGCGCTCGGCGTTCAGGAAACCGCCCATGTTCATGACATTATCCGGGCGCTGCAATCCCGCGGTGTTGCTGTCCTTCTCGTCAGCCACAACATGAAGCAGGTCATGGAACTCAGTAGCCGGGTTTACGTGTTCCGCCGCGGTCGGATCGCGGCCGAACTGCAGACACCGCGCACGACGACTGATGAGATAATCTCTTACATCACAGGTGCCCGCGCCTGAACAAAACAACCCGGCGCTCCACTGTAGAGTGATGCGCCGGGTTTTTATTGCCTGAAATCGCGCTATTTAAAAACTGCTGCGAGAAACGCATTCCAGAACGTCTGCCCATTCGTGACTTTGACATTTGCGTCGAGTGCGTGATCGTAGTCCGGGCAGATAAACGCGAGTGCAAGTAGCTGTCTAAACATTGCCTTCTCCCATTCCCAAGCAGGCGTCGAGAACGATGCCGATACCAAGATCGCTCCTTTCCACCTGCACCTTCAATTTCGCAGGATAGGGAAAAGTGAAGCCCTCTGACGCACTTTTTTAGATATGGCGACTGCATGTCGTCGGCTTTGCCTTGCTGGCAGCCTTAGGCTCTTGCTTGCCTTCCATTCTGGCGCCCTCGATTTTTGATGGCCTATGCTATCAACTGCGCATCCCTATTGAGATGCTCGTGATCCCGTCGAGTGCAGTGGGATCGCGGTTCGATTCCATCGATCTGGCGCTTCTCGTCGCCAACCGCGAGAACATTGCAGCTCCTCCCATGTTCTATTGCCTTATGGCATACCAAAGCCGTTCTTCCGGAGCCTGAAGCGCCTCGATGAGTTTAACGCTATGGCCCGATGGCAAACGTGCAACAACTTGTTGCACGATTTCCTTGTCGGGACATGCCCCAGCAAAAGCTCGCATATATAGGTTTAGGGGTGAAAGCCTGTCCTCTCTGGAAAATTGCGCCGGAGGTCCGCGGCCAGCCGGGCCATCGATCGTACAAGGGGTTGTCCGAGCTGCCGATAATGTCGATTTGTTTGAGCTAAAAAAATAGGCCCCAGGAGAGGGGCCTTGCAGAGGTGCAACCTTCGACATGAGTACATATAACACCCTTGCGGCAACAATGTTCCATCGCGGCGGTCGACAAATCACCGTCTCTGTTTTCGCACCCGGATCACGTTACCGTTGCTGTTGCTGCACTGCTTGCAACGCATGCGTCGTCCAAGTGCCACGATCGACTGCGTCGTGCCAAACCGACGCGCCAGGTCGTTCCGATCAAGGTGATGTTCTCGGCCGCAGCGTTTGCATTGGCAGAAAAGCTCATACCATTCCGGTAGATTGGCGAAGGTGATTTCTTCCGGTCGTCCGGCTGGCTCCGCATTGCCAGCCGGTACGATCGGGAGGGCGGGGCCTCCGAAGGCATTGGGTCGCTGTATTTCAGCTGACAGCGACCATTGAAGTTGTTCTTGGTTTTCGAGCAGCCGTTTGCTTGTGCCAGTTGGTCCAAAAGGGAGGGCATAGGCATGTCGCCGATGCGCTCCAGCAGCGCCTTGGCGTCATATTGCTTCCTCATGCCGCATGAACATTCGACCCGAACCTTGGCGACGAGCTCCGATAGCCACCAGGCACCGTTCTTAGGCATTGCCCTTCTTCCACTCCGGCCGATGTTCGTAGCCGAACCAGCTCGGTGTGGCCCTTCCGATAGCGAAGTCGAAGCCGTCCCACTTCTTGAAGCCGTGGTGTTCGCACAGGTGCTCAGCCAGGCTGCTTTCCGCTCTCTTGGTAACGCCAACTTCGTCGCTCATGCTCAATGCCTTCTGAGTAAATCTGTTCTACAAATGTTCTCATTAAGGCAGAGAGTCAACGACCAGATTTGGGGAGGCTCTCCGCATAACTCAAAAAGGGGAGCGCTGAATCGCGGAGCTCAATCGACCATTCGAAGCCGGTAGGTGGCTCGCAATTATCCCAACCACCAAACTCATTCATTTGCTGCCATCGACCCTTCTTGCCGTGTCGAAATTCCTCGCTATTCGATTTGTAGATTTTGAACCGATAGGGGCGCACGACGCGGACAAAGATTACGGATCCATCCTCCGGCATGTCGCCTTTTCGCCATGTGGTGCCGGGCATTTTGATAGCCTCCACCCAATCAATGCGGCTTTGGGGCTATCAGCACGACGCCGGCGCCAAGCTCAAACATTTCTGCCTCAGCATTGATCGAGAGATAGTGGTTTTCGGCCAGCTCGATCAACGCTGATGAGGCCTCTTCGGGCGACCATCCTGCTGCCTCGATCCTTTCGATCAAAAACTGGAATTCATCAGTGATCGCCTCCTGGCATTGCAGGTCACGATCGGGGTGAGATTTCGGATGTCTAGGCCCGGCGATTTTCGGCATGGCGTTTCCTCCTGCAGAAGATGTTAGGGCGGCGTTTGCTGTTCGCAAGGTCCCTCTAATGCAAGACGTTCACAATGCACTGAAGCAATCCGATTTCCTGAATTCTATCTGTGACGCTTGACGCCAAGGTAATGATGGAGGGACATCTTACGTGTAGTACAGGCCTTTGTTAGGGATCCGGAATGTGAGCAAGCCGAACTATCGGGATATCGCCCGCCTGGCCGGAGTCGGAACTGCAACGGTCGAGCGGGTCGTGAACGGGCGAGGCGGCGTACGCGCTGAGTTGGTCGAGAAAGTCGTTATCGCCGCTCGCTCCCTCAATTACCCCCGATTACCTGCGGACACCCATCGCGGACTGCTGCGCATTGAAGTCTTGTTGGTTCGACCTGAAACGACCTTTTACCGCCGGCTCGCTAATGCCTTCGAGAGGATTGCCGAGACACTCGATCCGCTCGTAATCGTGCACCGCACCTTCACTGAAGAGATGAAGTCTGCGGAAATCGCAAGGCGCATCATGTCTACCGAAATGACGCGCGCAGGTCTGATCTTGGCCGTACCCAACAATCCAACGATCAGCGCGGCGGTGGAAGCCGTTGTGGAGCGGGGTCTCCCGGTCGTCCATGTTGTAACGCGTGCCTCTGAGACGAAAGGTGAGTTCGTCGGCATTGACAACTACGCTGCCGGACGGACTGCGGCGCATCTCATTGCTCGAATGACCCGGGCAAAGGGCTCGGTCGTTGCCTTGTGCCATCCCATCTATCAGGTGCACCGCGAACGCATCCGCGGGTTCTCCGATTACTTTCACGAGCATCCTGGTTCGATCGCCTTCGAATGGCTTGGGTTCACACGTGATGACGAACTTTATAGCGCGGAGACTTTGGTCAACGCGCTCAAAATCTATCCCGACCTCGTGGGGCTCTATAACGCCGGGGGTGCAAATTCCGCACTGATTGACGTGCTGCGCCGAGATCCCCGCGGTCGGGACCTGCTGTTCGTCGGTCATGAGCTGACAGACTATACGCGCAAGGCCCTGCGTGATGGGATCATGGACGTGGTTTTGGATCAGGCACCGGAGGCACAGGCCCAGCGGGCGCTCGACCTCATTCTGCGACGCATCGGCCTGACGTCGATCGAGCCGGATCTCGCTCCAATCCGCTTCATCACCATCACCCCTGAGGGGCTTTGATCTAAACAGATCAAACGAACTTTCGGAATCCAACCCGCCTCCTGCTAGATTTTTGTCAAGGAAGATGCCGGCCTCCCAGAGGAAGAGGACCCGGATAGGGGCGCTAAATGCGTCCTTCTTCCATCGTCAATTTGTGCGGTTGTGAGCACATCCGATCCCGCGGAGGAGAGCGCAATGGATGATCTGAAGTTTGGAACGCGCAACAAACGCGGTGATTGGGCTCCGAACGAGCCGATTGAATTAGCGCCATTGTTTGCCTTTCCGCTCAAGCTGCTGGCGCTTGCAAAGTGGCTGCCACACTATTTCTTTCCGTGGAATGCGATCTTCGCCGTATCAGCCGTGGCCTATTGGGCTTGGGTGATACCGTCCACGGAGACGATGCAGGACTTGGGCATCGGCTGGATCGCGTCGCTTTATGCCGTGAATGCAATCTGCGTCTTTCTCTTTTACGGCGCTTTCGAACTTCATCTTTACATCCTGAAGCGCCAGGAGAACCGCTTCAAGTACAACGGCAAGTTTCCGGCCGACCAGAAGAGCAAGGCCTTTTGGTTCGAAAGCCAGAACGTTGACAACATCCTGCGAACGTTTCTGTCTGGAGTGATAATCTGGACCGCGATCGAAGTCCTGATGCTGTGGGCCTATGCCAATGGTTCCGCGCCTTGGCTGACGTTTGCGGAAAATCCCTGGACGCTGGCACTCGTCGCACTCGTGGTCCCGATCATCCACGAATTCCACTTCTTCTGTATCCACAGGCTCATCCACACGCCGTTCCTCTACAAGTGGGTCCATTCTGTCCATCACAACTCGGTCAATCCATCGCCCTGGTCGTCGTTGTCGATGCATCCGATCGAGCATCTGCTCTATTTCGGAACTGCGTTCTACCACCTCATCTTGCCGTCCAACCCGATCATCATGCTCTACCAACTTCACTATGCGGGTTTTGGTGCGATCCCTGGTCACGTCGGTTTCGACAAGGTTGAGGTCGGTGAAGACAAGCTGGTCGATAGCCACGCCTATGCTCACTATCTCCACCACAAGTATTTCGAGGTGAACTATGGGGACGCCTTAATTCCGCTCGATCGCTGGTTCGGCACCTGGCACGACGGCTCTCCCGATGGCGAGGCCCGCATGCAGGAACGCTATCGCAAGCGGAAGGAAAAACTCGCAGCCCGCAAGGCACGCAACGCAATCGGGGAGGCCGCCGAATGACCTGGGTTTCAGCATGCAAACTTGACGACATTGAGCAGGAAGGCGCGCTGCGCTTCGATCACGCAGGCCGCACTTACGCGATCTACCGCGGGCCGGACGACAACGTCTACTGCACGGCCGGGCTCTGCACGCACGAGGCGATCCATCTCGCAGACGGGTTGGTCATGGACTTCGAGGTGGAATGTCCCAAGCATTCCGGCGTCTTCGACTATCGTACTGGCGAGGCTCTTCGGCTTCCCGCCTGCGAGAATCTGAGAACCTATCCGGCCGAGGTGATCGACGGAGAAGTACGCGTGGCCCTCGGCTAAAGGCTCCGCTACCGAACAGGCCCGTGGGGCCTCCGGAATGCGATCGGGTGATCCGGCACCTACTGGGAGGATGATATGAAATCCATGTACATGGCAGCCGTTCTGGCCGCCTTAATGGGAACGGCTGCGTCCGCGGAGACGATCGGCGTCTCGATGCAGAGCTTCGACAACAATTTCCAGACATTGCTACGACAGGGACTCGACGCGAGAGCTTCTCAGATAAGCGGCGTCAACCTTCAGATCGAAGATGCTCAAACCGACATTTCCAAACAGCGCAGTCAGTTGGACAACTTCATCGCCTCGGGCGTGGATGCGATCATCATGACGCTTGCAGATACGTCGGCTGCCCCTGGCATCAGCGAAGCAGCGCAGAAGGCTGGCATTCCATTGGTCTACCTCAATCTTCAGCCCGACAATGTCGATACGCTACCCGAAAAGCAGGCCTATGTTGGCTCGAAAGAGACCGACTCGGGGAAGTTGGGTGCCGAGGCTGCCTGTGAGCTCTTGAAGGCAAAAGGAAAAGCAAGCGATGCCCAGGTCTACATCCTGATGGGAGATTTGGCGCATCAGGCTTCGCGGGATCGCACCTCTTCGGTGAAGGAAACGCTGGCGGCGGGCGATTGCAAGGGCGTGACAATTGCTGACGAGCAATCCGCTGCCTGGACACGCACCAATGCGATGGATCTGACCACGAATTGGATCACCGCCGGCCGACCCATTGACGTGGTGTTTGCCAACAATGACGAGATGGCGATTGGTGCCATTCAGGCGCTGAAAGCGGCGGGCGTATCGATGGACGATGTAATCATCGTTGGTATCGACGCGACGCAGGACGCACTGGCGGCCATGGCGGCAGGCGACCTGGACGTCACGGTATTCCAGAACGCCAAGGGCCAGTCAGCGAGCGCCGTCGATGCGGCGGCAGCATTGGCTCAGGGCAAGAGTATCGAGAAGGCGGTCTGGGTTCCCTTCGAGCTCGTCACGCCCAAGAACATGGCCGAATACGCCCATCAGAACTGATCCTCCCACGACTGGCGCATCGCCATTGCGTTGCGCCAGGCCATTTCAAGCTGGAGATAGAACATGGGCGGTATCGTCATTATCGGGGCCGGAGAATGCGGTACTCGAGCGGCCTTTGCGCTGCGCGAAGCAGGCTTCTTAGAAGCCGTCACGCTCGTCGGTTCGGAACCTCACCTGCCCTATGAGCGCCCGCCGTTGTCGAAACCGATCGAGGGTGCGGTCCAGTTGAAGCCGATCTGCGGAGCGCAGGCGCTGGAAGCTTCCGGCATCGACTACCTTCAGGGTGTCTCGGCGTCGAGCATTGACGTGGAAAGCCATACCGTTGCGCTTAGCGACGGGCGGGTGTTGACCTATGGAAAGCTGCTTCTGGCCACTGGCGCGCGTCCGCGGCGGCTGACATGCCCCGGCGCAGAACGCGCGCTGGACTTCCGCACCTATGCGGATGCTGAGACGATCTTCTCTGGTGCCGAGATCGGCAAGAGCGTCGCGATCGTCGGTGGCGGCCTGATCGGAATGGAACTCGCAGCCGTGCTGCGCAAAAAGCGCGTTGCTGTCAGCATCATTGAAGCTGCGCCAAAGCCGCTTGGGCGCGCCGTACCCACGCGTTTCGCCGCAAAGCTTCATGCCAGGCATCTGGGCGAGGGCGTGCAGTTCCATCTCGGACAAGGGGTGGCCGAAATCACTGATGATGCCGTTTATCTCGCCGATCGTGTCGTGGTGCCAGCCGACATTGTCGTCGCAGCGATTGGAGTTCAGCCCGATATGGCGTTGGCCGAGTCGGCAGGGCTTGCGACCGGCAATGGCGTCCTGGTGGATATTTCCCTTCGCACCAGCAATCCGGACATATTCGCGGCCGGAGACTGCGCGGCGGTTTCGCTGGCGAGCGGCGGGCATGTCCGGTTAGAGAGTTGGCGCAATGCGCGTAGCCAGGCCGAGACTGCTGCCCGCAACATGGTGGGCGGCAACGATGCATTCCTGGCCATCCCCTGGTTCTGGACCGACCAATATGATCTGGGCTTGCAGGTCGCGGGTTTGCCGCAGCCCGCTCATCAGGCAGTCGTGCGTTGCCTCGAAGAAGGAGAGCTGGAATTTTATCTGGACGGCGGGCGGCTCGTCGCGGCGGCAGGACTGGGCGCTGGCAACACCATTGCCAAGGATATCAAGCTGGCCGAGATGTTGATTGCCGCCGGCGCCGCTGTCGATGCAGCGTCATTGGCTGACCCGGCGGTTAATCTGAAGACGCTTCTGAAAAGCGCGCGGGCCGCGTGATCAAATCGGCGGGGAGGGGGCAATGCAATCACTTTTGGTGTTTCAATCACTTTGGGCGATGGAACTGCGCAGCAGCAGACGCTCCGAATTCACCCTCGAGGAGAAGGTCGAGCGGATCGCTCAAGGAGGCTTTGATGGTGTAAGCGCGCACTGGCACGACCGAGCGTATGTGCGGCGGCTTCACGCCCTGCTGCGCCAATTCGGGCTTCAGGTCGAAGGCCAGTGTTTTCCAACGACCATAGATGATCTCAAGCCGGTTCTTGAAAACGCCGCCGAATTCGGTGTTCACCATATCTGCCTGCAACCCGACGTTCGTTTGCGCCGCGTAGAAGATTGCCTGCCACTTCTTGAAGGTTGGCAACAACTGTCGGAGGAAGCGAGAATTCCTGTTTTGATCGAGACTCATCGCGATCGGATGACCACCGACCTCTTCTTCACCTTGGACCTTCTTGATCGTCTTCCTAATCTGAGGCTACTGGGAGATGTGTCCCATTTCCTCGTCGGGCGCGAGTTTTGCTGGCCCATCTCCGACGAAAATCACCGACTGATCGAGAAGATTCTGGACTGCTCCTGGGCATTCCACGGAAGAGTAGCCTCACGAGAACAGGTCCAAATCGAGATCTCCTATCCTCACCATCGCCCTTGGGTGGATCTCTTTCTCGGCTGGTGGGAATTTGGTTTTCGCAGTTGGCAAAAGCGGGCAGGGGCGAACGACAGCCTCGCATTCGTCTGCGAACTCGGCCCCAAACCCTATGCGATAACAGACCGCTTCGGCGAAGATACTACAGACCGTTGGGAGGAATCCCTGGCGCTGAAGCAACATGCTCGTGATTTGTGGGCGAAGGTCTCAACCGGCCCCCTGACCTAATCAAACTATCGGAGATATTATTATGGATGTACGCGCCGCCGTCGCCGTTCAGGCCGGCAAGCCGCTGGAAGTGATGACCGTTCAGCTCGAAGGCCCGCGGGCCGGCGAGGTGCTGGTCGAAGTCAAGGCCACCGGCATCTGCCACACCGACGATTTCACGCTTTCCGGCGCCGACCCCGAAGGTCTGTTCCCGGCGATCCTCGGCCATGAGGGTGCCGGCGTCGTCGTTGATGTCGGCCCGGGCGTGACCTCGGTCAAGAAGGGCGACCATGTCATCCCGCTCTATACGCCGGAATGCCGGACCTGCCCGTCGTGCCTGTCGCGCAAGACCAACCTGTGCACGGCGATCCGCTCGACCCAGGGCCAGGGCCTGATGCCGGATGGCACCTCGCGCTTTTCGATCGGCAAGGACAAGATCCATCACTATATGGGCTGCTCCACCTTTGCCAATTACACCGTGCTGCCGGAGATCGCGCTGGCCAAGGTCAACCCCGACGCGCCGTTCGACAAGATCTGCTATATCGGCTGCGGCGTCACCACCGGCATCGGCGCGGTGATCAACACGGCCAAGGTCGAGATCGGCGCGACCGCGATCGTCTTCGGCCTCGGCGGCATCGGCCTCAATGTCATCCAGGGCTTGCGCCTTGCCGGCGCCGACATGATCATCGGCGTCGACCTCAACAACGACAGGAAGGCCTGGGGCGAACGCTTCGGCATGACCCACTTCGTCAATCCGAAGGAGGTTGGCGACGACATCGTGCCTTACCTCGTCAACATGACGAAGCGCGGGGCCGACCAGATCGGCGGCGCCGATTATACCTTCGATTGCACCGGCAACACCAAGGTGATGCGCCAGGCGCTCGAAGCCTCGCATCGTGGCTGGGGCAAGTCGGTGGTCATCGGCGTTGCCGGCGCTGGCCAGGAAATCTCCACCCGTCCGTTCCAGCTCGTCACCGGCCGCAGCTGGATGGGCACCGCCTTTGGCGGCGCCCGCGGCCGCACCGACGTGCCGAAGATTGTCGACTGGTACATGGAGGGCAAGATCGAGATCGATCCTATGATCACCCACACGATGCCGCTCGAAGACATCAACAAGGGCTTCGATCTGATGCACTCGGGTGAAAGCATCCGCAGCGTGGTTCTATTTTAGTCCAATGAAGGATCACGGTCGACCGGTCGGAATTCCATAAACCCCTCAGGGAATAGGGCAGCCCTCCACCTGTCCTATGCCGAGTTCCCGCTCGGCAAGCGGCGACCGCATTTGTGGTCGCCGCAACAAAATCGCGTAACAAAATCGCAGAATGTATCGACGGAACGCGGCGGTTGCAGCGATGGTGGCTTCCCCTGAGGGAGCATCAAAGCGGTGCCCTGCTCGGGTTGCACTCAGGATGAGAGCAGGCCGGTGTGGCTCCACCTACGTTTGAGACACCGGCCTCTTCGCCTGGGACGGAAAAATTCACACGGCCAAGCGCGAAGTTTGCATCGCCGCAGTTTTTCCAGAAGCTAAATTCTAAGCCGTCTTCTCAAGAAAGTCTGCCATCTCGGCGTTGTAGTAGACCTTGGTCCGTGGACCAGCAAGAATTGGGTCAATCATGCGGACGCACTCTTTGTAGTGCTCAGTCTTGCGATGGTCCTCCAGAGCCTCGGCCGATTGAAAGACTTCATAGATCAGGAACGTGTTTTCGTCCTGCGGATCGCGCAAAACATCGAAGCGCAGATTGCCGGGCTCGCGGCGTGTGCCCTCGTAGTTGATGCGAAAGGCTTGGAGAAATTCGGCCGCATGGCCTTCCTGGACCTTGATGCTGACCATCTGAATGAGCATGTCGTTTTCCTTGGTAAAGTTAGAGCGGCACGCTGGTG
Organism: Ensifer canadensis; assembly: GCF_017488845.2. Classification (NCBI taxonomy): domain Bacteria; kingdom Pseudomonadati; phylum Pseudomonadota; class Alphaproteobacteria; order Hyphomicrobiales; family Rhizobiaceae; genus Ensifer; species Ensifer canadensis. The sequence continues at coordinate 613,757 of NZ_CP083373.1, forward strand.
CGTGCGAAGAAAGGGTTTAGAGACCGGGAGCCTTCCACATGGCGGTGGTGACGCCTTCATCGACCAGTTGACGTTGAAGAGCGTAGGCTCGGGCCCAACGCTCGCCGGCATTGTCGTAGATCGCCTTGTGTTCGAGATTGGGTTCGAAGTGTCGGTCCCAACGAACCCAGCTTTCGGCGGCCTCGACGAAATTGCGGTGGAATCCAACGCCGATTGCCGCCGACGCGGCACAGCCGAGAGCAGTCGCCTCCTTGACGACGGGTGTTACCACCGGCAAGCCGGTTGCATCGGAGAGGATTTGTGACCAATGGGCGGACTTGGAGGCGCCGGCCGCAAAGACGATCTTGTCAGGTATTTTGCCGGAGAGTTTGAAAATGGCGGCAAGGTTGCGGGCCGCAACAATGGCGGCGTTTTCCTGCAGAGCGCGAAAGATTGCCGCCTTGCCGGATTTTTCCGGATCGATGGAGAGGTTCAGCAGTGACGGGGCCGCGTGATACCATTTTCCATAGTGCATCACGTCCGAGAACACCGGGATGATGCCGTACGCACCTGGAGGAACAAGGGCCGCCTTCTGCTCCAGCAAGCGATAGGCGTCGCCGCCGGGGCCGACGGTTGTGATTTCCTCAGCGCCGAAGCTGTCGCGGAACCACCGCATCACGATGCCGACGAAGAAGCTGATTGCCTCGGCCTGGTTGAGACCCGTGACGACGTGGGGGTTGATACGCAAATCCATCGACGGATCCGTAACAGACGGCGCCACATTGACCACCTGCTGCCAGAAGGTGCCACCAAGCACCGCGCAGTCACCTTCGTTGACGACCCCGAGACCGGCGGCGCCGATCTGGCAGTCACCGCCACCCATGACGACCGGCGTGCCGGCGGCAAGACCGGTTTCTTGCGATGCCTGCGAAGTAACGCGGCCGATCACAGCGCCCGGCTCGGCACTCGGCGGGAAGATATCGTCACGCATACCGACCTTGGACATGGCATCCGGAAGCCAGTTGCGCGCCGCCAAGCTATAAAGACCGGTCGTGCCAGCGTTCGAAGGATCGCTCGCGATCACGCCTGAAAGCCGGGCGAGCACCCAATCCGAAAGCATGCTGACGCGATGAACACGATCGTAGACGTCGGGAAGGTTGCGCTTCAGCCAGAGTAGACGGGGCAGGGCGCCCAGCGCAAAGGTTTGGCCGGATTGGGCATAGAGTTCCGCCTCAAGCTGCGGAAAGTCCTGCTTCAGGTCGCGAACCTCGTTGTTGGCGCGGCTGTCGACATTCGCGCAAGCCCAGATTTCGCGACCGTCGCGATCATAGGCGACAATGGCTTCGCGCATGCTGGTGGCACTGACGGCCGCAATATCGGCTGCCGGGATCCCCGCATCAGCAATGACGCGGCGGATCGCCCGCGCCAAAAGTGTCCAGTTGCCCGTAACATCGAAATCCATCGAGCCGGCAAAGCGCGGATCAGTCTTGTGCCACCACTCATGCTGGGCGCTGGCGATCTGGTTGCCGTCGTGGTCGAAGATGACGGCGCGGCCGCTGCCCGTGCCAGCGTCGACGGCCAGGAGATATCTTGCGTTCATCGTGATGCTCAGTCCTTGATCTCGAGCAGGCCGGCTGCGGTGGTTTCATCGGTGATGAGGATACCGACGAATTTTCCCCGCAATGCAGAATGGATGGCTTGTACCTTTTGCAGGCCGCCTGCCGCGGCCACGACCTTTTCGGCGCGCGACAGGGTCGCGAGCTTCACCCCGATCACGCGATCGTGCAGCGGCAGATCGAGCACCTCGCCCTGTTCATTGTAGAACTGACAAAGGATGTCTCCGACTGCGCCCTTGCGGCGCAGCGGCTCCACTTCATCAGGGGTGACATAACCGGAGCGCACGACCGTCGAGGCAGGCGAAAGCTCGCCGATACCAACGAGCTGAAAGGATGCGTTGAGCGCCATGTCGAGCAGGTTGGCGACTGCCGGTTCAGAGGAGAGGTTGCTTGCAACCTGCGGGTCTCTGACGACAAGAGGGGCGGGGACGAGATGGACGCTGCTTCCCCAATTGGCGGTGCGCATACCGTCTACATAGGTTCCGACGCCGCCGGTGAGGCTGACGAGGCCGATATCGCGTTCATTGGCGAGATGGCCGAGCCGCTGAATCGTGTTGCTGACGGTGGCGCCCCAGCCAACCGCCAGGAGGTCGCCATGCTGCAGGCGCTGCATGAGGAACTGGGCGGCCGCCTGGCCCAGACGGTCGCTCGGATCCTGATCGGGCAGTTGCGGCACGACATAGGCCTCCAGCAATCCGTAGCGCTCCTTGATCTGACGTTCGAGTGCCAGACATCCCTGATAGCGCGAATTGATGCGCACCTGGATAATGCCCGAACGCCGACCGCTTTCCAGAAGACGCGACACCTTGATGCGCGACATGTTCAGCCGTTCGCCGATCTCGTTCTGAGTCAAGCCGTCATTGTAGTAGTACCAGGCAATGCGGGTGAGGGTCTCCTCGTCCGCATCCGCGTAACTCCACTCGCCATTGTCCGAAGCCATGCGGCCCATTCCTTTGGGTTGTTGTGATCATTTGAATATTGCAAAAACATTTGATACGTCAACGGTGTTGAGCGCCGAAATAATTTATTGATCGGCAACCGACTGATATTGCGCGATTATTTGCGCGTCTGGTCCTCATGTAGTCATTTCCATCTCCGTTCGACACGGATGACCATATTGACGGTGGTAGGGCGTTATGATCACATGATGGTAACCGAATACATTTGAACAGGTGGGGAATGGTGAAGGAACAAGCGGCCGGGAAGGTCGCCCTTCTAGAGGACATCTGGAAATCCTATGGTGCGGTGCCGGTCTTAAAGGGCGTCTCGCTGGCGCTCGAAGCCGGAGAAGTGCACGCGCTTCTCGGAGGCAATGGCGCAGGCAAATCCAGTCTGATGAAGATTATGTCCGGAGTTATTCCGGCCAACTCCGGCCGCATCGAAATCAACGGCCGGACGTTGATGCATGCCTCGCCGGCTCTCGCCCAAGACCTCGGTCTCTATCTGGTGCCGCAGGAAGCGCATATCCTGCCAAACCAGACGGTTTTGGAAAATATCTGTCTGGGCTTGACGCTGTCACCACGCTCGCTGCGGCCTCGCGTCGAGGCGCTTGTTGCCGAGCTTGCCGTTGCGGTGGATCTCGATGCGCAGGCAGCATCGCTCGAGATCGCCGAACGGCAGATCGTCGAAATTCTGCGTGGCCTGGTGCGGGACGCGCGCGTCCTCATCCTCGACGAGCCAACCTCGGCTCTGACACCCTTCGAGTCGAGCGCACTTTTCGAACGTGTGCGAAAACTGCAGGGGCAGGGCGTCGGCATTTTCTTCATTTCCCACAAGCTGCGTGAAATCCGGGAAATCTGCAGCGCGATCAGCGTGCTTAGGGACGGTGTCATCGTGCTCTCGGGGCCGCTCCACGACCATACGGACGCCGAGATCGTGGAGGCAATGAGCCGTGTACCGCTTGCAGCCGGCAACGGACCCGCCAAGCTCGGGCGCAAGGTTGCGCAGATCGGTCAGCCGAGGCTCACGGTGCGCGGGCTGTCGGGAGAGGGCTTTCGCGACATCGACCTAGATGCCAGGGCAGGGGAGATCCTCGGTCTTGCCGGTGTCGTCGGTGCCGGGCGCACGGAGTTTGCCGAGACACTTTTCGGCCTGCGCAGACAAAGCGCCGGGAGCGTGCATCTTGAAGGCAAGGAGCTGAAGAACCGGCAGCCACGGTCGTGCATCAATCACGGCCTCGTCTATCTGCCGGAAGACCGCCAGCAGAACGGCCTTTTCCTCGAAGCGCCGCTCTACTGGAATGTCTCGTCGTATCTTATCCATCGCCTGCCGTTTTTCCTGCGGCCGGGAATTGAACGCCGGATCTTCGACGGCTTTCGCGACAGCATGGGCATAAAATGCACCGGCGCCGGCCAGGCAGCGCGTGGCCTTTCCGGGGGCAACCAGCAGAAGGTTCTCATGGCAAAATGCCTATCGGCGAAGCCGAAGGTGTTGATCCTCGACGAACCGACGCGCGGGGTGGACGTTGCCGCCCGCAATGACATCTACGGACTGATCCGCACGCTTGCCGGCGACGGCGTCGCCATCGTCCTCATATCCTCCGATTTCGACGAGATCGAGCAATTGGCCGATCGCGTTCAGGTCATGGCCTTTGGCCGACACGGCGGCGAACTCTCGGACGCGATCAGCGTGGATGCAATCGCCAGACTGGCCTTCGGCGCCTCGGAGGCTCATCATGCTTGATCTCTTCGCCCGGAACCGCGTTGTCACGCTCATCTTCATCCTGACCCTTGCCTACGCCGCAATCGGCGCAGCGGCGCCGGGCTATCTCTCCGGAGCAACGGTCTCGACCGTGCTGTCGAGCAGCCTGGTTTTGATGCTGATCTCGCTTGGCACCATGGTCGTTATCCTGACGCGCAACATCGATGTGTCGAGCGGCTCGGTGCTCGGTCTGAGTGCCGCAGTGCTTGGCCTCACGTTGAATGCGGGTCTCTGCCTGCCGCTCTCGATCGCCCTTTGTCTGCTCACCGGCGCGCTGGCAGGTGCGTTCAACGGGCTGATGGTCGCCTATCTCGGCATACCGTCGATCGTCGCCACCCTTGGTACGCTTGGTCTTTATCGCGGCGTCATGCTGGTCATGACCGGTGGACGCTGGATCGAGGACCTGCCGCAGGATCTGAAGGCGCTTTCCACCAATCTCGGCTTCGGTTTCTCAGCGCTGACAGTCGTCGTCGTTCTGCTAATCGTCACGCTCTGGATTTTCGTGCGCAAGACGCGTTTCGGCCGCTTCTTCTATGCGGTCGGCGACAACAAGGCGGCAGCGCACCACCTCGGCGTGCCGGTGCGGCGCGTCCAATTTGCCGCCTTCGTCGCGGCCGGATCTTGCGCCGCTCTGGCAGGCGTCGTCTTTGCCGCCCAGATCGGCTTCATTCCGAACCAGGCGGGCAACGGCATCGAACTCAAGGCGATCGCGGTCAACGTTCTCGGCGGTGTCAGCCTTCTCGGTGGCACCGGATCGGTCGCAGGCGTTGTCGCCGCCGTGATCTTCATCACCTCGATCGACAGCGCACTCGTCTTCCTGAAAATTCCCGCCTACTGGAACGACTTCATCGCCGGTGCGCTCCTGCTCTCGGTACTCCTTCTCGATGGCCGCATTCGTCAACTTATCGATCGGCGCATTCGTGCGCGCCGCTACGCCATCCACGATCGTGCGCCCGCCCACGATACTAAGTCTACAACATCCAGGATTGCGGAGACGAGCCGATGAAAAAGTTGATCTTCCGCTGGGAGACCGCGTTGCTCGCCATGCTGGTGGCGGAGCTTGCAATCTTCGGCATCATCAATCCGCGCTTTCTCAATCCCGCGAACCTGATCTACGGCACCTCGGATTTCGTCCAGATCGGCATCGTCGCCTTGCCGTTGACTTTGGTGATCATCGCCGGCGGCATCGACGTCTCCTTCGCATCGGCCATCGGCCTTGCAGCAATTGTGTTCGGAGTCGCGACTTTCTACGCCGTACCGCTGCCGCTATCGATCCTGATATCGCTTGCGACCGGCGCGGTTTGCGGCCTGTTCAACGCCAGCGTTATTCACCTGTCGAAGATCCAGCCTCTCGTTGTCACCCTCGGCAGCCTCTATCTGTTTCAGGGAACCGCGACCGTCGCTTCGGGCTTTGTCGGGGCCGGCGGTTACGAGGGGATCGGCAACTTCCCGGAAGCCTTCAATGGGTTCGGCTACGCACAACTGTTCGGGCTGCCCGCGACCCTTGCCGTATTTCTCGGGCTTGCATTCGTGCTCGTAGTGCTCCTGCATTTCACGCGCTTCGGCCGTGCCGTCTTTCTTGTTGGCCAATCGGAGAGTGCGGCTCGTTTCGCCGGCATTCCCGTGGCCACCATCCAGACCGTCACCTACGTCGTCACCGGACTTTGCGCCGCGGTGGCGGGGCTGGTGATGTCCGCCTATTTCGGCTCTGCGCGCGTCGATCTCGGAGCCGCGACACTGCTTCCAGCCGTCACGGCGGCCGTGCTTGGTGGTGCGTCGATCTACGGCGGGCAGGGGTCCATTCTCGGCACGCTGATTGCCACATTCGTCATCGGCTACCTGCAGCAGGGCCTGCAGGCGAGCGGTGTTTCAAGCCAGATTTCCAGCGCACTTTCGGGAGGGTTGCTGGTTATAGCGGTCGCACTGCGCCACGGAAGCGCTTTGCTTTCCGATTTCGTCGCCGTTGCCCGGCAACAGAAGAGCCGGGCGGCTGTCACCTCAGGAGGAGAAAGAAAATGAACAACACAATCGTCAAAACCGCCGCCCTTGCGGCCAGCCTTCTTGCCGGCACCGTGCTTGCATCAGGCACGGCGCAGGCCGAATCCCAGATCGCCTTCATCCCCAAGCTAGTCGGTGTCGGCTTCTTTACTAGCGGTGGGGCCGGAGCGGTAAAGGCCGGCGAAGAGGTTGGCGCCAAGGTCACCTACGACGGTCCGACCGAGCCAAGCGTCTCCGGCCAAGTGCAGTTCATCAACAACTATGTGAACCAGGGCTACAACGCCATCATCGTTTCGTCCGTTTCGCCGGATGGACTTTGCCCGGCCCTGAAGCGTGCGATGGAGCGCGGTGTGCTGGTGATGACCTGGGATAGCGACGTCAATCCGGATTGCCGGAGCTACTACATCAATCAGGGCACGCCAGAACAACTCGGAGGTCTGCTTGTCGACATGGCCGGCGAGGGCGTGAAGAAGGAGAAGGCGAAGGTTGCCTTCTTCTATTCGAGCCCGACCGTCACCGACCAGAACGCCTGGGCGGAAGCTGCCAAGGCGAAGATCGCCAAGGAGCATCCCGGCTGGGAGATCGTAACCACGCAATATGGCTACAACGATGCGCAGAAGTCGCTGCAGACGGCAGAAAGCATCCTGCAGACTTACCCCGATCTCGACGCGATCATCGCGCCCGACGCCAACGCCTTGCCGGCCGCAGCCCAGGCCGCTGAAAACCTGAAGCGGGCAGATGGCGTCACGATCGTCGGGTTTTCGACACCGAACGTCATGCGGCCCTACATCGAGCGGGGCACGATCAAGCGGTTCGGTCTCTGGGATGTGACCCAGCAAGGCAAGATCTCGGTCTTCGTCGCGGACCACGTCTTGAAGAACGGTCCGATGAAGGTCGGTGACAAGCTGGAAGTCCCAGGCGTCGGCACGGTCGAAGTCTCGGCCAACAAGGTTCAAGGCTACGACTACGAGGCCGAAGGCAACGGTATCGTGCTGCTGCCCGCACGGACCGTCTTCACCAAGGACAATATCGGCAATTTCGATTTCTGATCTTGCAAGTACCATGCCGGGCGGCCAGCGAATGGCCGCCCGTTCTCATTGTGGAAATGGATAACCGTCATGAAAAGCCGCTGGAACGACATCGAAGCCGAAAGTTACAAGGAGGCGGCCCGTGCCACCGGACATGATGAGGCATTGGGTATGCGCATCTATACCTCGCGCATCATAGGCGGCGATCCGGACCTCGTGCTGCACGGTGGAGGCAATACCTCGGTCAAGGTGACGGGCGAGGACGGCCGCGCGCTCATGCATATCAAAGGCAGCGGCTGGGATCTCGACACGATCGAGGCGCCTGGCCTGCCAGCGGTGCGATTGCCGGAGCTTTTGGCCGCGCGCGACGGGCCGAGGCTCTCCGATCCCGATATGGTCACCTTGCTGCGCGCCAATCTGCTGGATGCCAGCGCGCCCAATCCTTCGGTCGAGGCGCTTTTGCATGCCTTCATCCCCCACGAGTTCGTCGACCATACGCATGCAACCGCGATCCTGGCGCTAGCGGATCAACCTGACATGCGGGATGCCGTCGAGCGCATCTACGGCGGTCGCGTAGCCTTCGTGCCGTATGTGATGCCAGGTTTTGACCTGTCTATCGAAGCAGCTCGCATCTTTCAGGCCTACCCCAATTGCGAGGGCCTCTGGCTCGAAAGCCATGGGTTGTTCACATTCGCTGATACGGCGCGGGGTTCGTACGAATTGATGATCGAGTTTGTAACATTGGCCGAGGAGGAACTGGCGAGCAAAGGGATTAAACTGACCGGTCCGCAACAGAGCGACCGGGGGTCGGATAGTGTGCTGCAAACACACCTTATCGCAGTGCTGTCTGGAGAAGGCACGCCCTTTGCCTCCGGCGTTTCGCTGGACTATCGCTCAACGGAGGCAATACGTCAGCACGTGCGCAAGAGCAATGTCGAAGAGATTGCCCTTCGCGGCACCGTTACGCCAGATCACGTCATTCGCATCAAGCCTTGGCCGATGTTCATTGACGCAGGTGCGCGTGATCTCGAAATCGAACAGGCGCTGGAGAGTTACAAGGAGCGCTACCGCGCTTACTTCAATCGCCACGCCGCGCACTCAGCAGAGCCGAAAACCATGCTCGATCCCTATCCGCGTGTCGTGGTCGTGCGTGGAGAGGGCATGTTTAACATCGGCACCAACGTAAAGGCCGCCAAAATCGGCGGAGATCTTTGCGAGCAGGCGACACGTGCGATCAATGCTGCTGAGTCGTATGGCCGATTCACGCCAATTGGAGAGGCCGACTTGTTCGCCATGGAGTACTGGGTTCTCGAACAGGCGAAACTGAAGGTCACTCAGGCAAACTGAGCCGGAAGACGGCAGCGGCGATTATGGCTGTATCGGCGCATGGCAAACACAAGAATTGGCGCCGTTTTCCGCGTGGCTGCTTGACCGGGGATCGTCTCTAACCTGCGGGTATGCCGCATGCCATCGCCGCGCATCAACTGTTTTTTTACTTGAAGAATTCTTCGATATTGGCCGGAGTTTTTTGCCGGTTATGTTGGGTACGTTGCACCCAACTCCTTGGTCATGCTGGCGACGTGTTTTCGCGAGGCGGATTGCCAAACTCTAGTCCAGAAGCGACAAGCCACCGGACATTCGCGTGGTAGTTTTAGAAAAAAACATGCTCCATAATGGGTCCGGTCTTTAACTTCCTCTTGTTGTCTCACGGACAGTCCCTATTACCTGCGACGACACGCCCTCTACTTCCTCACTGCCGATCTTCGGGGCGTTCCTTGCCGATCTCCTGATTACCCCGCCGCAGAACTTGGAAGAGCATCTTTCGGCCTTGCTCCGTCAACAAGTCCGTACCCTCCTGCAGAGCCTCGCGCCATGCAGGTCCGCGCTCTTCGGCTTCTTCATATGCAAGTGCAAAGTCGGATGCCCGCCGCGTCTCGTAGAGAGCTTCGAAGAGGAGTTCGGCCTGTTTAAGGTCTTTGTCGCGCTTCAGAACGAAGTGGCCGTCCGTTCGGCGCTTGGTCGCAATGATAAGCTTGTGAACAGCGTACCGAGACGGCTCCGGAACATTAACCGGGATACCGCTCTTGTGCAGCAGCACCGTTCTCATCGGATCTCGGATGAGGAAGTCCAAGTAGCGCAGCGGATCTGCGCTGGCACCGCCGAGAGCGGGCATCGTTGACGGCTGATCGCTATAGTCGTCGGAACCGCGGTTGGAGGTCAGGAACTCCACCCTGTAGCCGCGCTTGGTTTGGAACGCACTCGACGCTGCCGATCCCGATCGATGCGGGACAGGCCGGAAGGTGGGATCGACCGAGCGCAGGAGATCGAGGATCGGGGGGAGGGAATCTTCGACCTCCCGGCTGACGGCGTAGTCTTGAGCGATGTCAGCATCGCCCGTTAGGATCGCCGCCATGGGCAGGCGCACGCCGAGGATGCCGCTGTAGGTCTGGAAGGCCACCGTGCCGATGAGGACGCCGCGGAGCCGAAATAGGCCTCCGGCTGCGAGCGCCTCGACGATATCGCCGGACATGGGGTCGGGCGCGATCATGCCTCCTTGCCGGGTCAGCGAGGCCACGATGCGCCTGCGATCCCGCAGACTGTCCTTGTCACGTTTGAAGTCCTCGACGCGCTGCGCGATCTCCTCATCGTCAGCAGGACCGACGTAGCGGCGCTTCTTGCCGCCCGAGCCATCCGGCATGTCGAAATACCAGTAGCGCTTGCCCTTGACCTCTGATGTGATGAAACGGCCCTCGGGCGGGAAGTCTGCTGTCCATGCCGCGTCCATAGTCCTCTGCGCCAGCTCAGCAAGCATCGTCTGGTACATGAGGTCAATGTTCTTCAACGTCATCTCCTTCGAGTTGTGACCGTTTACGCAAATATGGTCATAACAGAAAGGAGGCAGGACGGGAACAGGTTGGAGACGGTTGTAGCGTGGACCGGGGTTCCGTCCGTGGTTACGATTTGAGACCAAGGTATTCAGCACCTTCGAGAAGGCATTTATGGTCTATCTGTATTTAACCAATCTCGGGGAGCCTTGGATAGCAGTTATTTAGCTCCCTTGTCGATTTCACGTCGCGTACGGCGCCGTGTGCTTCGTCAGTGCAGAGCGTGACTGCATTGAGGCAACATTGCAGTCAATGAAATCGAATAGGAAGGTCTGACTATGGCTATCCTGACAGCCTGATGAAGTGCACCGTGCATTGCGTGTTCGGGCAGCTAATCACGGCCGCAGCACAGAGGCGGAAGTACGCGAGATTTTGGAACGTGCGGTAAAGTCCGAACAGCGTGTCCGCATAGGCGACGCCTTGGCTGAGTTGAGCGGGCGGCTTGGATTGTCCAATGAGGATTTTGAAGTGTTTGACCAGGTGCGAGACAAAGCGCGGGCTGAGCCAATGAAGCCGGCCCCGAGCCGCCAGCAGATCCATGACTTTGGCGAGATAATGAAAGGAAAGAACCGACGCCTGCGATGGCGCAAACCCCGTGACCTAAAAGGCACCTTGACCAGCCCATCGAGCTCGGCAAGCTTCTCGGCTGCCAAGGTTGGACCCAAATCGGTTCCTGCTCGCCTGCCATTGGAACCCGCTTGATTAAAGCCGGAGTCACGCCAGCGTGTTGGTTGTCCTCAAGGCTTCGTCGAGTGCCCTGCGTCCGTTCCCGGCAAGCCAAGATCGGAAAGTGAGTAGCTCTGGGTTGATCTCACGCATGGCGTTCAGATCGACACATTCTGCAAGCGGACCATCTTCCAAGCTCTTCGCCATGTGTGCGAGGTCCGCATTCGCCGCGAGAACGTCATCGGAAAAGCGTGCGTAGGCGATTGGACGACCGGCGCCTTCGGTAAGGGCGGCTTCAAGCTCGTGCCCCGTCACGCGGTCGCTTGCGATCTTCAAAGTCATGCCGCCGAAGCGGGTCTTGTCGGCAAACACCGCAGCAACGAATTTGCCGATGTCCTCCACCGCGGTAAGCTGGATTGAATGATCCGGTCTGATCAGGGATACCAATCGTCCCTCATCCAAACCGAAACCAGGTCGTACGAGCATTTCCATGAAGATCATCGGCCGGACGATGGTCGTGGTGATGCGGAGTTCTCGAACGTGCGCTTCGATGCGAGGCTTGGCATCGAAACGCGCGACACCTGTCAGTTCATCCCCAACGCTAGCGCCTGAAGAATAAACGAGATGGTCGACACCGATTTCGGCTGCCAGATCAGCAATTGAGATACCGTAGCGGACTTCGTCTTCTGCCGCTAAGTTGGCCGGCAGTACGCTGAAAACACCATAGGTGTCTTTCATAGCTGCGCGGATCACGTCCGTGTCTTCGAAGGCGCCCTGCACAAGCTCGACGCCTGTAATCTCCAGCTCTAAAGACGCGGCATCAGTGGAATTCAAAACAAGCGCGCGAACAGGCCATCCCACCTTCAATAAGGCTTTGGCAACAGATCCTCCCTGCCGTCCGGTGGCGCCGAAAACAAAAATTGGCTGTTTGCCATTGGTCATTGAAAACCCTCGTGTTGAACAACAAGGGTCATCCATATATACGAATGGAAAACCGCTGGAAGACGGCACATTTTTCAGCGTCAGGCACAAGGATGATACCCTTGGACAAACAACTCCATGCCGATGCGCTGCAAGGATCAGAGGGTAATCGGCTGTTCAGACCTATCCCGGCAAACGGGGTGTGCACGCTGCTGGGCGACAAATGGACTGTTCAAGTCCTTTGGCGCCTTTCGCTCGCGGAGGAGCATCGGCTCCGCTTCTCAGCCCTTAAGAAAGAGGTTGATGGCGTCACCCAGCGGATGTTGACGCTTACACTGCGCAATCTGGAGCGTAACGGCCTCGTTGTGCGCCATTATTTTCCCGAAGTGCCGCCGCGTGTCGAATATGAGCTGACCGAGATGGGCGGCGGGGCTTTGCGCGCCCTTGAAGGGTTCAACTTTTGGGTCCGTGATAATCTGCACACCATCCAGGAATACCGTCGCGCTTACGACGATGCCAAGTAGTTAACACAAGCGTCGTTTTCTACTCGACGACTGCGGGACTACCGGTAGTTCCTCCCGCAAGATCCGCTTTCGGGCAATTTTGCGCTGTTCACTGTCGGTGCCGACTATCTCATCAAACTCTGTGCTTGGTCGGAAATCAGCCGGCATGCGTATCGGCTGCGTTGCGAAAACATTATAGCTGGTCGAAGTTATAATGTTTCTGCGTAAACGTTATAACTCTCCTGCTGGCATTAGCCGCGGTCGATCTTTGCAAGAGTCTGCGCCCGGTCGAGAACGCACGTGGAACTCGGAACTGGGAACTCGTTCATCGTTCGTGTTCTGTCGAGCGCTTTTATTCCGGGTAGGGGAGGCCATAACGCTCGCGGACCGTTCGCTCTTCATACCGAGTGCGGTAGACGCCGCGATCCTGCAGGATGGGCACGACCTTGTCGATGAACTCCTCGATATCGTCAGGGGCGCGTGGTGGCTGCAATGTATAGCCATCCACGGTTCCGTCAGCCCAAAGATCAATGATGGCTTCGGAGACCTCCTCCGGCGTGCCGAGCAGCAGACGGTGATGGCCCTCCGAGCGGCGCACGACTTGTCTTGCCGTAAGCTTCTCGTGTTTCAGCAGGTCCGAGAGCCCGAGGCCCATGCCCACCGCCTGAAGCCGGTTGGGATCGGGGACGAAGCGTTCGGCATCGAGAACGGCATCCGGGTCAAAGCCGCCAGGATTGATACCGTTCTCCTTGGCAAACCTCGCGATCAGCGCGTCTTCAGAGCCGGCGCCGCTGAACAGTTCGTGCTTGCGCAACGCCTCCTTTCTTGTCTCACCGAGGATGACCACGAGCCCGGGCACGATGCGGATGCCGGCCGGATCACGGCCAAGGGCGGCAGCGCGACCTCTGACTTTCGCGCCGAATGCCCGGCCGGCGGCGCGGGAGAGGATATTGCAGTAGATAATTTCGCCATGGCGCGCGGCGAGATCAATCCCGCCCTCCGATGCCCCTGCCTGCGCGATTACCGGGTGACCCTGAGGGCCGCGCGGCACATTGAGCGGTCCCCTGACGCTGAAGTGGTCGCCTTCGTGGTCGATCGCCTGGGCGCTTGCCGCGTCCCAGAACCGATCGTCGGGGACGCTGCCCTCGCGGGCAGGATCCCAGCTTGCCCAGAGTTTCTTGGCGACATCGAGAAACTCGGAAGCCTTGGCGTAGCGCTCGTTGCGCGGTGGCAGGGGTGCCGAGCCGAAATTGGCGGCGACATTCGGGTTAAAGGACGAGACGATGTTGATGATCAGCCGGCCGCCGGAAGTGATATCCGTCGACTGGGTGCGGCGAGCCAGATTGTAGGGTGAGTTGTAGGTGGACGACATCGTCGCCACGAAGCCGATGTCGGGCACCTGTGCCGCCAGGGCCGTACAAAGGATCAGCGGGTCGATCGTGTGGAACGGCCGGCTGTTCGGGTCGGTCATCATCGCCGGATGGTCGGAGAAGAACACGGCGTCGAACAGCCCCCTGTGCGCGAGCTCGGTCAGGCGGCGGTAATAGTCCGGATCGTAGATGTCGTGACGGTCGCCAGTGCGGTATTTCCAGGCGGCCGGCAAATAGCCTGTCGTGTTGATGCCGACATTGAGGTTGAGCTTGCGCGTCTTGCGGGACATGCCAATCACTGTCCTTCAATAGGCTGCGGTGAAGCGGCGGCGGATGAACTGTCCTTGGTCCAGCTCATCGAGAATGGCGATGGCGAAGTCGGCCTCCGAAATGCGACTTTCGCCCGCTTCGTCGCGCAACAGCCGGTCTTCGCCAAGCCTGTAGGTGCCGGTTCTCTCGCCGGCCTTGATCGAAAGCGGCGGAGAGACATAGGTCCAGTCGAGATCGTGTTCGCCGCGCTTCAAGCTGCGCAGGATCTCGCGGTTGCGCAACGTATGGGCCTTGTGTTCGACGGGATAAAAGTCGCTGTCGACAACGTCGACACCGGGGCTCGCCTCCAGGCTGCCCACGCCGCCGACGATGATGATGCGGCGGACGCCCGCTTGCTTCACGCCGGCAAATAGCGCCGCGTGGGCATCTCGGATCAGTTCCGCGGCCACTTCTGCGGAATGACGGCGCAAACCTGGGCTATAGGCACTGATGACGGCATCGTGTCCTTTGACGATGCTTGCGACCGCGCTCGCATCGGCGATATCGGCCTTGCGCAGGGTGAGGCGCTCTTCGGGTTCGATGTCGGTGGACCGGGTGACGGCTGTCACACGACGGCCACGCGACAGCGCCTCCCTGCGGATATTGCTGCCGATGTTTCCGGAGGCGCCGAAGACGACGATGGACATGATCAGATCTTTCCTGGGATTAGAGTGCAGGCACCGACTTTAGCGGCCGGTTTGCCCCGACATTGCGTTGCATGGCTGAGAGCGAGGAGCGGACGGCCTCGTAGCCGTGTTCTCGCATGGCGTTCTCATAGTCGTGGACGGCTGCGATCAGCGGCTTGTCATGGCGTCGCGCGGCGACGAGCTCGCGAACCAGCAGACCGGTGTCGTAGAGCGCGGTGTTGCCGCCGAGAGCGCGGAAATAGGTCATCGCGTGGATCGCATCGCCGAGCAGCGTGACCGGACCGGGCTGCCATTTCGCGCCGGGCGTCGAGCTTTTGACCTTGAGGAAGGCGACCGTCGACGGATCGCTGTGGCGGATGAGCTTCAGGATGCGCTCGTCCCAATGGCCGATACGTTGAAGTAGCGCTTGCAGCAGGCCGGCGCCATCGAGCGTTTCAAGGAGTTCATCCGGTCCCAGTTCGTCCGTATCGTAAGCGGTGTTCCACCAGGTGTAGCTGGTGGTGTTGTTGAAATGGAAACCGGGGATGTTGCGATGATCGGGGTCTTCGGCGCCAATGAAATCGTGCCGGGCATAGGCGGCTGGATCGACCCGGTGGCTGGTGATCATCAGGCCACGGCCGTCGCTCGGGCGGATATTGGTGTTGAACTCGGTAAGAAGCGGTGAGATGTCATGGTGCGCAGCCGCTTCAAGGCTGATCTTGCCCGCCAGGCGCCGAACACCGGTATCGATGCTCTTCAGATCCGGCAGCAGTTGGCGGCGAACGGCCGACCCCGCACCGTCGGCACCGACCAGAAGGTTGGCGCGGACAGTCGAGCCGTCAGCAAAATGCGCGATAACCGTGCCGTCTGGGAGCGGTTCATAGCGCTCGAAGCGTTTGCCCGTATGGAACCTGCCCTTCAGCCCGGAAAGAAGGATCTGCCGCAGCGTGATCCTGCTCACAGACTTTTCGATATGCGTGTCCTCGGTCTCCCGACTTTCGAGCCCGGCATTATCGAGACGCTCGAAGCCCTCGTCGAGAATCAGGTTCTCGGTCGGGGCAAACCCGAGCGTGTCCAGAAAGACCTGGAAGAGATGCGTCGGCAGATTGGCCTGAAGTGCGTCGATGCCACGCTGGCGGATACGCATGCGAAAGCCTTGCACGTAGTCGGCCCGGCCCGGATCGCGTTCGAACACGGCGGCATCGATGCCGTTCTTCTTCAGACCCTGGGCCAGCGCAAGGCCGCCTGGGCCCCCGCCAATAATGGCGATGTCAACAAAAGAGATGCTCATGACTGTTACTCGCTGAGCGCTGCCTCTGCGGCTGCATGTTCGGAGATGAAGGCTGCGACACTGCGCGGTGGTCGGCCCAGCAGCGATTTCACGACATCGGTCGTCGTGGCCGCACGACCGGCAGCGATCAACTTCGCGAATTGCGCTATGGCACGGTGTTCGAAGTCGGCATCGCCTGATGCCGCCAAAGGGGGCTTCTCGACGACGGCAAACCGCCGCTTCAAAGTCGTCGAGAGCAGATCGGCGAGCTGGCGCGCGCTGACGATGTCAGGACCGGTGAGATTGAGTGTTCGCCCAGTGACGGTGTCGGCGAGAAGCTGATCGACGGCGACATCGGCGATATCTCGTGCATCGATGTAGCCGACACCGGCGTCGGGATTGGCCGCTGCCACCGTATCGGTAGCGATTGCCTGGCGGACGGCGTTGGCGAGCGAGACCTGCATCCAAGCATTCGGTCGAAGCGAAACGGTATCCAGTGCAAGACTGTTGAGGTGCCGCTCGACAGCGGCGTGGGCATCGCCGGAGATGGAATGACCGGGCGGATCGATGGTCCAGTCGGAACCTGAGATCTTGACGATGCGCCGGACGCCGGCCGCTAAGGCGGCATCGGCTGCGCTGATCTGATCGGTGACGAGCCTGGCGCTGATGGGCGACAGGAGCAGGAGCCGTCCGGCGCCGCGTACCGCGGTATCGAGCGAAGTACGATCGCCGAAGTCGCCGACGGCAATCTGTACGCTTTCGCCAAACAGGCGGCGTGCGGCATCGGGCCGGCGCGTAAGGATGCGAACCGGTTGTTTCAGAGCGGCCAGCCTCCGAACGATGAGCTGGCCGAGCTTGCCGGTGGCGCCGGCGATGATGGTTGTCGCACCGGTGACAGGAACTGCTGCTTTGCTCATGCGGCCGCCCGCCGTGATGCGGCCTCCAGCGGCCGGTGATCGATCCAGCCAAACACGTCGAAGTCGGCCGGAAGGAAGCCCCATTCGAGCAGGAAGCGTTTGAAGTGGTCGAAGGCAGCCAACTGCTCATCGTCGAGTGTCAGCTTGAGATGGCTGTGGACATCCGGACCATTCGCAGCCCGGATCGCGTCTTCGCCCACGCCGATTTCATTGGCGATGAAGCGCACCGCTTCATTCGGGTTCGCCTCCGCCCATTCGGCAACACGTGCGACCGTTGCGACAAGGCCCGTGACAAGGTCGAAATGCTCGTCGAGAAATTTGAGGTCGACGGTCAAGGGCCTCGGCGTACCGTTGTTGATGCGGATCTTTGCATCAGAGTGGAAGCCGAATTCCGAGACGACGACGGCGCCGATCTGATTGGCTAGCACCAAACCTTCGGCACCCTTGACGAAGAAGGCATCGATCTTGCCGCCCGCCAGCGCCAGAAGCTCGTCGCCGTAGGGATAGCGGCGCTTCAACCCGAGAAACGCGGCATTGCCCCTTTCGATCAGGTTTGCCTCGCTGCTGTCGAGATAGACCAGTTCGACATCGCGATGGGTGAGCCCCTCAAGCTCCAATGCGGACACGATGCCTTTCAACGCGGTGGCGCGCTGGAAGTCGACGATGGCTTCATTCGGTTTGCGCGGCACCCCGATGCGCCGGCCCTTCAGATCCGAGCCTTTGGCGATGCCTGAGCCGGGAAGCGCGATGATCGCCTGGAATTCGTCCGTGGTCGTAATGCCGACCACTCGGGTCTGCCGTCCGCCCGATCGTGCCCAAAGGGGCGGGATGTTGCCACCCTGGCGGAACGAGTGGTCCAGCGTATGGGTGAAATGGCTCTCGCGGACGGTCTGATCCTTGCTGTCGCGGATCGATCGAACCGCGACACCGGTGGCTTCGAACTGCCGATCGACCCAGCCGAGTTGGTGGGCGATCGACAGGGGCGTGGGGGCCGGGCAACGGGTGTACCAGACGGAATTGAGTGATGACATCGCGAGGCTCCTAGCTGCGGCCGACAACGGCAAGGCGGGGTTGTTGATGGGTGCGAACCGGCACCGGCTCCAGCGGCAGCGCCGGGGCAGCGGCGTGCCGGCTGAGTGCCGCCTTGGCGAGCATCGTGCGGATCAGGTTGTTCTGCGGCGCATGGGCCTTGCCGGACAGCGCATCGCGGTGGTGACGCTCCAGCGGGTTGTCGCGGCTGATGCCGGGATTGCCGCCGAGTTCCAGTGCAAGCGTGGTTGCGGCGATCGCATTCTCGATGACGGTGTGCTTGACCGCCGCCGCATCCGGGCCGAATGGCCGACCGGCGTCGAAATCCTCGGCAATAGACCGGAGCAGCCGGCGATTGACCGTCAGCAGGACCTCGATCTGGCCGAGCCCGTCCTGGATGCGCGGCACGGTGGAGAGCGGTGCGCCGAGGCTTGTGGGTGCCCGCGTGGTGGTGAACTCGATCAGCCAGTCGCGGGCGCCGCGCGCAGCACCGTCGTAGATCGCTGGCACAAGGCTGAAGTACCAGGCGCCCATGCGTTCGTCGCGTTTCAGGCCTTCGCTCGCGGGCGCTATATCAAGCACATCCTCCACCGGAACGGCGACGTCGTCGAGGATCAGATCGTCGCTGTTGGTGGCGCGCATGCCGGTGGCGTTCCAGGTCTTTTCGACGCGAATGCCGTCGGCGGACGTCGGCACGAGAAACGACCCGAGGCGCGGCACCGGCTCGTCGGTAACGGCGAGCACGGCGACCCAACGCAACAGCGGAATGCCAGTCGCATAGGTCTTGTGGCCAGTAATCCGCCAGTGATCGCCGACCCGGCGCGCGATGGTCTCCGGTAAAGAGCCGTGTGACGGAGATCCGACACGCGGTTCGACCTGCGCAGCATTGATCAGCGCCACGCCCTCGCGGTTGGCCTTGATCACCCGTTCGACAAGATGCTCCGGCCATTTGCCCGAGGTGCGCAGCGAATAATGCTGGTTGTAATGCATCGAGAGAACGAGCGCTGTGGACGGCTCGCCGCGGGCAATCGCCGAGACGACCGAGAGCGCTTCGGTCAATCCGCCGCCCAGACCGCCTTGCTCCGTCGCGGTCACGAGGCCGAGCAGCCCGGCTTCGTGAAGCGCATCGAAATTGGCGAAGGGAAATTCGCCGGTTTCGTCATAATGCCGGGCGGTCAGCGCAAAGCGCTTTCCCAAGTCCTCGGCCCTTTCAATCGCCAACTCGATTTCAGTTGCGGCGGTCATCGGCTTCTCCGGTCAGGCAACGGCGCGTGTTTCGAGATCGGCCCAGGGACGACGATCAACCCAGGCTTCGATGTCGAAGTTCTGGGCAAGGAAGCCCCACTCGTGCAGGAAGTCCTTGTAGTGACCGATCGCGTCCACCAGCTCAGGCTCGAGACCGATCCCAAGATGGCGATGCAGGTCCGGGCCGTTGGCGGCGGCGACGACCTCTTCGGATGCGCCGACTTCGCGGGCAACGAAGCGGCGCACGTCATCCGGATGCGCTTCGGCCCAGGCGCTTGCGCGCTTGAGGGTCTCGATCAGCTTTGTCACCAGATCGGGCCGGTCCTCTGCCAGCCGCTCGTCGACCGTCAGGATGCGTGGTGAGCCCGAATTGATGCGGATTTTGGGGTCGGGGTGGAAACCGAACTCGGTCACGGTATGGGTGGCAAAAAGGTTGGCGACGCTGATGCCGGGCGTGCCCTTGACATAGATTGCATCGACATCGCCGCGAAGGAGCGCTGCGATTTCAGGGCCATAGGCCTGCCGGTTGCGCAGGCCGTAGAGCTGAGGTCCGTCTCGATTGTCGAGCACGGTATCTTCAAGCGGGATGTCGACGATTTCGACATCCGTATGCGTCAGCTCTTCGAGCGACAAAGCAGAGACAAGGCCCTTCAGAGCGGTAGCCGCCATGAAGTCGACGATGCCGGGAGGGCGCCGGGCAATGCCGAAGCGACGGCCGACAAGTTCCCGCGTCGTCTTGATGCCCGTTGCCGGCAAGGTGATGATGGCCTGGAACTCATCGGTCCAGGTAATGCCGACGAGCCGCGTCGGATTTCCTTCCGAACGGGCGCGGATTGGCGGGACGTTGCCGCCGTGGCGAAACGAGTAATCCAGATGATGGTTGAAGTGGCTGGACCGGATCGTCCGGTCCTTGCTGTCGATGATGGAGTTGAGGGTGATGCCCTCGCTGGCAAAGGCTTCGTCGAGCAGACCCAGCTGCGTCGCAAGGCCGACCGGGGTCGGGACCGGGCAGCGGGTATACCAGATTTGTGAGATAGTGTTCCTGCGCGTCATGGATCCTCTGCCGTCCTCAAGATGATATCAGGAAGCCTTTTCCGCTCAGGGCGCGCTTTGTAGTGAGCTGTTGCCGAGCGGTTCGCATTTTGAGAATAATCCACCGAAATCAGTGTCTTTTGAGAGCTGTATGGAAAACTGGTTCTCGCAGATCGCCGTTGTCGGGTCGAATTTACCAAAACACGTTTGACAAAGCCTATAGAGTTAGTCAACAATAAAATCATCGGCGGGGGAAATCCGGGGCCGACGACACGTTTCGCCTTGTGCGAATTTTCAAGTGAGAGACGACAGGCATGCCGGCTTTGATCAGAATTGTCAGAACGCTGCGACGCACGCTGGTCCAGGCAATTCCGACGCTGCTCGGGATCATCATCCTCAACTTCTTCCTGCTGCAGCTGGCGCCGGGAGATGCTGCCGACGTGCTTGCCGGCGAGGCGGGTTCGGCAACCGAGGAAAGCGTGGCAGCACTCAGGGCCCGCTTCGGGCTGGACAGCCCGGTGCTGGAGCAACTGGCGACATACCTCAACAATCTCGCGCATTTCAGTCTGGGATTTTCGCCGCGCTACGGCATGCCAGTCGCCGACCTGATCGCCCAGCGCCTACCGGGCACCTTGACTCTGATGGCGGTGGCGCTCGTCATCGCCATCTTCCTCGGCGTCGTTCTAGGATCCTTGATGGCGACATTTGCCGGACGTCTTCCCGATCGGCTGCTCTCGGTCTTCTCATTGCTGTTCTACTCGATCCCGAGCTTCTGGATCGGCCTGATGCTGATCGTCTTCTTCTCGGTCAAACTCGGCTGGCTGCCAAGCGGCGGCTCAGGCACCATCGGCTCGCGGCTCACAGGCTGGCCGGCACTGCTCGACACGGCGCGCTATATGGTGCTGCCGGCGACGTCGCTCGCGCTTTTCTACGTGGCGATCTATGCCAGGCTGACGCGGGCCTCCATGCTCGAAGTCAAAAACCAGGATTTCGTCCGCACCGCCTATGCCAAGGGACTGACGCCGTTCGGCGTTACTGCCAGGCATGTGCTGCGCAATGCCCTGATCCCGATCACCACCATGGCCGGCATGCACATCGGCGGCATGCTTGGCGGTGCCGTCGTGGTCGAGACGGTTTACAGCTGGCCGGGGCTCGGCAGGCTCGCCTTCGAAGCGGTCATGGGCCGTGATTTCACGGTGCTGCTCGGCATCCTCCTGTTGTCCTCGCTTCTCGTCATCATCGCAAACGCTGCCGTGGACCTCGTTCACGCCTGGCTCGATCCTCGAATTGGAGCACGCTGATGTCCTCGACCGGTGTCGGAGCACTCCGCAATATTCCAGGCGCCACCTATGCGCCTGCGACAGAAAATGAGCAGCCTGCCGGGGTTGCGCCGACGGAGGGCCCGGCCTGGTCCAACGTGAAGGCGCCGGACGCGCGCTCCCAGCAAAGTGCGACGATCGCAATTACCAATGGGCGACGCGCCATGAGGGTCTTCTTCGCCAATCCGAACGCGCTGTTCGGTACTGGCTTTCTCGGCCTCGTCATCGCCGTCGCGCTTCTGGCGCCCGTGTTTTTCCCCGACGACCCGCTTTCGATGGTGGGGCGGCCGTTCCTGTGGCCGGGACAGGATCCGGCCTTTCCTCTCGGAACGGATTCGCTGGGACGCGACGTGCTATCAGGCATCCTGCACGGCTCGCGCATCTCGCTGTTTGTCGGGCTGACGGCGACCGCACTCGGGCTGACGTTCGGCGTTCTGGTTGGCGCAGTTGCCGGCTATTTCGGCGGCTGGGTCGACGATATTCTCGTCAGGCTCGTTGAGATCTTCCAGACGCTGCCGAGCTTTGTCCTTCTTGTCGTCCTGGTGGCGATCGCCCAGCCCTCGGCGACCACCGTGACGCTTGCGATCGCCGTCATCTCCTGGCCGACCGTGGCACGGTTGACCCGCGCCGAGTTCCGCGCAATCCGCGAGAAGGACTTCGTCATGGCTGCCCGCAGCCTTGGCTTCGGCCATGCCCGCATCATTTTCCGCGAGATCCTGCCGAACGCCTTGCCGCCGATCATCGTCACGTCGTCGGTCATGGTCGCGACCGCCATCCTGATGGAATCGGCATTGTCCTTCATGGGGCTCGGCGATCCGAATGTGGTCAGTTGGGGCTCGATGATCGGGACCGGCCGAGAGCTGGTCAGAACCGCCTGGTATCTGACGGCACTGCCTGGGCTTGCGATTGTCTTCACGGTGCTGGCGCTCAACCTCATCGGTGACGGATTGAACGACGCCCTCAATCCCCGCTTTTCGCAGGATCGTTGACGATGGCTCCCTTGCTTCGGGTCGAAAACCTCACCATCGGCTTCCCACGTGCAGAACCGGTTCGCAACCTCTCCTTCGAGGTTGCTCAGGGCGAGACGCTTGCGATCGTCGGGGAATCCGGATCCGGAAAATCCCTGACCGCGCTGGCTTTGATGCAGCTGCTGCCGCGCGCGGCAAGGGTGACGAGCGGCCGTATCACGTTCGGCGACCGCGACCTGCTGGCACTCGATGCGCGCGAGATGCGGCGCCTGCGCGGGCGCGAGATCGCCATGATCTTTCAGGAACCGATGACCAGCCTCAATCCGGTGATGACGATTGGCGGTCAGATCGGCGAAGTGCTGAAGGTTCACGAAAGGCTTTCGGGAAAAGCGGCGCGGGCGCGCGCTATCGAACTCCTGCAGCTGGTCCGTATTCCGGGAGCCGACAAACGGGTCGACGACTATCCGCACCAGCTGTCCGGCGGCATGCGCCAGAGGGTGATGATCGCGATGGCGGTCGCCTGTCGGCCGAAGCTACTGATCGCCGACGAGCCGACCACCGCCCTTGACGTCACGATCCAGGCGCAAGTGCTCGATCTGCTCGACACGCTCAGGCGCGAGCTACAGATGGCCGTTGTGCTCATCACTCATGATCTGGGTGTGGTTGCGCAATGGGCCGACAGGGTAGTGGTGATGTATGCAGGCCGTAAGGTGGAGCAGGCACTGCCGGCAGACCTCTTCAAGGATCCGCTGCACCCCTACACGCGCGGGCTGCTTGCCGCTTCGCCGCGGTTGAAGAACGATTTCCACTATCGCAACGGCGCTTTGACCGAAATTCCAGGATCGATCGTCTCGGCGGTGGGCGAGGCGGGCTGTCCCTTCAGGCCGCGCTGCGCCCAGGCGCGGGCGAGCTGCGGCCACCATATCCCGCCCTTGACCGCCCCGGCACCCGATCGCCTCGTTGCCTGCCCCTTCACCTCGTCCATCAAGGCCGTGCCCGATGCCCTTGCTCTCAGCCACTGACCTCAAGACCCACTACCAGAGCCGTGATGGGCTTCTGCGCTCTGTCGATGGCGTCGATCTTCGCGTCGAGCGCGGGGAGACGGTGGGGCTGGTGGGTGAAAGCGGCTGCGGCAAGTCGACCCTCGGCAAAACTCTTCTTCGGCTGGTTGATCCGACCGAGGGGCGGATCGAATTCAAAGGCGAGGACATCACGCTCATCGACCAGCGGCGATTGAGGAGCGTGCGCAAGTCGATCCAGATGATTTTCCAGGATCCGTTCGCGTCGCTCAATCCGCGCCACACGATCGGTGAAATTCTCGAAGCGCCGCTGGTGGTGCACAAGGCAGGCGGGAGCATGGAGCGACGGCGGATCGTCGCCGGCATCGTATCGAAAGTCGGGTTGCCGGCCGATGCCATCAACCGATATCCGCACGAGTTTTCCGGCGGCCAGCGACAAAGGATCGGCATCGCCCGCGCGCTGTTGCTCAATCCGGAGCTGATCGTCTGTGACGAACCTGTCTCGGCCCTCGACCTCTCGATCCAGGCACAGATCCTCAATCTTCTGGTCGAGATGAAGAAGGAATTCGGCCTTTCCTACATCTTCATCAGCCACGACCTTTCAGTGGTGCGCTACTTCTGCGACCGGGTGATGGTCATGTATCTCGGCAGGATCGTCGAAAGCGCAGACAACGAGACGCTGTGGTCCGATCCGCGCCATCCCTATACGCGTGCTTTGATGGAGGCGGTGCCCGATCCATCGCGCCCGCGCCACGCCGCCCCGCTTGGCGGTGATCTGCCGAGCCCCAGCAACATTCCTTCCGGCTGTCGGTTCCACACCCGATGCCCATTGGCGGCGGATCTGTGCCGCACCGCCGAACCCGAATTCCGCTTCATAGCACCACGCCACGAGGTGGCCTGCCATTTTGCGGACAGCATCAACTGAAATGGAGATTTTAAATGGTTGAGTATCGTTATCTCGGGCGCAGTGCCCTCAAGGTATCACCGCTGACACTCGGGTCCATGATGTTCGGTAACCAGACGCCTGATGATGTGGCCTTCCGCATCATCGACAAGGCACGCGAACAGGGCATCAACTTCATCGATACGGCCGACGTCTATCACGACGGCAAGTCGGAAGAGGTGGTCGGGCGTGGCATCAAGGCCGACAGGGATCACTGGGTGCTGGCGACCAAGTTCGTCAATTCGCACAAGAAGGGACCCAACCTCGGCGGCTACTCGCGCAAATGGGTTTACCAGACGGTCGAGAACTCACTGCGCAATCTCGGCACCGATTACATCGACATCCTCTATTTCCATCGCGCCGTGTTCGACGCGCCGCTGGAGGAGCCGGTCAGGGCTATCGCCGATCTGATCAAGGCCGGCAAGTTGCGGTATTTCGGCGTCTCGAACTTCCGCGGCTGGCGCATTGCCGAGATCGCGCAGCTCGCCGATGAACTCGGCATCGACAGACCGGTCGCAAGCCAGCCGCTCTACAACATCGTCAACCGCACGGCGGAGGCCGAACAATTGCCGGCGGCAGCCGCCTATGGGCTCGGCGTCGTCACCTACAGCCCGCTGGCGCGCGGCGTTTTGACCGGCAAATACAATGTAGGCGAGGCACCTGGCGCTGATACGCGGGCGGGCCGCGGCGACAAGCGCATGCATGACGTCGAATTCCGCGACGAATCCATCGCGATTGCCAAGCAAATCGCTGCACACGCTCAGGCGAAAGGCATTCCCGCCGCGGATTTTGCGCTCGCCTGGGTCCTGAACAACCGTCTCGTCACCTCGACCATCGGCGGACCGCGGACCGAAGAGCAATGGGACGGCTATGTCCGTGCGCTAGACGTGAAGATCGATGCCGATGACGAAGCCCTGGTCGACCGGCTGGTCGCTGCTGGCCACCCATCGACCCCCGGTTTCACCGACCCTGGCCATCCGCTCGAAGGCCGGCTGCCGCGCTTTGGCGCGGCGGAGGCAGAGATCATTCCGCTCACACGGGCGCAGCGCGTCGCCTGAGGCGGCTTGCCCGGCTGTCTGCCGGGCAAGCTCCGCTCAAAAAAGGAAGCCCCGGACCGAAAATCCGGGCTTCGTTTTGTCGGGTGTCTATTCGGCGGCGGCAGCCCTTTGTCTCTCGCAAGCCGAGGAGGCGCCTGGCATTGCCGCCGGCAACACGTCGGAAATCCATGTCGTTTAGTCCGGCTTCCGCGAGGCTCTCGGTCAGGCTCTTGCCGTCGAGTGCGGCAAGGATCGGCCAGTCCGTTCCGGCCAGCACCCGCTCTGCGCCGAAGAAGCCGGTCAGGCTGCGGATGATCTCGGGATCGTGCCCCATCGTGTCGAAATAAATGTAGGGGCGTTTGCCGGCCGCGCGCTCGGGCGGCTCTCCGCGAAAGCGCGGTCGTAGCTTTCATCTGGTGCGCCACAGCTGATGGTAGGCCCTCTTACTTGAGCCAACAACTTCTTCGGTGGATCGGCATCTCTACGGACGACAGTCGAACCGCCCAAAACCAAACCAAAAATGGCAACCCCAATTATCGAGATGGTACATTCGGACGACAGGTTCTCGTTTCGACGATGAGCGGCGGGCTGGATACAGCGCTGCACATGTACAGCGACGGCCGTGATTGTGCGACCCACCCTATAGGCGACCGCGTTGTTGTCTGCTCGCAAAACCAGCGCTCCACCATCTGATCCGCAAAGGCGACCAGCGTTGTTCGGACTTCGCGGTTGTCGCAGGCTTGCCGGAACTCACCATCTCATCCTTCGGCGACTCGCAGTTTTCGTCGATCCATTCAAAGAACTGCGAACCCGTACGGTGATTGTGAACAAGCAAGGCGTCATCGACTTGCAAGGCGAATTCAGCATGCACTGGGTCGGTGAAGCCGATGAACAGCATCCTCTGCCGCATAGCTGAACCACTGATCGATGTCACGCGGGCATCCACCAGTCCGATAGTCGCGTCCCAATGTGCGTTCATCAGCGGACTGCGGTCGAAGGTCAGCGCCAGGTCGGAGTACGCGTAGACTTCCGGCAGCTTGAAGAAGTGTTCTATTTCCTCACGGCTGAGTGTGCCGTCGTCGTGCTTGAGCGCCTGACTATGGACCGGGCCAATTTTGTACTCGCTTACCAGGGATCGCTCTTGAAGCCGCTCCGTGCTCCTATAGGCATAGCCGTTCCGACAAATGGCTAGCTTTATGGTTGCACGCTCGAACAATGACGGCTTTTCACGAACCTGATCGATGGTCGTCTTCAGATCCCTGACGTACTGGGTGTAATGAGTTATTGTCATGCCGATCTGCCCGACCCGTTTTTGCGTCCGACAGCAAGAGACCGTCGCCGCGCGTGTTATGCCAAGATGTTGGTTACGGGCATGATAGCCTTCTCTGCCGCTTGTTTTAGCTATACGCATGTTTGATTCTGGCAATTCCTCTTGCAGACGCGGCCTTTGTTCGGAACACATCTGCTTGTAGAAAAGGCGTGGTCGCGGCGCACTAAGCAACTTGCTTCTCCAGGCTGACATACAGCTGGGGTGCGGTTCCCGATCCGTGCCAAACCTTCGTATAGCTTCGGTTTCGCCGCAGGGTACCTATCATTGCGTCCATGCCGGCACCATGTCCGACGGTCGGCGGGAACGAAGACGAGGTATCCTGAGTGCAATCGAATGACATATCCTCCCGCTGTTCACAGGAAGCGCGCCCTCTAGTGCGCGTTTCTGAATACTGCGAGCGTGCCGGAGTAGGTGAGGCGGAGGAGAGGCGACTGATTGTACAACTGGGTTGCCGCGCTTCTCAGAATGAATTGCAGATCAACCTCACGCTCTTGCCGTTCAGAACCCGATAATTTTGGGGCCACTTCTGCGAAAGGCTTCCGATCTTCGTGCGCGAAGACGCGGAGTGATCTTGATCGGTATGTCCGCCGTGGCTTCCATGCGAAGAGCTGGAGCGGGGCTAGGTAGCCACCAGGCAAAGGTCGCTGTTACGACTTCAATGGCTGCGCCTCCATTGCGAATTTTTCGGGCCGGCGCACGAACTCATTGTCGCGTCCTTTCAGTGAAAACATCCTCTCAAAGAAAGTGACTTCCATGTGGAAGCAGATCCAACCGCCGATACGGGTTTTCTTTGCTGGGGCAATTATCACCCTCGCGCCAATACCGGCATTCGCTCACGTGAAGTGGTTTGCCCCCTACATCGTTGGGGCACCGCCTGAGCTGGTCGGCGATACCTTGCAGGATACGTGGTTCTGGGCAGGAATTGCCCTGGTCCTGGTATTCTTCATTCTAACCCGCATCTTAGAGCGCACATCTGTGGGCGAAACAGCCATTAACGCTTTGAACTGGATGACCGATCCCCTGTGGATGCGCCAGGACGACTACATCAGGTCGATCATCGCCGCGTTCTTCATTGCCATTTTTGCCGTCGGCGGCGTGTATCTGACACCAGATCTCAAGACCCCAGCTGAGTGGGTCTCCTGGCTTCAGCTCGTGATTGCCTGTTGCATTTTCTCCAGACGCACCATGCCCATCGCCGGAACTGGAATTGTCGCCCTCTGGGTACTGGCGTTGCGAGACTATGATCTCTTCCACCTGTTCGACTACCTGGCGTTGGGTCTCGGTGTTGCCGGATATCTCATACTTGAGCCTCTCAAGAATGAAGAACTGAGGTCGCGCCGTTTTGAAGCGTTACGCTGGGGCCTTGCGATCGCTCTGATGTGGTCAAGTCTCGAAAAATTTGCTTTTCCAAGCTGGTTTTATCCTCTAGTCGTGGAGAAACCGTTTCTCACATTTGGCATGCCGAGAGACGTCTTCATTCCGATGGCCGGCGTCACCGAGTTCACACTTGGCTTCGGTTTGCTTTGGACCCCGTTGATCCGCAGGCTCTCCGCGATCGCACTGCTCGTCATCTTCACGGCCGCGGTCTGGCCATTCGGTCGTGTTGACCTGATCGGCCACGGCTTAATCATGGCCATTTTGATTGCTGTCGCCGCAGACCACCGCAGAGGCGTCGACCTGATGACTGCCTTCAAACGCCGGGTGGTCAATATCCCTGTCGGGCTCTCAGTCGCGTTGGTCGTCTTCTGTACCGCATACTGGGGTTTGCACTTCGCATTCTATGGCGTGGACGGTGGTGGCTCTGTTGGTGACGGAGCGAAGACAACTCATAGCTACAGTGTCGAGCATCCTCATGGTCCAGGCGGGCCAGATGACCACAAGTTGGAGCCGCATGCGCATCCATAAAGCAGTTTACAGCCGAGGTCCGGTGTCAGCTTGCCGCATTGAGCCCCGGTACTGTGCAGCACGAGACCGTTGTCGCCGGAAGCAGCGAGAGTTCGGGACCATTCTCGAGTGATCGGTGTTCCGGCGCGGCGCGTGAACGCAATGGTAGGAAGCGGTCGATAATCATGGCGACTGGCTGGCCCCGATCCTGATTTCAGGAGGCTCGATTTCCTTGAAACTGGCGATGACATATGAATAAACAGATCTGCAACAGCGTGTGGATATTTGCCTAAGTCGGCCATCGTTCCGGGCGAAGGCGATTTCTCTTGCCTTGTTGCCTAGCGCCGGCTTGCCTGCTCGACATTTTGGTGTCGAACTCGATGCCGCGGTCGGTCAGGAAGGTCTCGAAGAAGATTGGCTGGCAGTTGTCGCCGTCGCCCTAGAGCCATGCGGCAGATTTCGTGAGAAAAAAAGTCGCCCCCATTGGCCGCGATAGCGGCTTAACGATCGAGATCAATTCTCCGCGCAGGCCGGCCTATTCAACGCATTGGGGGCGCAGAGCCGCCTTGGATTTCGGCTGCTGTTTTTCGCAAGCAATCTCGCAGCCAGCAGTGTGCGAGATTGCTCGTGTGCCTTGGGTGCCAGAACATGCGTTCATGAATGTCTGGTAACAACATAGCCGGTTCCGCGCCTATTATGCCCGGCGCTGGACGGCTGATGCCCTCTCGCGCCAAATGCTGATCGGCCAGGTTTGGTCGCCGGTCGGGGCCGATGCCGTACGCAAGGTGCGACGAGCGAAGGAATGCATCCATCGAAATCTTGCCCGCGCCCCCAACTGCCTTGTTCCTGCATCGGCAGCACACAACCATCTGTCACTCAGAAGAGGCTCGGGCGGGAAGTCGCTATCGGGAAGCAATTCGCTCGGCTCGATCACAACGTCCACGAGGTCGTCGTGGAGCATCTTTTCGGTGTCTCGCGAACGCGGAACAAGATGGAGGGTGATCTGCGGCGCTTCAGTCTCCAAGCGTTTGATCAGTGGCCCCAGCAAGACGAGAACGGCGTAATCTGAGGCGCTTATGGTGGAAGTGCGAGCATCGTGCAGCGGATCGAAACCACCTTATTGCATAAGGGTTTGCTATACTTTGCTCAGAGCATCCCTTAGCGGCTCCACCAAGTTTTCCGCGATCTTGCGATAGATCTCCGGTGAGAAGCCGCCGGTGGGCTTGGCGCATCTTCCGCCTGGCCCCCAAGCCGGCGGCCAGAGATGGACATGGATGTCGACGATATCGAGCGGTGCGGTCATTCGGCGGCTACCTTTCTGGCTTCGCGCTCGGCAATGCCGGCTTTGACGAGCGGCACTACGTCCCGTCCGTAGGTCACGGTGTCCTCGGTCGGGTAGAAGCCGCGCACGAGGAAGTTGGAAACGCCGGCGTCGTAATAGTCGAGGATCGCGTCTGCCACCTGTTCCGGCGTCCCGACCAGAGCGGTCGAATTGCCACCCGCCCCGCTTGCCTCGGCGACCTCGGTCCACAGCCGCTTGTCCAGCACCTTGCCGCGTTTGGCAGCCTCGCGCAGGCGCACCGAGCCGGCGTTCGAGGGTAGCTTCTCGCCGTTGCCGCCGGCCGAACGCGCTACCTGCGACTTCACTTTCTCAAGGATATCGCCGGCCTTTGCCCATGCGGCATGTTCCGTCTCGGCCACGACGGTGCGGAAGGCGAGGGTGAAGCGGACGTCACTGGCCGACCGGCCATTGGCAATAGCGGCTGCACGCACCTTGGCGATTGTCTCTTTCGCTCCGTCCAGCGGTTCGCCCCAGAGCGCATAGATATCGGCGTGTTTGCCGGCGACCGCGATCGCGGCATCCGACGAGCCGCCAAAGGAGATCGGGATGCGCGGCTTCTGATAGGGCTTGACCTGGCTGAAGGCGCCCTTGAACTTGTAGAAGCGTCCTTCGTGGTCGAAGGGCTCGTCGCTCTCCCAGGTCTTCTTCAGCACCGACAGATATTCGTCGGTGCGGGCATATCGGGTGTCATGATCCTCGAAATCGCCATCGCGAGCCTGGTCGCTGTCGGACCCGCCGGTGATGATGTGCACCCATAGGCGACCCTCGGAGAACTGGTCGAGCGTTGCGAGCTGCCGGGCGCCGAGCGTCGGAGCCATCAGGCCAGGCCGATGGGCAAGTAGCGCCCCGAGCCGCTGTGTCTGGCCGAAGACGAAGGCGGCGATCTGGTTGTTGTCTGGCCACTGTGCGAACTGGCCGATCAACAGCCGGTCTATGCCGGCGGCTTCCGCTGCCTGCACGTGACTGCGAATATACGCCTTGTCGATGATCGGGCCGGTCGCCGGAACGATATCGGATCCCTCCCTGTTGGACGTGTGGCCGATGAATTCTGATGACATCGAAAACTCCTTGAAACTCACAGTCAGCGTTACTCCTTAGTCTATTTAATAGATCGATAATGTCGATTGCGTTTTGGGTGGCGATCTTGGGATGAGTTTTCAACGGCTTGCCAATGTCGGGATTTTTCGTTCAACCTCCTGCCCTGGGACGGTGGCCCATGCATCTGGTACCAGGAAGGAGATGGACATGCCCGCCGATGACCGTCGCCGCCATTCATCAGAGGATGTCCAAACCTCGTAAATTTGAGAGAGCATGGCTCCGACGTGAGATATTCCGTCGCGGTGTCCGCGGCCGTGCAGCATTTTCCAAAAGCCAGCGTGACTTTAGAAATCTATTATCACCATAAATTTGATAGATTATATATCGTGAAGCGGATCACCCAATGATGGGTGCACGAAAAGAAACCAGCGCTCTGCGTCTGCTTGGGGATATCCAGATGACATCAACACCTATCAGCCCACCGAAACCGACACGCCGCGCCTTTCTGCTCTCTTCCGTTGCGTTGGCGGCCGTCGTCGCCGTCGGGGCTATTCCGGAGATCTCGTTTGCCGCGGAAGAGCCGACACGCGGCGGTAGCGTCTCGATCAATATCGGCACCGAACCGCCGGTCCTTGTTCTGATCGCCCACAGTGCGGGCGCTGCCTACTATATCAGCGGCAAGGCGACCGAAAGCCTGCTGACTTATGACCGTGACTTCAATCCTCAGCCCTTGCTGGCGACCGAATGGACGGTCAGCGAGGACGGCCTGCGCTACTGGTTCAAGCTGCGCCAGGGTGTTCGCTGGCATGACGGGAAGGATTTCACCGCCGAGGATGTCGCTTTCTCGATCCTCGCGTTGAAGGAAAACCATCCGCGCGGGCGGGCGACATTCGCCCACATCCAGAAGGCAAACGTCCTCAACACGCATGAAGTTGAGCTGATCCTCTCCAAGCCCGCTCCCTACCTTCTGACGGCCTTTGCAAGCTTCGAAGCCCCAATCGTGCCGAAGCATCTCTATGAAGGCACGAAGATCGCCGAGAACCCGCACAATGTCGCGCCTGTTGGCACAGGACCCTACAAGTTCGTCGAATGGGTGCGCGGCAGCCACGCGCTTTTTTCGCGCAACGAGGACTATTGGGGATCTCCGAAGCCCTATCTCGACCAGATCATCTTTCGCTTCATCATCGATCCGGCGGCAGCGGTTGCCGCGATCGAGACCGGTGAAGTGCAAGTCTCCACCGCCAACTTGCCGCTGACCGATATCGAGCGCCTGAAGACGAACCCCAATCTCGTCGTCGATACCGATCCGGCGCCCTATTCGCCGAGCATCGCCCGAGCCGAGTTCAACCTCGAGAACAAGTATCTGGCCGATATCAAGGTGCGTCACGCGATCGCCCATGCAGTCGACAAGGACTTCATCGTCAACACCGTCTATCTCGGCTATGCGACGCGACTGGACGGTCCCGTCAGTCCCGACCTTGCGAAATTCTACACGCCGGACCTCCCGAAGTACGAGTTCGATCCTGCCAAGGCGGAGAAGCTCTTGGACGAGGCCGGCTACGCGCGAGGCGCCGACGGTTTCCGCTTCAAGCTGTTCATCGATCCCACTCAGCCCTCCGGCCCACCCAAGCAGACGGCGGAGTATATTGCCCAGGCGCTTGCCAAGGTCGGCATCAAGGTTGAACTGCGCACCCAGGACTTTGCGACCTTCGTGAAGCGGGTCTTCACCGATCGCGATTTCGATATCGCCATCGAAGGCATGAGCAATCTTTACGATCCGACCGTCGGCGTGCAGCGCTTATACTGGTCGAAGAACTTCAAACCGGGCGTGCCTTTTACCAACGGGTCTAAATATTCCAACCCGGAAGTCGACCGGCTCCTCGAGACCGCCGCCGTCGAAATCGATACCAGGAAACGGTTGGAGCTCTTCAACGCGTTCCAGAAACTGGTCGTGGAGGATCTGCCCACGCTCGACATCGTCACCCCGGCGGTGATCACCGTCTACGACAGGCGGGTGAAAAACCTAAAGCTGGGTGTCGAGCATCTCTGGGCCAACGGTTCCGACATCTATCTCGACGAGTGATCGATGGCGCGGTGCAGTCTGCGGGAGATCCGGCTGCACCGGTTTCTTCAGTCGAGGAGTTGACGAGTGACACTAACCAAAGTGCAGACTGCTTCACGCCCGACACGTGCGGAACTTCTTGCGCGCGTTCCTGGGTTCGCGGCGGAAGTCGCCACCGGCGCGGCCGAGCGCGACCTGTCGCGTGAACTTCCTTTCAAAGCCTTCGAGCGCTTTCGCCAGCTGGAACTTGGAACCCTGCGGATTCCGGTGGCGCTCGGGGGTCCAGGCGGTTCGGTTGCCGACTATATCGAGATGATCGCGGCGATCGGCGCTGCCGATTCCAATGTTGCGCATGCGCTCCGGTCGCACTTCAACTATGTCGAAAACGTCATTCTGAGTGAACCGCGGGAGAGGGATGCGGGTGCGATCGAGCTGATCCTCTCGGGAAAGCTCTTCGGCGGCGCCCACACCGAACAGGGTACCGCTCGGCCCGGCCAGGTGACGACGACGATCGTCAGGCAGGGCGATACTTATAGGCTCAATGGCCGCAAGTGGTATGCAACGGGAACGGCATTCTCCGATTTTGCCTCGTTCAGTGCGCTGGACGAGCACGGGCAGGCGGTCGGCGTTCTCTTGCCCGTCGATAGACACGGCATCACCATTCTCGACGATTGGGACGGAATGGGTCAGCGGCTGACCGCCAGCGGTGGCGTGATCCTCGAAAATGTCGAGGTGTTCCCGCACGAGTTTACCCGCCGCTCGCTCGACAATCTTGTCGGCCGCCATTGCTCGACATTGCGCCAGTTGCATCTCGCGGCAAGCGCTGCCGGTGCCGTCCGCAATGTTCTTTCCGACGGGCTTAGCTACGTCAGCCGCCAGGCGCGTTCCGCCGCCCACAGCATGGCGGAAACCGCGACCCAGGACCCCTTCGTCCAGCAGGTCATCGGCGAAATCGCCGCCAATTCGTTTGCCATCGACACAGCGGTGGCTGCGGGCGCCAGCGCCCTGGATCGGACGGTTGCGGTTTTAAACCGGGGCAACGAAGCGGAGATCGAAGATGCCCTCATCGCAAGTGCGCTTTCGACCGCCCGCGCTCAGCTTGTCCTTGGCCAGCTTGGTCTGCGAAGCGCCGAGCGCTTGTTCGATCTGGGTGGCGGGTCAGCGACGTCCCGTAACAACAACTTCGACCGGCATTGGCGCAATATTCGCACGGTGCTCAATCACAATCCGCTGCTGCACAAGGCGCGCGTAGTCGGCGACTATCTCCTCAATGGTACGACCATCCACCTGAAGGAAGGGAAGGTCTTCTGAGGGGATTACTCCAATTGACCGCCACACCGGACATCAGCTGGAGGGGCAGTGCATCGCGCGCGGCAGTCGACGCCGGTTAGGCCCCGAACGATTGGCTAGGCAGAAGAGCCCATAATGTGGGCGTATCCAAAAAATCCGAGCGAGGGAATTGCCGTCATCGATACGCAGCTTCAGTAGCCGGTGCGGATGATCGAAAGATTGCCGTTTGGAGGCGGATATCGGACAGCGCGTCAATGTCGAGGCCATCTCCGGAGGAAAAGTAGGTCTAAATTCTGCGGCCGAATGGAGCGCGGCGTTTGACGATCGGTCCAAAGCGTTCAAGCAGAGTGGCGCATTATCGCAAGGCGGCCTATTTGGGCAAACAGGACTTTGCTTTTGGCTGCTGTGGTTCGAGCAGACCGTAGCGGCGATCCGAATCGAAGACCGCAGGCAGCATAGCGCGGACCTTTTTGGACCGAAGACTGCCCGAGAGCTTTGGAGTACTTCTTTATATTGAATTCTCAACTGAACCGACACGCCTCTTCCGGCAGTTCGGGACTACTGGAAGAGGTCCAGGGTGGCGTCAAATTGCCAATGGTCCCTTCGTTTGGCTAATGTCTTCCAGGCAGGCCCGTTTCATTGAATCCCCAGGTATGTGTTCGATAAAGGCCTCGGTCACCTTTATTTCATGCCCAATCTGGCGTGCCAGGGGAGAGTAAAGCGTGCGTCCCAAATCCGTCGGTTCCATCGACAGCAATCCGTTCTCGCATGGCCGATCGTCGTCCCATCCCAGATGGTCCAGGATTGGGTAAAGACACACGCCCTCCACAG
Source organism: Ensifer canadensis (assembly GCF_017488845.2). NCBI lineage: Bacteria > Pseudomonadati > Pseudomonadota > Alphaproteobacteria > Hyphomicrobiales > Rhizobiaceae > Ensifer > Ensifer canadensis. Next base: position 648,914 of record NZ_CP083373.1, read on the forward strand.
GTACTCCCGCCTTCATTGCGGCTCGTGTCTCTTCCGCCACATATTCGAGCCAATCCGGACGACGCTCACCCTCAATGCCGGTTTCAGCAATCAGCATCGGTCTTCCGTAACGGGCATAAGTTTCGACAAGGATTTTCCCGAGCGGCTTGTGGAGCGGGTGGTCGACGTCAATGTGAGAGCCGCCGTGGACCCATTGATTGTTGTGATAGTAGTTGACGCCGATGATATCGAGGTATCGTTCTGCGCCGCCGAGCTGCGGCCACAGGCGGCCGGCGATCATGTCCCACCCCTGGAATTGAGAGAGCCGATGCCCCTCGGCAGCGCCGCGGTCCTGCGGTCGATCAGGTGCTGCGACAATATTGATGACGGGGTCGCAATGGACGAATCGCGCGCGAGGGTCAACGCCCAAAATGGCTTTCATAGAAGCAAGTGATGACCGTGCGAGTTGCGCCTTCAACTCAAAACCCCTGCGCGTTGCCCACGGGTTGAGGTAGCCAACCTCGCCGCCAGCCCAGGACAAGAATGAGATTTCGTTAACCGGCGCATAAAATGGGGGAGCTTCGATTTCCTCTCGCATTACTTTGGCGACGGCGCCGGCAAAGAGGGCAAAACGTTCGACGAAAGCGGGCGACCAGATGTCGATATGATCCGGCCAACCGTAGTGGAGTAGATCCCATACGACCTGGGTGCCAGTGCGCCGGTTGGCCCGAATCATCGGCAACGCACTGTCCCACTCGTATCGTCCCGGCGATGGCTCGATGAGATGCCACCGCAATCCATCACGGACAGTGCGCATTCCGAGCGCATGCAGTTGGCGATAGTCGTTCTCCACGTAAAGGTCGTGTTTCGTTGATGCAATTACGTCGAGCCTTCTGTCGGGCTGCCCCTTGCTCTTGGCTCGGATTCGATGCGTCGAGCATTCGAAACCGGCTTGGAAAAAAGACGAAAACAAACCGGTTGGACCGCGTGCAATTCTCTCGGCGAGTACGTCGGCGAGCAATTTTTCCCACTGGGGAATGACCGCCTCCACGCTATAAAACTCTTCGACATGGGCGCGAAGCCGTCGGCCGAGCCGGGTGCGCAGGGTGGGCGAGTTCGCGAGAAGCATGATCTTTTCGGCGACCGCCTGCGGATCATCGTGCGGCACGAAGTACCCCGTGACGCCATGTTCGATTTGCTGGATCGAGCCATTATCCGCTGTTGCGACCACCGGGAGGCATGCGGCGCCTGCTTCTGCGAGGACATGAGGCATGCCTTCGCCACTAGAAAGCCAGACCAACATGTCGATCGAGACCAAGATGTCCGACACATCGGCTCGATCGCCGAGGAATGTCAAAGCGGAATCCAGCGCAAGTCCGTGGGTTAGGGCGCGCAATAGCTGCGCATATTGCGGAAAGAATGCATCCGGGCCGCCAACGATCAGGAAGCGAACATGTGGGCAATGGTCACGAACGATCGAGGCTGCACGTATGAACGTCTCGACGTTTTTCTTCGGATCGAGGCGTCCCACCCACCCGACGAGGATCTCGTCATCCGAAAATCCAAGCTGACGACGCATTGCGGATCGCCTCACCGGATTGAACTCCTTCAAGTCGACCATGGATGGGATTTCAATGGCGTGATGTTCTCGTCCAGGCATTCTGGAGGCTGCTGCCTCGCGGATGGTACGACATACCCCTACATACCGGCTGGTGAAATGCTTCGGACCACCCAATGCTTCTGAAACCAGTCCGCCATGCTCGATCAAGGGCGGACGCAAGTGAAGGCGTTCAAGAGCTGGGTAGAGGTCGGCAACGTTTTGACAGGAGACGACGATATCGTAGGACGGGATCTTGTCGGCGAGGTAGACGACGGTATCCTCCAACGAAAGCCCGTAGGGCGTCGTGTCCACTTCGACGCCCATGGCACGAAGCTGCTCGTGCGTTTGCTCGGGCATGTCGTCCTTTCGCAGACATGCAACAACTTCGATCTTGTAGAGGGAATGGTCGAGGTTGGCGGCAAGCAGGCGGACCTCCGTCTCTTCCCCGCCAACGACAAGCCATCCAAAGACGAAAAGCACGGTTTTCGGGCGCTCGGGCTCCTTCATTTCTGCACCTCGAATACAATCTGCAGGAACTCGAACTGCCGCGCCAAAACGCTTGAAAGAAATGCTGGAGCATCGTTGAATGGCACCACGTGAGTAATCAGATGTTCCTTGATCAGGGCGCCTTCATTGCGCAATAGCTTGATCGTCTCTTCGGCGAGACGACGCCGATCCCAGTGAGGAGAAAGCCCGCGAGGAACACGATTGATTTGCGCGCAAAGGATGTTCAGTCCGTTATGGTGGAATTCCTCGCCCAACCGCAGCGCGTCTGCGCCCGACTGGTAAAATGCGAGATCAATCACGCTTGCCTGCGGCCTTAGAGCTTTCAAGGCGACGTTGAGGCTTTCCGAATGCGCCCGTGTCTGGAAGACCAAATCGGCGCCCCGGTCACCACCGCCGTTGTGCCATCGTGCTTTTGCATACTGCCAAGCGTGATCCTCACTCATCCCAAGAATGCCTAAGGCCTCCGCTTTGCCGCGACGAAACTTCGACGGGTCGGCGATGACGATCTCCGTTGCACCAAGCGACTTGGCAAAGAGGGCAGTCAACAGGCCGACGGTCCCGGCTCCGACAACGAGAATCCGTCGCCCGGCCAGGCCGCTTCCGAGCGAAGGAACAAAGGTCCCGAAAGAAGCCGCATCGGCATGCAAGATGCCATTGGCGGCGATGGGACCCATTTGTGCGACGAATATCCCAAGAATGGGTTCAATCGCGGGGGGAAGAGGAACGAGAAGATCGTGATACGGGTTGGCTGTGTGGCCGGTCTTATGCGCGTAGGTCGTCGCCACGACATCGCCTTTTGCATAGCCCACAGACTTGCTGTCGGCGACGCGTGCCACTTCCATGTAGCCAAGAAATGGAACCGGATACTGAAGTCCAGGCTCGTTGGAAATGAATGAACACCGATCATTGTCGAAGCGGGAGAAGAAGTACGGGTTGGTGTTTTTGAGAAACGTCAGCTCGGTACCGGCAGAAAAGCCGGTGAACAGCGTCTCAAGTTGCACCTCCTCGTCGCCGGGGGGCCCCTCCTCATAGTCCAGGAAGTACAATTCGCCAGGGCCCGAGACACCAAGCGACCGAATAGTACGGCTCGTCATCGTTGGAACCTCCTAGAACGTGTTGAGATCGATTGGCAGGCCACTCTCCGCTGACCTGGCGATCGCCAGGGCAATGCGGTGGGTCGAGAGCGCCTCTTCATATGCACAGCGGATCTCATTGTCGCCGCCGCGTATCGCATCGACGAACGCACGATCCTCCAACCACACAGGATCTCTTTCCGCGCGGCGCACAGGGCGGCCTTCTCCGACATCCACCATGATGTCGCGATCCGTCAATTGAATCGCCAATCCGTCGGCAAACAGGTTCAGTCCTATGTGATGTCCCCACCGTAAAGCGCATGTGGAAGCGATGTTGCCGATGGCACCGGATGCGAATGCGAGGCTGGCTGTGCTTGAAGTCGCGACGTCGAGTTCGGGAAAATCGTCACGCCTCCTGTGTGCCGCCTGTCCGAACACGCGCGTGACATCGCCAACCAGGTAGCGGGCGAGATCGATGATGTGGGTGGCTTGTTCCACCATCTGGCCGCCTGAGGTCTCCTTCTTCCACCACCATTGCGGAGGGGGCGTCTGATCCAGCCAATAGCCGGAAAGGAGTTGGGCTGGGTTTTCGCTCAAACGCCAGCGCGCTTCCTGAACGATATCCAGATACCGCCAATGGTAACCGACCGCTGTGATCAAACCAGCGTCGGCGATAGCGGCAGCCAGTTCCGTGGCAAGCTCAAGGTCCAGTGTGATCGGTTTCTCGACAAAGAACGGAATCCTGCGGGCAATCAGTTCACGCTCGACCTTACCATGGGCGAACGGCGGGATGCAGATATAGGCGGCATCGATCTCCTGGTTCGCCAGCATCTCTGGACACCCCGGGAAGGCTTTGGCGCCAAACTGAAAAGCGGCTTGCCTTGCCCGATCGAACTCCGGGTCGCAGAATGCGACGAGGTGCACGTCGTCGAATCCCGCCAGAACTTCAAGGTGGCGTCTTGCGATTCCGCCCACCCCGACAAATCCGATACGCGTACGTTCCATGGGTCTGTACCCTCTCTGCATGCCCATTTCTGTTTTGGAAGTGGCTCGATAGATTTCTTCCGTTTGCGCGACCATCCTGGCTGCTGTGAAAAGTCGTTCGAACCTCGCTCGTTCTGCCCGTCCTGTGCGGGCTGCCGCGATCGGGTCACTCATGACCGAGCAAATTGCCTCAGCCAAAGCATGGGGCCGCCCCGGCTCCACGAGGTAGGGATGATCGTGCCCGAGAGCCTCGATGGTTCCCCCGATTGCCGTGGCGACGACAGGAACCCCCGCCGACATCGCCTCAAGAACGACCAGCGGAAGCCCCTCGAACCGAGAGGCCAGAACGAAGAGATCCGCCGAGGCCAGCAGGGACGCGATATCATCCCGCTGTCCGGCAAATCGCACCGCCTCTTTGATGGCGAGCTCGGCCACCAGATCTCTGACGGCAGCCATTTCGGGGCCGCTGCCAACCAGCAGTAAAACCGCATCTGGATATCTTGCCAGCACAGCCGGCATTGCTCGCACGAGCGTCGCGTGATCCTTTTGCGGTGAAAAACGGGCAATCGAGACGAGTGTTCTTGCCGAGGGCGAGCCCCACTGCGCGCGCGCGTCCTTGCCATCGTCCAGAGACAAGATGCCATTACGAATGACGCAGATCTTGTCGGGGTCAATGTCGGCCTCCAAGAAGGTGGCCCGTGAGGCATCAGAGACGACGATCAGTCTCGCCACAGCACTGAGGCCCTCCCGAAACTCCGATTTCTGCCTCTCATCGGTAAGGAGAAATGGCAGGTGCTCCGTTCGTATGACGGGAATGCCGGCTGCCTTGCCCGCATGGGCCAGTGCATGTCCTTCCCATCCGATCCCGGCGTGAATATGCAGCAGCTCCGTGCCGCTTGATCGCAGCCAATGGCCGAAACTATGGATGTCGCCGAGGGCTTTTACCGCGAGTCCCAAGGCGATTGCCTTCTCCACGAATGCGCCATCGCCGAGTGGCGCGGCCACCGTAATGTCGTATCGGTCGCGCAGCCGTTCGCCGAGCACCAGCATGTGGGCTCCCATACCGGAGGGATCGCAACTTTCCGTTGCGAGTACTAGTCTCCGCCTCTGTGGGAGCGGGCTCACCGGACACCCAACCCGGCGTTCACCTTTTCTTTGTTTTGCAATCTCTTAAATGCCGTCAAGGCCTGTCCGACGACCTGATCCATATTATAGTAGCGATAGGTGGCCAGCCTTCCGACGAACGTCACGTCCGTGCGCGAACGCGCAAGCTCAGCATATTGGCTGAAGAGTTTCTGATTTTCTGATCTGGGGATTGGGTAGTACGGATCGCCTTGCGAACAGGCATATTCAAAGCAGGCAGACGTCTTCGGATGGATTTGTCCGGTGATATGTTTGAATTCAGTCAGCCGTGTGTAAGGTACGGCTTCGGAAGGAAAGTTGACCACGCCGACAGGTAGCAGGCGCCGCTGATCGTACGTCACGTGCTCGAAGCGCAAGCTCCTATAGGGAAGACGGCCAAACTCGCAATCGAAGAATTCATCGATTGGTCCGGTGAATATCACGTGGGCGTCCGCAAACCGGGGACGAATATCGCGAAAATCTGTCTCCAGCAGGATCTCGATGTTTTCGCCAGCCAGCATGTTCTCGAACATGTCCGTGTAGCCGTTCTTCGGCATCGCTTGAAAAATGTCCTGGAAATACCGGTCGTCAGTGTTCGTGCGGGTCGGAATTCGCGCCGTCACTGCCTTGTCGAGCTGCGAAGGGTCCAGTCCCCATTGCTTGCGGGTGTAGCCTTCGAAAAATGTCCGATAAAGATCCGTTCCAACCTGGGCGATAACCACGTCCTTCGAGGTGCGGATCTCTTCAGTTGGCTCGGCCTTCCCGGCGAGGTATCGCGCGGCGGCAGCGTCGTCCTCAAGATCAAGGCTGTACAATTGGTTTAGGGTCGTCCGGTTGATGGGTATCGGCAACAGCTTGCCGTCTACCTGGGCTAGCACCCGGTGCTCGTAGTGCCTCCAGGCCGTGAAGCGCGACAAATAGTTAAAGATCGCTTCGCTATTGGTATGGAAAATGTGCGGTCCATATTTGTGAACCAGGATACCGTTTTCATTGTAGAAATCGTAGGCATTGCCTCCGATGTGGGGGCGCCGGTCACATACAAGAACTCTCTGCTTGCCCTCGTTGGCAAGACGCTCGGCCAAGACCGCCCCCGCAAATCCCGCCCCGACGATCAGGTAATCAATTCGGTGGTGCCTCGAGCTCTTTCGTGACGTCTTTCCCACGTGACGCAAAAGGGGCCCCGGCGCCCGCACAGCAGGATCCAAGACCTCATGAATTAGCCGATCCATACGACGGTGAGTGTCATCCCAGGAAAGTGTTGCCAGTCGTTCGTCGACGACCTTCAGCCAGTCCCCATGCTTGGGTCCCAATTGAAGCGCTGCCTCGCACGCCTGCACGAAGGCCGCGGCATCGGCTGCGACGAATAAGCCATTGATGTCTCCGTATTGCCTCACGACATCTGTGATCGGCGTGCTCACGACGGGAAGTCCTGCGGCAAGGTATTCAGGTGTCTTCGTCGGACTGATGAAACGGGTGGCGTCGTTGCGGGCAAACGGCATCAACGCGACATCCCAGCCGGCAAAATACGCAGGGAGCCTCGCATAATCCTTCTGCCCCAAGTAATGGATGTTGGGTGCCCGCGGCAGTTCCTCCGGTGCGATTTTGGCGATCGGCCCGATGAATACAATTGACCACCACGGACGCTGATCGGCCAAGGCCGCGACGAGGTCCAGATCGAGACGTTCATCGATAACCCCGCAGAAACCGAGTATCGGGCGTGCAAACGGCGCTTGATCGTCGGGGATGTCGGATATTGCGCGCGCCGACTGGAAATGACCGACGTCGACGGCAGAAGGGAAGGGATGTATGTTATCATGGAGAAGCCGCTTGGCTTCATACAGGCTATAGCCGCCCGTGAATACGACGTCGGCCCGGCGCATCAGCTCTTGCTCCAACTCGCCCACGAGCGGCGACGCAAATCTGAAATTCGCGAGTTCATCCATGCAGTCGTAGACGACAGCGGCGGCGGCGACATGCCGAGCCAATGGGAACATCATCGGCGTGTAAAACCACAGGATCGGCGGCTTTCGCCCGATGAGTTCGAGTAGGTCGTCAAGCAGCTCGGTCAATCCAGCCTGGCGCTCCGCTTCGCTCCAACGATCTGGCACTCTCGGGCGCACGGCTCTTACCTTCGAGCCGGCGAAGGAGTGAAATTCAAGATAGGGCAAATGATGATTGGTCGGGATAAACTCCTCGAAGAAGTATACGTTGCGCTCCCGCGAGAACCGCTGCATCAGATGTTGCGGCCGTTGCAGCACGAAATCCCACCGAAGATGGGAAAAACAGATTAGCGGTACATCAGAATTTCGGTGGATCTCATCTGTTGATAAAGAATTTGGCAATATATTCATAAATCAACCGCGCTTCAGACGTTCGAATGATCAAACGATCTCTGAGTCCCGCGCGCTCCTCTCTTGGTTTGAACGATGGGCTGCAATCAACTGTTGAAGTTTTCTGATCGAATGGTGCCACGTCCATTGACGCAGGACCGCCGCGCGAGGGGTAAAATCCTCAAGCCGCGTCAACATGTTGGCGATGCCCAGATGAAACCGGTCCGCTGTGGCCACGGCGCCGGTCTCTGGGGTGATATATTGGAGCCCGCAGCGCAACGCAGCATTGGCAAGAACGGGCAGATCGGCCAGCATGTATTCGGTGAGCACCGCTGGCGCTCCGTCATCGACACCGCAGACAACGCCCATGCGCGCTCGGTTCATCAAACGGTTGACCTCCGCGATGGGCACGGCCGGAGGTCCGACGAAATCGGCGTTCAGTCCGAGTTCGGCCGCGTCTTGACGCAATGCCGCTGCGTCCTCGCCATAACCGAATACGCAAAGCGTGCGCACGGTTCGTGGCAAACGGCTCAATGCTGCAAACAGAATGTCGTGACGTTTGTAGGGTTGAGCAGCGGCTACATAAATGACGTCGTAATCCTTCGGTCCTTCGATTGGATAAAACGTGGAGGGGGACGCGAACTCGGGTCCGATCGGAAGGATGGCGATCTGCGTCTCTGGATGGCGCGCGCGGATCTCGTCGCTCTGCTCTTTGGAAGCCGACAGGATGAGATCGAAGTGACGGCTTATGTTGGACGGAATTCGCAGGGCGGGCGCATCTATCGAGTTATAGATTTTGAAGCTGCGATGGCAGGGGAGAAGTATTTCCTCACTGACACCCAGCCCTAAGACGCAAAGGATGGTAGGAGCGCCATAAACCTCAATGTGAGCAAGCATATCATCAGAGGAGAACGGATGATCCGGGCCGTTCAAGATGAAGACGCGTCGCTTCAAATGCGCCTCAGCAGGACATTCATCGGGTGGGGCGTTGTTACGCCAGTGGCTCCAGATTTCCGCGCGATCAACCATTCCTTGAGCGAGGCACGCCAAAGGGAGACGCTCCAGATAGCCGCCCTCTACCACGATTTCATGGTCCCCAGACTGCCACTCCTCCTGCTCTTCCTTCAATCGCGTCGTCCAGGTCAGTAGACGTTCGGCCTTGGTGGGAACCGCAGAAGCAGGAGGCCAACCGTCCTGAAAATCGCTGATGACAACTACTTTCCGCATATCTGAGTTCACACGCATGTTTTCATGAGCGTCTTGTCGACGATCATGGGGGGATCGATTGGTTCTTAGGATTCCGTAGGTCGCGCTTTAACCAGCGCGGTGCGCATTTGTTCCGAAGCGAGGCAACTTCATGTGTTTTTATTCTAATATTCAAAAATGAGGGGTGAGGACGTGGGAAAAGGAGCCACTCGCGTCGCCGCGCTCTGGCTAGTCATTGTCCCCAACCCGCTTTGACAGGCTTACGGCGCCCACGTCCGCAAAGGGCGATTGATCACGCCCGTTTCACTTCGAAACTCCCGTGCGAATAACCCCTCAAATGATGGCGCCAGGCACTCGTCACAAATACCGCAGCCATCGGCGTCCATTCGCGAGGCCGAGCGCACTTCTTGACAACAAAGGCATACGGTTGTGTTTCCCGCGGGAACTTCATCACGCGCGGGCGGGATTACTTCGATCTCGGCGTCGGGAACGCCATTCGCTGCAAGCTCATCCATCTCGAGGCTCCATGTCGAGGACGCTACTTGAGATAGGAAGCCTCAAGACGAGCGGCAAGATGCTCGCGTGCGCGCTAAAATAGCCTTGGGAGCGGGAAGGCTTGAACCATCACACAAGCCGCGCGTTAACTTGTCTACTGACGAGGTGATATCATGGCACGAACCTTTAAAAGCAACAGCAGCGCAGCGCACTTTCTTCACGTCGGCGTAGCAGTACTTGCGATGGTGGCCATCGCAATAATGATCGCAATGCTCTAAATGCCGGGCGGGATTCGAGAACTGAGAGTGCTGGCGGTGTGCACTGGGAAAGCGGAAGTAAGACCGGGCAACCGGATGAAAACCGGAATCAACAAACGTCCGACCCGCCACAGCCCGTTAGTTGGATGTGAAGGACTTGAAGGCGACGCTGTCTGCAACCGGAAGCACCACGGCGGCCCCGACCAGGCCCTCTACATCGAGGGAGATGTGAGCCGTGCCTGGTGGGAAAAGAAACTGAACAGATCCATTGCCTACGGACTTTTCGGCGAAAATCTTTGCCTTGAAGGACTGGACAATCAAGTCGTAGCGGCCGGGGATCGTTTCACCACCGGCGATCTGGTGATGGAAGTGACAGCACCTCGGATGCCATGCCGAATCCTTTGCGAAAGAATGGATGACCCTTGTTTCTCAAAAATGTACATCAATGCTGCTCGACCCGGCTTCTATTGTCGTATCATCAAACCCGGCCGTATCGCTGCAGGAGCGTTGGTGAGGTACGAAGCGTTCGCGGGAGAGCGCATTTTGATGCCAGAAATGATGGTACACTATGGCAAGAAGGCATCGCCCGATTTGATCGAACGCTACCGGTCGGTACCGGTACATTACAAGCTGCGGGCTTCTCTCTCGGATGGCGTCATCAAGTTCTAGGCGAAATGATAATTGCCTCGGAATAGATGTCCGTTCCCAGCTACGCCCCGACTGACCCGGTGAGCCGCCAAGCGGACCACGTTAACGGAGAACGCGCCGATACCAGCTGGGTCCCATTCTCTGCGCCGCACTTTACGGACCTTGGATGTGCCGCGCTTAGCATCGGTCAATAAAGGCCGCCTCGGTTGCTTTCCAAGGAGCAGGCTCGGGAAATCGCTGGTTTAGATGGACCGATCCCCGTTCTCCGAAACGCCATAGCAGCTCGATCGCGCTGCTAATCCCTATCCGCGGCCCCCGGCAGACCTCCACGGCTATGAGCATCAGTAAAGCGAAGGGGCTGGCCAACAGTGATCGGCCAACAAAGTGCCGTGTGATTGCAAGAGCTTGGCAAAGACTGCCCGGTCCCGCACACAGAACTGTTTCTGCCACCGCTCCACGCCTGAGCCGCATGGTTCAAACCCATTCTCCGGCTTGATGGCCATGGATGGCGAAGAGATCATTACGGTCCACCCGCGGGGAGGGTCGACGCACTGGCTCTCGCCGCCGGCGCATTCGCAGGGGTTGAGCGATCGTCAGCACAACCTTGCTGCCGGTCTTCGGGTGAGGCTGGCCGTTGGCGGCGCGGCATTCCGGGAGCTTTGGCCTGCCCTCGCAAGCGTTGCGGGCGCGTTCGATTAGGGAGGCGCGGAAGGCCTTCCATTCCTTCGAGTGTGTTCCGCCGCCGGGGTAGAGCTTCATGCGATCGGATCTGATCGGCATAAGAATGCCTCCCGATAGGGAACATTCCCGATGGCCGTCGGTTCACTTTCCAACAGGAAAGGAGTCAGATGATGAGCGATCCGAAGGAACAGAACTGGACATCGAGCCCTCCCGAGACGATTCCGTTGCCAGACCGGTCCGGCGAATTCCCTTTGCACGATGCCGACAATCCGCCGGCCGATCAGGGCCGCGTGCCGCCGGTTCCGAGCCGGGATGAAGCCAATATGGACCCGGATGAAGCGTTGCCGGAAGACAGCGAGGAGGAGATCCTCGACGACGACCCGGGGCGCGAAAAGACCCGTTTCGACGAAGAGCTTCCTAAGAGCAGCCGATAGGCGTTGCTGTCGGTTCGACATCACGCTGGTAGTTGACCCGGTCAGTTGGCCACGGCGCGGCAAAAATGCATGCGGGTCTCGTCAACAATGAATTGCCCTCGCGCAGGCTGCGATTGTCGCTCCGCCGGAGGGAGCCGAAAAGGAAAAGGCTCCGATGGAGTGGGCTTCGCTCTTCGAGCGGGAGGTGTTTTGAATCGGTCAACGTCGATGATCAACATCCCAAAATCCACCCCAACACAATCCGTCGTGGTCTTTGCGGCTGCGTTACGCCCAACCTCGCGCTGACGGCAGCAGGGGGAGAGTAAGGGGATGCGAGCGGCCCATTGCCATGAACTCTGCCAGGAGGAATGCGGTCGTCGGGCCCAATGTGAAGCCCTGATGGCCGTGACCAAAATGGAACCACAAGCCCTTATGCCGGGTCGGGCCGACGACAGGCAGCATGTCGGGTATGCAGGGGCGGGTACCCGACCATGGCGTCGGTTCGATGGGCTCGCCCAGCGCAAAAAGCTCGCGCGCAGCGCTGGTCGCGTGTCGAATCTGTCGCGAGGCAGGCGCTGCTCCCGGCGGCGCAATATGCGCGCCGGTCAAAACCCGCCATCCCGCATTCATCGGCGCAATCAACGTGGAATTGTCGACATCGAGCATTGAGACGCGCGGCCCGTCCGGGCCTGAAAAATGCCTGTGATAACCGCGCTTGAACACCATGGGTATGCTATAGCCGAACATCTTCGCAAGCGGCGGCGACCATGGTCCCAGGGCAATGACCGCGTTTTCAGCGCCGACAACGCCATCTTCAGACAAGACCCGCCAACCGGCACCATTCTGCTGCAACGTCATGGCGTCACCCCGAGCCAGCGTCCCGCCGCGCGCCACGAAGAGAGCGGCGTAGCGCGCAACCAGTTCGCCCGGGTCACGGCAGGTCCAAGGCGAGGTCCAATGGACAGCACCCGCAAGCCGACGCAGCAGCGCGGGTTCGCTCGCCGCAAGTTCGTCCGCACCAAGCACATCTGAGGGCACGCCGTAGACACGCCTCAGCCGCTCCGCGGCCGCGGCAGCTGCTTCGAAATTCGCGGGCGTACGATAGACAGCGCGCCATCCCCGCCGCACGATCAGTTCACCAGCACCCGCGGGCTCGATGAAGCGCGCGTGATCGTCGCTCGCGCGCAGCGCGAGCTGGGAATAGGCAGCAATTGTTCTCGCGTAAGGCGCAGCCGCAGACTGTGTGAAATAGCGCCAGAGCGGCCCCGCCAGACGTCGCATATCGCCAAGCCGCCAATCGACGTCGTTGCCGCGCTTGAGCGCCACCCTGGCAATTTCGTTCAAGCTGCGTGGGAAGGCATAGGGCTCGACGGCTTCAGTTTGAATGATGCCGGCGTTGCCATAGCTTGTTTCCCGCCCTGGTGCCTGGCGATCCAGCAGCACCACCTGGTGCCCGCTCTCCTGCAATGCAAGCGCGGTGGAGACGCCGACCATGCCGGCGCCGAGGATAATGGAGGTGGTCATGGCGGGATTCCGTAGCGGAGTTGGTCAGAAAGTCAGGCGTGAATTGTAGCCGACCACGAATTGGATGAAGCGCGAGACGTCGATCATGTCGTCGCCCTGGTAGCGGATCGTATAACCGTCGGTGCGCTCGACGCCCTTGAGGTAAGAGAGATATTCGGCCGGCAGGCGATTTCGGAACACGATCTCCAGCGTCGGGTTTTCCAACTTGAACGGTTTCGCCGCGCCGGCTCTCGCCAGCGCCGCTTTGACGCCCTCGCGAATCCGGCGATGCGCGACGGCCGGCGTCAACGATATCGCCGATTGTGTGCTGTAAACCTGCTTGACCGGCACCGTCACGATATCGCCGATACGCGCTTTGATCTCGTCCAAGGCGATGTTGTCGCCTGAGGCGAGCAGGACCGGCACGTCGAAATGCCCGGCAATGGCAGCATTGATGCCGGCCTCCGGCATGACGACACCGTTGATCCGCACCTCGGCAAAGGCTGTGCCGCCGATCGTGTGCGACAGCACGCCACCCGGATGACTTGCCCCGGCATGGTAGCCGAGAAGCATCGCACCAACGAAGGAACCGAGCTCGACGCCCTGCATCATCATTAGCGGCCGCGGCCAGCTGCGGACGATTTGCACATAGTCGGGCAGACGGTCAATTAGGATACTCTCGCCATTTCCGTGGGAATCGCTGAGGATAACCTCTTCCACACCTTCCTCGTGAGCAGCCTCGCAGGCGTGAACGACGGTATCTGTCATCCAACGGCGCGCGTTTTCGTATTCGAAACCTTCCGGCATCAGCTGGTCGCGGCTGACGACCCCGACTATCCCCTCGATATCCGCGGAAATATATATGCGCATTCCTGCCTCCCCGGCCAGCCGCGCGATGGCGCGAATGATGCATTTGACTTTCCGACGATAAACATAGTTTTATGATTAGAAAATATCTTTCTTTGTTGGCGAGAGGCAAAAATGAAACTGTTTATTGCGGGGCTGGACACCGAAACCAATACGTTTTCGCCGATGCAGACGGGCCTTGAGGCCTTCCGGGAAAACCTGATCGCCTATGGCGACGCCACCAGCAGGCCGCTCACCTGCTGCTCGTCGCAAATGTCTGTCTGGCGCAATGGTGCCGACGAAGAAGCCTGGGACGTGGTGGAGAGCCTCTGCGCCGTGGCTGAGCCCGGCGGCAAGACCACGCGGGCGGTCTATGAAAGCTTCCGCTCCACCATCCTCGGCGACCTCGAGGCGGCGATGCCGGTCGACGCGGTCATGCTTGCCCTGCACGGCGCCTGCGTTGCCGAGGGCTATGACGATGTTGAGGGGGATCTGCTCGAGCATGTGCGCGGAGTGGTCGGGCCGAATGTCCCGGTTGCTGCCGAGCTTGATCTGCATTGCCACATCACCGATCGCATGCTCTCGAGCGCGACCATGATCTCCACCTACAAGGAGTATCCGCACACCGACATCGAGGAGGTCGCCGACCAATTGTTCCGGTTGATGAAGCGAACCCTTGCGGGCGAAGTGCGGCCGGTGATGGGCCTCTATGACTGCCGGATGATCAATACCTTCCACCCGCATCGCGCGCCGTTGCGCGGCATTGTCGACCGCATGAAGGCGATGGAGGGGCAGGATGGCATTCTCTCGGTCTCCTTCGGTCACGGCTTTCCCTGGGGAGACGTCGAAGATGTCGGCGCCAAGATGCTCGTCGTGACCGACAACGATACAGGGAAGGCGGCACGGACCGCGGAGGCCTTTGGCAGAGAGATATTCGATGCGCGTGAGGAAATGCGCGGCACCTACCTCGGTATCGATGACGCGCTGGATCGGGCCGTCGCCGCGAAGAGCGGACCGATCGTGCTGGCGGACGTCTCCGACAATGCCGGCGGCGGGGCGCCCGGAGACTCGACCTTCATCCTGCGCCGCATCATCGAACGCGGCATCGAGGACGTGGCGACCTGCCTCTACTGGGACCCGATTGCGGTGCGCATGTGCCGCGAGGCGGGAGAAGGGGCGACATTGGCGCTGAGGATCGGCGGCAAGGTCGGGCCGGCCTCCGGCGACCCCCTGGATCTGACCGTGAATGTCAGGCGCATCACCTCCGGCGTTACCCAGCGCTTCGGGCCGACGCCGCTCGGGATCGGCGACGCGGTGTGGGTTACGGCAGGCGGCATCGACATTGTGCTGAACACCGTGCGCACACAAGTCTTCCACCCGGAATGCATGACGGCGCTGGGCTTGAACCCGGCGCAGAGGAAGATTGTCGTGGTGAAGTCGAGCAACCACTTCCGCGCCGGCTTTGAACCGATCGCCAGCGAAATCCTCTATGTCGGCGGCCCCGGCGCCTTGCAACCCAGCTTTGAACAGCTGCCCTTCACAAAATTGAGACGCCCCTATTGGCCGAAGGTCGGCGACCCGTTCGCACAGTAGAAAGGAAGCCATTTGGCGCGGCTCAGCGCGGCGAAGATTTGGCAGCCATTGGGTCGTGCCGGTGACGCCTGGGTGCAAGGGTGTCGCTCGGCGCTCTAGCACTTTGATTCTAGGGCATCTTATCCGCCTTCGGCGATTCCACGTGAAAGCGGGATGCTCTAGTATGGGATTGCTTTTCAAGCCGATGTTGATTTCGGCCAAGTATTATAGGAAATGGTTTTCCTATCATGCCAGTCGGATTCTGCCCGCGTCGCGGGCTGAGCCGAGAGCGGCACGCGGTCCGGAACGGCTGCAGGTAAATTGGAGACGCCAACGATGACCGATGCGAAATCCAGCCTCGGCGATATCCTGAAGGAGATTCGCAACCGCAATCGCTGGACGCTGGCAGAGGTGAGCTCCATGACCGGGCTTGCGGTCTCGACCCTTTCCAAGGTCGAGAACAACCAGATGCAGCTCACCTACGACCGATTGATTCAGCTCGCCCAGGGCCTCAAGGTCGATATCGTCGAGCTTTTCGGGACCACGGCGGGTGCTGAGGAAGCCCCCAGTATGCTGGGGCGCCGCACTTATACCAGATCCGGCGATGGGCGGGAGATCATCACACAAAACTACGACTATCTCTATGTTTGTACGGAGATTTCGAAGAAGTCGATGGTTCCGATCGTGGCGGTGGCCCGCGCCCGCACGCTCGAGGAGTTCGGGCCGCTTATCCGGCACAAGGGCGAGGAGTTCTTCTACGTTATCGAAGGGGAACTCGAACTTCATACCGAGATCTATGCGCCCTTACGGCTCAAGAAAGGCGATTCCTGCTATTTCGATGCCATGACGGGGCACGCCTATCTCAGCGTGAGCGAAGAACCTGCGCAAATCCTGTGCGTTTGCTCGACCCCGGAAACCGAATTGGTCTCCACCTTGGCGAACGCACAAACGACCAAGCTCACAAGCTAATGTAACTAAAAACGAGTACGATAGGAAAAAATATTGCACTTAGGAAAATCATTTCCTACTCTAGTGCTGCGGTCGGTGCCGGGAGGGCATCGTGCGCCGCAGTTCTGGGGAGGACTACGAGATGAACGCTTCCAAGTGGAAATCGATTGGCGTCGCCTTGCTTCTGGCATCAACGCCTCTTTCCGGCGCGATCGCTGCGCAGGACGTGCTGGTACTGGCGCGAGCGGAAGATCCGCCGACCGCCGATCCTGGCGTCGAAATCAGCAACAGCGGCTACACACTGATTTACGCTGCCTATGAAAGGCTCGTGGCCTACAAGGGTGCGACAACGGAGGTCGGCCCCGAACTGGCTGAAAGCTGGACTGCCGACGACGCCGGCCTCGTGTGGACCTTCAAGCTCGCCAGCGGCCACAAGTTCGATGACGGCACACCGGTCGACGCCGCTGCGGTCAAATTCAGCTTCGATCGATTGATGAAGCTGAAGGCGGGACCCTCCGACGCGTTTCCGGTGCTGAAGGAGGTCGAGGTCGTCGATCCGCAGACGGTGAGATTCCATCTGACGGCGCCATTTGCGCCCTTCATCTCGACACTCGCCGTCTCCGGTGCGGCGATCATCAATCCCAAGGTGATGGAGCACGAGAAGGACGGCGACATGGCGAAGGCCTGGCTTGCGGAGCACTCCGCAGGTAGCGGCCCATACCGTATAGCTTCCTGGGAGCGCAACCAGAGCATCGTGCTCGATCGCAACGAGCACTACGCAGGCACCAAGCCGGCGCTGAAACAAGTGGTCGTCCGCATCGTCGGCGACGTCTCGGCCCGTCGTCTTCAACTGACCAACGGTGATGCCGACATCATCGAGCAGATCCCGCTCGATCAGGCGGAGGCGCTGCAGAAGGACGCCTCCGTCGTGGTCGAGAGCAATCCCAGCATGTATGTGAACTACATCTACATGAACAACCGCCAGCCGCCGCTGGATGACGCCAGGGTTCGCCAGGCGATTTCCTATGCGGTCGACTATCAGGGCATCATAGACGGCATCATGCTCGGCCAGGCCAAGCAGATGCGCGGCGCGGTGCCGAGCGGCATGTGGGGGCACGACCCGAAGGGTTTCCAGTACACATATGATGTCGAGAAGGCCAAGGCCCTGCTCGCCGACTCCGGCAAGAGTGACATTCGCCTGACCTACACTTTCTCTCAAGCCGATCCTGCCTGGGAGCCGGTCGGGCTTGCATTGCAGGCGTCTCTTGCGGAAATCGGCATCAAGCTCGATCTGCAGGCGGTCGCCGACACGACCAAACGCGAACTGGTGGCCAACGGCAAATTCGATATGGCTCCCGGCGCCTGGACGCCTGATTTCGCCGACCCCTACATGTTCATGAACTATTGGTTCGACGCCGACAAAATGGGCGGTCCGGGCAACCGTTCCTTCTACGACAACACCAAGGTGACCACGCTCGTGAAAGAGGCGGGATCCATCGTCGACGAGGAGAAGCGCAAGGAACTCTATGCCGAAGCGCAGAAGCTCTCGACTGAGGACGCGCCCTATCTCTACATCATGGAAAAGAACGACATCTTCGCCCGCCGCGCCGTCGTGCAAGGCTATGTCTACAACCCCATGCTGATCCAGGTCTACAACTTCGGAACGATGTCGAAAACGGAATGACGGAGCCGGATCAGGCCGATCCCGCGGCCTTGACGGGCCTCATTCCACGCAACACCTGCCGCCCGCCTCAACGGCTGTGGCGGCAGGGTTTCATCGTTTCCCAAGCAAGGTCAGGGTTCTCCTGCCGGAAGGGCTGACGTCCATGGCTATCACCCGCATCATCATCCCGCGCCTGGTACTTTTGCTTTTCGTGGTGTTAGGCGTCGCCGTCATCACCTTCACGATCTCCCATCTCATCCCGGGAGATCCGGCGCGCATGATCGCAGGCGACCGGGCGAGCGCCGAAACGCTTGAAAACGTCAGGCGCAATCTCGGCCTTGATCGACCTGTTGTCGAACAGTTCACCATCTATATCGGCAATCTGCTGCAGGGCGATCTGGGGACGTCCCTGCGGACCAATCGCCCGGTCGCCGGCGATATCCGCACCTTCCTGCCGGCGACGCTGGAGCTTGGAACGGTCGCGCTCTTCATCGCGATCTGTCTGGGTGTACCGCTTGGCGTGCTGTCGGCGGTCTACAAGGACGGTCCGATTGACCAGATTGCGCGCACTGTCTCCGTGTGCGGCATCTCGATGCCGGTATTCTGGTTCGGCCTTATCCTGATCTATCTCTTCTACGCCAAGTTTCAGATACTGCCCGGCAGCGGCCGTCTGGCCATGGGCATCGTTGCGCCCGAACGCATCACCGGGTTCCTGTTGATCGACTCGTTGCTGCAAGGCCGCTTCGATGCCTTCCGCAGCGCCGTCTACCACATCATCCTGCCGGGCTTTGTGTTGGCCTTTGCCAATATGGGTGTGATCACGCGCCAGATACGCGCCTCGATGCTGGATGTCCTGCAGGAAGACTACATTCGCACTGCGCGCGCCAGCGGCCTGCGCAAGGGCATGATCATCTTCAACTATGCGCTCAGAAACGCGCTGATCCCTTCCATCACCCTGCTCGGGCTGGCACTTGGCGATCTTCTCTATGGCGCGGTGCTGACCGAGACGATCTTTGCCTGGCCCGGCATGGGCACCTACGTCGTCACCTCCATTCAGACGCTCGATTTTCCCGCCATCATGGGCTTCACGATCGTCGCTTCCATTGGGTATGTGCTGATCAATCTCCTGGTCGATCTCGCCTACATGCTCGCCGACCCCCAGATCAGGGAGGTCTGATCATGTCTGCCGTCATCCCCACCGAACCTGTCGCTGCGAGTTCCGCAATGCGCAGGACCAGGTCCCTATCCGAGCGGCTGCGTTATCTCTGGTACCTCAGCCGCCGGAGCCCGCTGACCCTGGTTGGCGCTGCCATCATCCTGCTCGTCCTCATCATGATCATCGCCGCGCCGGTGATCGCGCCCTACAACCCGGACAAGGTCTCGCTGACGGCGCGTCTGCTGCCACCGAGTGCTGCCCATTGGTTCGGTACCGACGAGGTCGGCCGCGACCTGTTCTCGCGCGTCGTCTATGGGGCAAGGGCATCCTGCGGCGCCGCCTTCATGATTGTCCTGATCTCGATGTCGGTTGGGGTGCTGATCGGCTGTTTTTCCGGCGTGGTCGGCGGACGGGTCGACACCGCCGTCATGCGGCTGATGGACGTCGTCCTTGCCTTGCCGGCGCTCGTGTTGGCCATGGCGCTGGCCGCGGCCCTTGGGCCCAGCCTCTTCAACTCCATGCTAGCCGTGGCGATCGTGCGGATTCCCGCCTATGTGCGCCTGGCCCGCGGTCAAACGCTGTCCTTGCGCGAGCAGGTCTTCGTAAAGGCGTCGCGCACTTTCGGTGCCTCGCCGCTCTACATTCTGCGCTGGCATATCCTGCCAAACGCCATGTCGCCGATCATCGTGCAGGCGACGCTCGATCTTGGCGGTGTTGTGCTGATCGCAGCCGCCCTCAGCTTCATCGGCCTCGGTGCTCAGCCGCCCACCGCCGAATGGGGCGCGCTCGTCAGCAGCGGCCGCAGCTACATGCTCGATCAGTGGTGGTACGCGACCTTCCCGGGTCTCGCCATTCTGATCACGGCCATGGGATGTAACCTCGTTGGCGACGGCATCCGCGATATGCTCGACCCGCGCTTGAGGGGCAGATGATGACGACCGGTATTGTTGAATCTCGCGGTCAGGCGCTGGCCATTCACAATCTGTCGCTGGAGTTCCCAACCTTCAGCGGGGCGATCAAGGCGCTCGACAATGTGTCGATCAATGTCGCAAAGGCAGAGATCGTCGGGATCGTCGGCGAGTCCGGCTGCGGCAAATCGGTGACGACCATGGCAGCAACCGGGCTGCTGCCCAAGGGGCGCTACAGGATCACCGGCGGCTCCGTCAGGATCTTTGGTCATAGCACCCTCGCCATGAACGAGAGCCAACTGCAGGATGTGCGCGGCAAGATGGTCTCGACCATCTTCCAGGAGCCGATGAACGCGCTCAACCCGACGATCCGCATCGGCAAGCAGCTGACTGATGTCATCATGCGTCACGAGGAGGCAAGCTTGACGGATGCCAGGCGCATTGCCCGGGATATTCTTGCCGACATGCTGATCGGCGAGCCCGAGCGGGTCATGAAGCTCTATCCGTTCGAGCTCTCCGGCGGCATGCGGCAACGGGTTCTGATCGCGATGGCATTCTCCTGCAATCCCGGGCTCATCATCGCCGACGAGCCGACGACTGCGCTCGATGTCACCGTCCAGGCCGTGATACTGCGGCTTATCCAGAACCGCGCCCGCCGGACCGGGACGTCGGTGATCTTCATCTCGCATAACGTCGCGGTCGTGTCGCAGCTCTGCGATCGACTTTACGTGATGTATGCCGGAAGGATCGTGGAGCAGGGCGTGACGCGAGCCATTCTCGACGCGCCGCAGCACCCCTATACCCAGGCGCTGCTGCGCTGCCTGCCGGAACGGGTGGCGCCGAAGCAGGAACTCGAAGCGATCACCGGCGCGGTACCGAACCTGATGCACCCGCCTGCCGGCTGCTATTTCCAGCCACGATGCAAGGAAGCGGTTGATCTCTGTCGATCCCGGTCTCCGCAGTTGGAGGGCGCCAATGGCCGACAGGTGGCCTGCTGGCGGCGTGGTGTCGGACCGGAAACAGAGCAGGGGAGCCCGCAATGACCGAAGGTATTGACACGATAACCCGGCCCGTTCTGGAAGTTTCCGATCTCAAAGTCCGCTTCCCCGCGTCCCGAGACTGGCTCGGTCGCCCCACCTCGCATGTGCACGCCGTCAACGGCGTCACCCTTGAGGTTCGCGGCGGTAGAAGCCTCGGCATTGTCGGCGAGTCCGGTTGCGGCAAGAGCACGCTCGCCCAGGCGATCATCGGGCTTGCGCCTTACGAGCAGGGCAGGGTGACGATCGACGGCCAGGATTTGCAGGCAACACAGGGAAAGCAAAAGCGCGATCTGCGGCAGAAGATGCAGATCGTTTTCCAGGATCCGCAATCCTCGCTCGATCGGCGGCTGCCGGTCTGGCGGCTGATCAGCGAACCGCTGCACATTCGCGGCGGACACAGCAATGCCGAGTTGCATGCGAAGGCGGAGCAACTGGCCGCTGCCGTCGGCTTGAGGCCGGAACATCTGGATCGCCTGCCCCACGAGTTTTCAGGTGGCCAGCGCCAGCGCATCGCAATCGCCCGCGCGATCAGCACGGATCCCGATCTCATGGTGTTGGACGAGCCGACATCGGCGCTCGATGTGTCGGTGCAGGCGCAGATCGTCAACCTGCTTTTGAAGTTGCAGCGGGAGCGGGGGTTAACGTACCTCTTGATTTCGCACGATGTCGCGCTGGTGCGCCATTTTTGCGACGATGTCGCTGTGATGTATCTCGGCCAGATCGTTGAATCAGGTCCCGCCGACGAGGTTCTTGGCAATCCTCGGCACCCGTACACTCAAACGCTTCTGGCCTCAGCTCCGAGTTTCGCAAGCCCCTTGCCGACCCTTGCCGAGGTGCGGATCGGGGAGCTTCCAAACAACCGCAAATTGCCGGCCGGTTGCTTCTACAGGGAACGATGCGCCAAGGCTGCTGCTGGCTGCGAGGCACCGCAGGTTCTCCACCGCCTCGGCGATGGCCCGCGCCAGGCGAGGTGTCATCTGGCCGAGGGTTGAGACGCAGACGAGCGCTATAGGGCGTTCCGCCTTCCGTCCGCATGGGCGGCGCATGGCGGTTCGATGAATTGATGCTCGAGGTAGGTATTTTAAGAAATATAATTTTCTTATCCGAAAAATAATTTGATTGATATTTCCGACTGTGCAAATTTGGAGCTGTTCGCTCGGCGGAGCGGAGGCGAAGCCCGACCCACTGCTTGCCGGAGATAACAGTGACGCGAACCAACGCAAATCGGCGCCCCTCTGTCGGCCGCCGTTTCGGCATGTTTCGGAATGCTGGTCCGACGCAGTCAGGCGTGTGGCGGTCCAGGCGCCTGCGATCCGGACATGAACGTGATCTGATGAAAGAGGCCTGACATGACGAAGGAAGTTGAATGGGCGCGCATGACCGCACCCAGCCTGCGCGAAATTGCCGGCAAGCCCGGGGCGCTCGCCATTCTGCCGATCGGCTCGCTGGAACAGCACGGCCCGCATCTGCCGGTTATTACCGATACCGCCAGCGCATCGGCGGCGGCCATTCGCGCCGCCCGTCTGGTTGCCGATGATATCCCGGTCGCCGTTCTGCCTGGCCTCTGGCTTGGCATGAGCGAACACCACCTGCCTTTCGGGGGAACCATCACGCTCGACTACGATACGCTCAGCCGCGTCATCCGCTGCATCGTGCGCTCGCTGAAGACGCTCGGCTTCCAACGGCTCTTCATCGTCAATGGACACGGCGGAAACATGGATCCGCTCGCGGTTGCCGTGCGTGAGCTGGCGGTCGAGTTTGCCATGCCGATCGTCGCCACGACGCCTTGGATGCTGGCGCCGGAGGAGGCGGGGAAAATCTTCGAGGTCGACACCGGTGCGCATCATGCTTGCGAAGGCGAGGCATCTGTCATGTTGGCAATCGTCCCGGACGCGGTAAAGACCGAGATGTTCGGGCAGGCATATGGCAACCAGCAACATCCCGTCGATGTGCCGGCGGACGTGTCGCGCTTCTATTCCTTCGCCGAGCGTGCGCCGGTCACCGGCACCTGGGGCGATCCGCGCAGTGCAACAGCTGACAAGGGCGAGCGCTTCCTCGACCTGCAGGCGGGTGAACTGGTGAAACTGATCCGCAACGATGTGCTCTGGACCGCGCCAGACCCTGTCTGGACGCCCGGTCGCGGCCTCGGCACGACGGCCGGCAAAGCCGATTGACCTGTGCGCGCGAGCCATTCGCCGGGCATCTCGCATTCCATTCCTGAGGGAGGATAAGCCAATGACTCTAAAATTCGCACGGACGCGCAAGACCGTTGTTTCTCTGTTTGCAGCAACGATGCTTTCGGGCGTCGCCCTGACACCGGCCATGGCAAAGACGCTCGTTTATTGCTCGGAGGGCGCGCCAGAGGGGTTCGATGCAGCGCTCTACTCGGCCAACAGTACTTGGGACGCTTCGGCGGAGACGATCTATGATCGCCTGACCGAATTCGAAAGCGGTACGACCAAGGTTATTCCGGGCCTCGCTGAAAGCTGGACAATTTCCGACGATAATCTCGAATACACGCTGAAACTGCGTGAGGGCGTGAAGTTCCAGTCGACGGATGACTTCACACCGACGCGTGATTTCAACGCCGACGACGTGCTCTTCACCTATAATCGCCAGTTGGACAAGAACGATCCCTGGAACAGCTATTTCCCCGGTGCCAACTGGGAAATGTTCAATGCCATGGACATGCCATCGGTCATCAAGGCCATCGTCAAGGTGGACGAAAAGACCGTCAAGTTCGTCCTGAAGCAGCCGGATGCATCGCTTCCGTCAAAGCTTGCCCTGAACTTCGGCTCGATCATGTCGAAGGAATATGCCGACAAGCTGGCGGCTGAAGGACGGCGCGAGGATCTTGACCGTAAGCCGGTCGGAACCGGGCCGTTCCGCTTTGTCGATTATCAGCAAGATGCGGCAATTCGCTTTGCGGCCAATGCAGACTATTGGGCAGGCGCGCCGAAGATCGACAACCTCATCTTCGCGATCACTACCGATCCGACGACACGCATGCAGAAGCTCCAGGCGGGAGAATGCCATGTCGCTCCATACCCGGCGCCGGCTGACGTGGCCGGGCTGAAGGCAAATCCGGACCTTACTGTTCTGGAACAGCCAGGTCTCAACGTCTCCTATCTCGCGATGAATACCTTGATCGCGCCGTTCGACAAGCTGGAAGTACGCCGCGCCATCAATATGGCGATCGACCGCAAGGCGATTGTCGGTTCCGTTTATCAGGGCATGGGACAGGTCGCCAAAAGCGTCCTGCCGCCGACGATGTGGGGCTATAACGGCAAAATAGAGGGCTACAGCTACGATCCGGAAATGGCAAAGAAGCTGCTGGATGGGGCCGGCGTCAAAGATCTGAAGATGAAGATCTGGGCTATGCCTGTCAGCCGTCCCTATATGCCGAACGCTCGCCGCGCGGCAGAGCTGATGCAGGCGGACCTTGCCAAGGTGGGCATCGGCGTCGAAATCGTTTCCTACGAGTGGGGCGAGTATCTGAAGAAGGTGCGCGACGAAGCGCGCGATGGCGCCGTCATCTTGGGCGGCACGAGCGACAACGCCGATCCTGACAATTTGCTCAGCTATTTCTTCAGCTGCTCTGGCGTTGGCGGCAGCAACAATGCCAACTGGTGCTACAAGCCGCTCGATGAGATCTTCCAGAAGGCGCGTACCAGCTCGGATCAAAGCGAGCGGACGAAACTTTACGAAGAGGCACAGGCCATCATCAGCGATCAGGCACCTTGGGTTCCGATTGCCCACTCCACGGTTGTGCTGCCGATGTCGAAAAAGGTGAAGAACTACGTGATGGAGCCATTGGGCTCGCATCGCTTCGAGCAGGTCGACATCGAGGACTAACCCCGCAACTCTAGGCGACGCATGGCCCTTCCGTTGGTCCTGAAGGCCTGAAGCGGATCACTCGACCGCTTCTGGCTCGAAGGGCTTATGGGAACGGCTACCAGTCTCGATTTGACTAGCGGCTGATGGTCGTGGCCTGAGACCATACAACTATCCAGCGGCTGTTGCGCTCTTCATAAGTGTCTGTGTGCCAGTAGTCTGCGGCCGGCACGAGATGTCCGTTGAAGATTACTTCCAGGCGAGCGCGGTAGCGTATGACGGCGGCCGAGCCATAAAGACGGACGGCAATATCGTTTGGCTCCCATGCGCGGTATTTGATCTGGCCGGCGGCGATGGCACCGAGATATTCTTCCCGCGATAGAGCTACGCCGATGGGGGTAATTAACTGGAAGTCATCGGCATGAAGAGGTGCCGCCGCAGTGATATCGGCGGCGACGAGCGCACGCAATCGGCTGCGCTCGCTTTCACGGATGCGGTCTTCTTCGGTCTGAACATTGTTTATCATTCTAATCTCCTGGATGTTTCGTTGGCTCTTCGCGGCGAAAGTCAAATCCTCGGCCAGCGGTGCGGGCGGTCACCAGTCCTTTTTCGATCAGACTTTGACCGCAGGCGCGGATGGTTTCTTCTTCGGGACGCGGCCGCCATTGCAACACGCATTCTGCTTTTGAGGTGTCGATGCGGAGGTCCCTTCCAAGCTCATGCACGATCGTCCCCGCGTCGGCGTCGATGAGAGCCAGAATTCGAACCAACCAGTTTGGAAGTTCCGCAGTTGGTATCTGGGAAGTGTAGGCTGGAAAGGACTGGGCAAGTACGTGCGCAATGTCCCTCATCCAGAAGACGCGGCCTCCGACGATGAACCTGTGTCCAGTGGCCCCGGGCTCGACCATCGCACGGACATGGGCGAGCGCGACATCGCGAACGTCAGCGATTGCGCAACCGTAGCGCGGCAATCGCGTGAACTTGCCGTTCATCAATTTCCTGATTAGTCCGACGGACGTGCCGCAGTCATTGCCTAACAACGGACCAAGGATGAGACCCGGATTGATCACGGTCAATGCCAGATCATGTTCGTCGGCGAACGCCCAAGCGGCGCGCTCGGCCAGAGTCTTGGATTTGTAATAGGGTGTCGCGCGTTTGCTCTCTGTGTCCGTCCAGTCCTTTTCGCTGAACGGTGCACGCCCGCTGCCATGATTGGTGGCTGCGATTGATGAGGTGAGGACGACCCTTTTCGCCTTGCCTGCATGGGCCGCCCGCAACACGCGGAGAGCCCCTTCCTTTGCTGTCCGGATCAATCCTGTCTGATCGCGCACCGCGCCACTCGGAAATGGAGATGCGGTATGGATGATGTAATCGCAGTCCGAAACGGCTTCCGCCCAGCCGAGGTCGTGATCCAGATCGGCTTCGACGAAACCGAGATTTTCGGTGAACGGTTGAAAGCGGGACATCGTTGCAGGGGCTGACGCCATCCGTCTTAACGTTCCGCGAACACGATAACCCTGTTGCAACAGCTGCAGCGCCACATGACCGCCAAGGAAGCCACTGATCCCCGTGACTAGCACTGTGGTTTGTTGTGGCGGTCGCGCCTCTTTCATGATCGTGCTCCGATGCGAGTTCGGTTAATTGGACAAGTGGACTAATATTGTCCAATTGTCTCTTTGACATTTCAGACAGGGGGCGTCAACATGTCCAGATGGAAAATGAAAATCGCAAATCAGCTTTAATTTTGGATTCTGCGCTGCCGGTGTTCGCCCGGTACGGCTTTCAGAAGACCACCATGGCGGATATCGCTCGTGCTACAGGGATTTCGCGCGCTTCCCTCTACCTTGCCTTCAACAGTAAGGAGGAGCTTTTTCGGGCCGGCTCGGCGCGTGCACACGAACGGACAATGTCTGAGGTTGAGGCCGCGCTTGGCCGCACGGGAAATGTCGTGGACCGTATCGCGGCGGCGATCTCTGCCTTCCAGGAAGGACTGATCGCTCCGTTCAGCAAAAGCGATAACGCCAAGGAACTCTTCGACACCAATTTGAAACTGGCAAAGGATATAACGATTGCCGCCAGATCGAAGCTGCTTGACCTCCTGGCAAACGTACTGGCTGCAGCTCAAGCTCAAGGGGAGATCGACCTGAAGGCATTAGAGGTATCACCCGCGGACCTCGCCGCGCTGATTGCGGCTGCGATGGATGGCATCAAACACAGCTTCAGCGCCGATGGGCGGTCGGATGACGCGTTGCGGCTATTGATGCGTGTTTTGAGTGTAGCGCTCAAACCAGAAGAAAAAAATGCCGATGGAACAACCGGATAACCCGTTCACGTTGGGGCAACGTGGGGGGTGGCCGGATGTACGCGCGGGAATGGTCTCTGGCAGAGCTGCTGTGGCCGCTTAGGATGGTCATTGCGATTGGGCGAGATTGCTTAACGGGGAAGTTTCTCCGTCTGAAAAGCCGCGGTACCGAAGATGGCTCCGGTTTAGATGGGCGCGCATGGCTTCGCGGGCCTGTTCGGAGTTTCCGCTGCTGATCGCTTCGCAGATGGCCCTATGTTCTCGCACAGTGTTTTGAATGTACTCGGGCGTGATGAGCGCTGGATTGAGTTCCTTTGAGAATGCCGGTTGCGGGAGTATTTGAAGGCTCATCAAGTTGAAGAACTCTATAAAGGCACCATTATTCGTCGCCTCTGCGATCGAGCGGTGGAAAACAAAGTCCAGATTGTCGAGGGCGGTTTCGTCGTCGATCGATGCCTCGAATTGTCGGGCAGCATTCCAGATATTTGATTCCTGTGCCCAGGAGCGGCGGGTCGCCGCAAGACCGGCCGCATGAACCTCGAATGCCATTCGCAGTTCCAGAAGGTCGATGAATGACGTCTTCAGGCGGCGAAGCGGCGCCAGTGCCAGCTCGGAATCATAGCCGGTCAAATCTTCCGGCGTGGGCACATTCCGTACAAACACACCGACGCCATGACGCGCCTCTACTACTCCATCAGACCGCAATGCGGATATCGCTTCGCGAATGACGGTTCGGCTCACGCCAAAGCGTTGAGATAGGTCATTAAGCGATCCAAGCTTATCGCCCTTGTCGAGTTCACCCTCGATGATATGAGCCTTGAGTGCTTGTATGGTCCGACTTGTCAGTGTGTCCAAGATTCACCCGTTACTTAGCGTCACCTTTTACCGGTGCTTTTGACGATTAATAGGGTTTCGTTGTCCTTCTGACAAGATAGCACTACTTCAAGATGTGGTACTACCTGTATCGCGGTAATTGCACTCAAAGTGTGCGCACACAGGCTTCGATGAGCATATCGGCGAGCCTTATTCAAAGCTCTTTATGGGAAATGACTCAAAAATATTTTCGACGCTGATTAGCAACACGCACCGACAGAAACTTGAAAATCCACTATAAATAGCTGAATTAATACGATTATCGTCATGTAAATGCGTCAGCCTCTTGAGAGGTAGTATCTCTTGCGTCGGTATTGACATGAGATACTATTTCAATAATCTTTGGTCTCGGTAAGTGAGCCAGCGATACCTTGTCAGTCGAGACGAGGCGAATGGCTCCGGGAACGAAACAAGCGCTTTAAAGCGCTCGCAGAAAATCAGGTGGAATTTGCTATGGGTGTCGTCTCTGAACGTATCTCCAAGCTCGGCATCGTGTTGCCTTCTAATGCGCCGGCCTCCGGAAACTACGTTGCGCACCGGCTCGTGGGATCCCTTCTCTTTGTCTCAGGACAGATCCCGCGTATCGACGGTATCGAGCATTTCGTCGGCGTGGTGGGGCAGGACATCTCGCCTGAAGACGGCTATCAAGCCGCTCGTCTTTGCGCTTTGAACCTTGTGGCCCGGGTAAGTGCCGCCCTCGACGGGGACCTCGACCGAGTAATTGCGTGCGTGCAGCTTCGCGGTTTCGTGAACGCGCCGCCGCACTTCCAGGGACATCCCGCCGTAATTGATGGCGCTTCCGATCTTCTTGTCGAAATCTTCGGAGAAAATGGCCGCCACGTCCGTACGGCGCTCGGCGCCGGATCGCTTCCTCGCGGCTCATCCGTCGAGGTTGATGCCGTGTTTGAAGTCGCAATGAAATCCTGACGATAACAGGAAGGGGAACGAGGAATGAGCGAAAGCGCGAAGTCCGAAAAAGCCATAGATATGGTCGGCGTCAACAAATGGTATGGCCCTTTGCAAGTGTTAAAGGGCATAAATCTGAACGTCGCTCGCGGCGAGCACATTGTTCTTTGCGGTCCGTCGGGCTCTGGCAAGTCGACGCTTATCCGTTGCATCAACCACCTGGAGGAAATTCAGGAAGGCACAATCTTCGTCAACGGCACACGGCTCAACCAAAGCGGCGCGAATGCCGACCATATTAGACGCGACGTCGGTATGGTGTTCCAGCAGTTCAACCTTTTCCCTCATCTAACAGTGCTTGAAAACTGCATGCTGGCACAGCGGCGCGTTCGCAAGGCGTCGGGGGCAGAGGCCAAGGAAAAGGCCATGCGCCATCTTGAGCGCGTCCACATCGTCGAGCAGGCGCTGAAGTATCCAGCTCAGTTATCGGGCGGTCAGCAGCAGCGTGTCGCCATCGCACGCGCGCTCTGCATGGATCCAAAGATCATGTTGTTCGACGAGCCGACCTCAGCGCTCGATCCCGAGATGGTCAAGGAGGTGCTCGATACGATGGTGTCGCTCGCCGACGACGGCATTACCATGATCTGCGTCACGCACGAGATGGGCTTCGCCCGAGCCGTTGCGCATCGCGTCATCTTCATGGACCGCGGTGAGATCGTCGAAAGCGCTAAGCCCGACGTGTTCTTCAGTAACCCGAGCCATGAACGCACCAAGACGTTCCTCAGCCAGATCCTCAATCACTAGGGCAGAGGTGTATAGATGCAATATTCCTTCGATTTCGCCCCTGTTTTTGCCGCTTGGCCCATGTTTCTCGAGGGCGCCATTCAAACACTAAGGATGTCTGCCATCTCAATGGTTGCCGGCCTTTCGCTGGGCATTGTCTTCATGTTGATGCGCATGAGTAAACTTGCCGCCGTGCGGATGATTGCGGTCGGCTATATCGAGCTTATCCGCAACACACCGTTTCTCGTCCAGATCTTCTTTATCTATTTCGGCATGCCGACGCTCGGTATCAAGTTGGACGGCGAAGAGGCAGCGATCCTCGCAATGTCACTCAACTGCGCGGCATATGCCGCGGAGATCGTTCGCGGTGGCGTGCAGTCGATCCGGCCTGGCCAGATCGAGGCGGGCAGGGCGCTTGGCCTGCATACGATCGACATTTATCGTTTCATCGTTTTTCGACCGGCAATCCGTGCGGTCTATCCGGCGCTCTGCAGTCAGTTCATCCTGATGATGCTGAATTCGAGCCTTGTTGCGTCGGTCTCCGCGGAGGAACTGACCTACATGGCGCAGACGCTGGACGCCCAAACCTTCCGCAGTTTCGAGATCTATTTCGTCCTCGGTGCGGTCTACCTCCTGCTGTCCCAGTTCTTCTCTGTCGCATTGCAGCTGGTCGGCAGAACCTACTTCTCCTATCCGACAAAGTGAGGCCAAATCGATGATCCGTGAATTTGGTTTCGGAGAGTTTCTATTCCTGTTGGAAGGTGCTCGCTGGACAGTCTTCCTCTCTCTTCTCGCGTTCACTTTTGGCGGAGCGCTCGGTCTCGCAGTAGCGCTCGGTCGTACCAGCAAATGGACAGTCCTGCGCGGCCTTATGGCAACCTACATCCAGATCTTCCAAGGGACGCCGCTCTTGGTGCAGCTGTTCTTCGTCTATTTTGGAATGCCGGTATTTGGCCTCAAAGTCGATATCTGGGTGGCGCTGACCGTTGGCCTGTCGCTGCACACCAGCGCGTTTCTCGGCGAGATCTGGCGTGGCAGCATCCAGGCCGTGGCGCCGGGTCAAAGCGAGGCCGCCCGCGCGCTTGGTATCGGCTATGTCTACCGCATGATCGACGTGGTCCTGCCTCAGGCCTTCCGGATCGGTTTGCCCGCCACCATCGGCTTCCTGGTGAACCTTATCAAGGGGACTGCTCTTGCTGCACTCTTAGGCCTGACTGAGCTTACCCGCTCGGGCCAGCTAATGGCGAACATCACGTTTCAACCACTGCAAGTCTACGGGGCGGTCGGGCTCGTCTACTTCTTTATCTGCCTGCCCCTGACATACTTCAGCGCAAGAGTCGAACGGCGCCTCAACGCCGCGAGATAACAAGAAGAACGCATATCAAAACCAACCAGAGGTAACCAACATGTTCAATTCAGCACGGACCATCTCGCGTTCCAGGTTCCTGTCCGGTCTTACGGCGGTCATTCTGACGGCGACTGCCTTTACCAACACTGCAGGGGCTGTAACGCCGGAAGAGATCAAGGCAAAGGGCACGGCCGTCATTGGGGTTCAGATGGATCAGTTTCCCTGGGGCTTCATCGACCAGAACGGTCAAAACGAGGGTTTCGACATCGAGCTTTCCAAGCTGATTGCCCAGGAACTCGGCGTCGAGGTGAAGTTCGAACGCATCACCGGCCAGAACCGCATTCCTCTGCTCGTCAACGGCAATGTCGATTTCCTCGTGCCTTCTATGACCATTACGCAAGAGCGCGCCAAGGTCATCCAATATGTCATTCCCTACTCGTCGAACGACATCACCGTCTGGGCAAAAAAGGATGCTGAAATCAAGGGTAACGAGGATCTCGGTAAATACGTAATCGGCGTCAACCGAGGCAGCGTGTTCGAACCGGTTTTGGTCAAGGCTGCGCCGCCGGAGACAGAAATCAAGCGCTTCGACGATGATGCGACGACAGTGCAAGCACTGCTTTCAGGCCAGGTCGATGCGATCCTTGGGAGCGTCACATACGGCCTGGTAATCAAGGAAACAGGACACAGCGCCGAATTCGAGCGCAAGTACAAAGTTGCCGACAATTTCCAGGGAATGGCGGTGCGCAAGGGCGATCAGGATATGCTCGCCTACCTCACAGATTTTGTGACCCGGCATACCGCGGACGGATCGCTTGACGCGCTCTACAAGAAATGGATTGGCGTGGATCGCGCCGCGCTTCCGACGACATTGCCGGGTGTCGATTTCACCGGCAAGCAATAACGCTTAAGCTCTGCGCGTTGATTTAGCCGTCGCGCAGCGCACCCGAAACATCAACCACTGAAGAGCTTTTTGCCCCCGCCTGTCTGTGCGGGCGGGGAGTGCCGCCGCACGTCGAAAAACAAGCCTTCCCGGGCGCGGCGCAACAACAGCTCGTTTACGGAGCATGAGTGAAGAAAATGGCGAAAGATGGCAAGCAAATTAGGGTCGGCGCCGATATCGGTGGAACCTTTACCGATGTCGCGATGGAAGTGGGAGCCACGCTCCATTCGATCAAAGTGCTGACCGACTACTCGTTCCCCGAAAACGCAATCGTTGAAGGCATTCGACAGGTCGCTGAGGTCGCGGGCGTGGATCTCTCCGAGATCGATACGATCATCCACGGCACCACGCTCGCCACCAATGCCTTGATCGAGCGCCGGGGTGCGAAAACTGCCTTCATCACCACCAAGGGGTTCCGTGACGTCATCGAAATGCGCACGGAGAGCCGTTTCGAACAATATGATCTCGATATCGTACTGCCCGCACCACTGGTTTCGCGCAACGAGCGCTTTGTACTTGACGAGCGCATCGGCGCCGACGGTTCGGTGCTCAAGGCGCTGGACCTTTCCGAAGTCGATGCCCTCTGCGATCGCATTGTTGCTGCCGGTTATAAAAGCGTCGCGATTGGCTTCATACATTCCTACTTGAACGGCGCGCATGAAAAAACCGTTCGAGACCGGCTACTTGCCAAAAACCCGGACATCTCGGTGTCAGTGTCGTTCGAGGTCTCGCCGCAAATGCGCGAGTTCCAGCGCTTCAACACGGTGTGCGCCAACGCCTTCGTCAAGCCCCTGATGGCTTCCTATCTCAACCGCCTCGTTGGTCGCTTGACGGATGAGGGAACCCGATGCCCGATCTTTATGATCCATTCTGGCGGCGGGATCATCAGCGTCGAAAGCGCGATCGAATTCCCGGTTCGCCTTCTTGAATCCGGTCCCGCAGGCGGCGCAATTTTCGCCGCTCATATCGCCAGCAGCTACGGGCTCGACCAGGTCCTCTCCTACGACATGGGCGGGACAACGGCCAAGATCTGCCTGATCGAAAAACAGACGCCCAAGACGTCTAAGACATTCGAGGTCGCTCGCACCTGGCGCTTCAAGAAGGGCAGCGGCATGCCCATATCCATTCCGGTCATCGAAATGGTCGAGATCGGCGCCGGGGGCGGTTCGATTGCAACCGTCGACAGCATGCGCCAGATCCGCGTTGGACCCCACAGCGCCGGTTCCGAGCCAGGGCCCGCCTGCTATGGCCGTGGCGGTAAGAACCCGACCGTCACTGATGCCGATCTCATTCTCGGTCGTCTTGACCCCGACGAGTTTGCCGGCGGTGCAATGAAGCTCGATCGCTGTGCCTCTGACAAGGCAATGGATCAGGATGTGGCGTCTAAGCTTGAGACCAATGTTGCGACTGCTGCTTACGGGCTTAGCGAAGTGGTTGACGAGAACATGAGCAACGCCGCGCGAATGCATGCCGTTGAAAACGGCAAGGAGCTTTCGGAGTTCACGATGATTGCCTTCGGCGGTGCGGCACCCATCCATGCCGCCCGGCTGTGCGAAAAGCTTGGAATGTCGGATCTTTTGATTCCACCAGGAGCTGGTGTCGGCTCGGCAATCGGTTTCCTGAGGGCTCCATTCGGCTTTGAATCCGTTCGAAGCGCCTATAGCCGTCTAAGCCGCTTCGAGGCGAAAGCGATCAACACCACCATCAGCGACTTGATCGCTGAAGCGACATCCTTCGTGCGCTCAGGAGCGCCGGACGCGGAACCGGGTCTCGAATGCACTGCCTACATGCGCTATGTCGGTCAGGGCTGGGAAGTACCAGTCACCATTGAGGTGCGTGATTACATCGATAGTGACGGCGCACTGTTTCGCAAATTGTTTGACGAACAGTATGAGCAGTTCTTCGGCCGCGTGATTGACGGGCTTGATGTCGAGATCGTCAGTTGGTCGCTGCGTGCCACTTCAAAGGTGATCCCGCCTGAGCGGATCGGCAAGACCGCTAAGGGAGCAGCCGCCGAGGTTCGCGGCACGCGTGAAATCTTCGACGTGCAGGAAGGCAACTTCCAAAGTGCCGCGATTGTCTCCCGCAATGACATGAAGCCAGGCGATTGGGTCGCCGGTCCGGCGGTCATCACCGAACGCGAAACCTCGACCATCATCACAGCGAGCCGCGAAGTCGTCATGCAGTCCGATGGCTGCCTGCTCGTGCGTGCCAAGCAAGCTGCCTGAACAGAGGGAAAACCATGAAAACCAATGCACTTTCTGACGTCCACATGCAGATCATGTGGAACCGGCTAATCTCCGTAGTTGAGGAGCAAGCGCTTACGCTGATCCGCACCGCGTTCAGCACCAGCGTGCGTGAGTCGGGCGACCTGTCTGCCGGCGTGTTCAACCGCGGCGGAAAGATGATAGCTCAGGCCGTGACCGGTACACCCGGCCACGTCAACGCTATGGCGGAAGCCGTCGGCCACTTCATCCGCGACATCGGCCCTGAAAACATCTTCGAGGGTGACGTCTATATCACCAACGACCCGTGGAAGGGCACGGGCCACCTGCACGACTTCACTGTCGTCTCGCCGAGTTTCCGGAAAGGGGATCTGGTTGGCTACTTCGCCTGCACCGCGCACGTAGTCGATGTTGGCGGTCGCGGTTTCGGGCCGGATGCCAACGAGGTCTACGAAGAAGGCATCTTCGTCCCGATCATGAAGTTTGCCGAACGCGGCGTTGTCAACAAGGACCTCGTCAACATCTTGCGCAACAATGTGCGCGAGAGTCATCAGGTGGTCGGCGATGTCTATTCGCTCGCAGCTTGCAACGAGATCGGCCATCGCCGGCTCATGGACATGATGGACGAATTCGGTCTTACGGATCTCGAAACCTTGGCCGACTTCATCTTCAAGCGCAGCTACGATGCGACAATCGAACGGATTGCGGCCCTGCCGAAGGGTTCCTATTCCAACGTAATGCGGGTCGACGGCTATGGCTCGCCGATCGACATCGCCGTGCGCCTCGATGTGGCGAACGATCATATCCTTGCGGATTTCGAAGGGACCTCGCCGCCCAGTCCGAAGGGTATCAATTGCCCGATCATCTACTCCGCAGCCTATGCCTGTTACGGTCTCAAATGCTCGATCGCGCCGGAGATCCCGAACAATCACGCCTCCCTGCTACCGTTCCGCGTCACGGCTCCGCAAAACTGCATTCTCAATGCGCAACATCCCGCACCGGTCTCGGTGCGCCACGTCCTCGGGCATCTCGTTCCGGACGCCGTACTTGGCGCCGTGCACAAGATGCTTCCTGGTCGCGTACCGGCGGAAGGGGCGGGTGCCTTGTGGAACCTGCACGTCAGCGTGCGGCCGTTGCAGGGTGAAAGGGCGCCGGCTGATGGCGGCCAGCGCGCAGAAGTCCTGCTCTTCAACAGTGGCGGCGCCGGTGCACGTTCCACGCTTGACGGTTTGAATGCCACGGCATTTCCAAGCGGCGTGCACTCGATGTCGATCGAGGCGACAGAGCACGTCGGTCCGGTCATCTTCTGGCGTAAGGAACTGCGCGACGGTTCGGGCGGCGCCGGCCAGTTCCGAGGCGGCCTGGGGCAGGTCGTGGAAATCTCGCCGACCGAAGGTCACGAGATGCATTTCAACGCCATGTTCGACCGCGTCGAACACCCCGCGCGCGGCCGCAATGGCGGCGAGAACGGCGCTCCTGGCGCAGTGTTGCTCGACGACGGAACGCGCTTGGCCTCGAAGGGTCGGCAACATGTTCCCGCTGGTCGCCGGTTAATTCTCCAGCTTCCTGGCGGCGGCGGCTATGGCCTGGCAGACACGCGCGATCCAACAGCCGCTAAGCGGGACAGCGATTTCGACTACGTCCCTACCAGATAATCCTCCCGGGGGCCGGGCGGGGCGGAAGCTTCGTCCGGCTCTAAATGTCAATCAGTCCAAGGAAGCCGGAGATGAACTTCGAGAACAAGCGCGCAGCGGGCATAAAGTCATCGCCCAGCATGGCGATCGCAATGGCTGCGAAGAAATTGATTGCCGAGGGCCGCGATATCATCGACCTGTCGCTTGGCGAGCCGGATTTCGAGCCGCCGGCACACGTTGCTGAGGCGGCCTGCGAAGCCATTCGTCAGGGGCGGGTGCGCTATGGCGTGCCGGCGGGTATGGAGAGCCTGCGACAGGCGATCGTGAGCAAGTTCAAAACGGAAAATCAGCTGAACTATGCCGCTGACGAGGTGATGGTCGCCAATGGCGCCAAGCAAATCCTGTTTGACGTATTCCTCGCCACGCTTGAGCTTGGCGATGAGGTCATAATCCCGACGCCTTGCTGGGTGTCCTACGGCGACATCGTCTCGCTGCACGGAGGCGACCCAGTCTATGTGAGTTGCGGGCCCGAGGTCGGTTTCAAGATCGACCCTGAGCGGCTGGAAGCATCGATCACGTCCAAGACCCGATGGTTGCTGCTGAACTCGCCATCTAACCCTACCGGCGCTATCTATTCGGCGCAGGAGTACCGAGGACTTGCCGAAGTGCTCGCCCGCCATCCGCAGGTGTTGGTGCTTTCGGACGAAATCTACGAGCACATCCTGCTTAGGGAGGCACCCTTTATATCTTTCGCGTCGGCCTGCCCAGAACTGCGTGAACGAACGCTGATCGTCAACGGTGTGTCCAAGGCATATGCGATGACCGGCTGGCGCGTTGGCTATGCTGCCGGCCCAAAAGCGCTCATCGCGTCGCTTAATAAGATGCAGTCGCAGAGCGTAACGTCCGTCTCGACCGTAGCGCAGGCGGCAGCCCTCGCGGCACTAACCGGCGATCAGGCTTTCGTTGCCAAAGCTGCTCGAACCTTCGCGGACAGGGCGAAAATCATGTCGCAAAGGCTTGCAGGGATCGAGGGCATCGATTTCACTCCGCCGGAGGGCGCGTTTTACGCGTTCATCGGCGTGGGGAAGCTGTTCGGGCGGAAGCTAAGCGGAGAGGTGGTCGTAGACGACACAACGTTTGCCGCTCACCTACTCCAGCAGTTCGGCCTATCGAGTGTGCCAGGTGCGGCTTTTGGCGCGCCGGGTTTCATTCGTCTGTCAATCGCCGCCTCCGAGCGCGAGCTGGAACGGGCCTGCGAACGCCTGGCCAGCATGGTGCGATCGCTGAAAGCCTGAAGAGGCGCACACCCAATCCAATCAAATCAAATCAACTAGGAGCATCGCTATTCGGTGCTTCCTTCAAAGGAGGGCTACACCCATGAGAACTGAAGAATTGAAAAAGGTGCTTGGCGCCGGTCTACTTTCCTTCCCCGTCACGCATTTCGATGCGGAGGGAAAGTTCAATGCCAAGAGCTACGGTGTGCACGTCAACTGGCTCTCAGGCTACGATGCAGCTACGCTATTTGCTGCCGGCGGTACAGGCGAGTTCTTTTCGCTCGCGCCAGAGGAAATTCCGCAAATCGTGCGCGTTGCCAAGGAAGCCGCCGGCAAGACGCCGATTGTTTCAGGCTGCGGCTATGGCACGAATATAGCCGTCTCCATTGCAAGGTCTGTTGAAAAGGCCGGGGCCGACGGAATTCTTCTCCTTCCGCACTACCTTATCGACGCTCCGCAAGAGGGACTCTACCAACATATCAAGGCCGTTTGCCAATCCACCGGTATGGGCGTGATGGTCTACAATCGCGACAATTCAGTGCTCCAGGCCGATACGCTCGCGCGGCTTTGCGACGAATGCCCCAACCTCGTCGGCTTTAAGGATGGTACCGGGGACATCGCTCTTGTGCGCCAGATTACGGCGAAGATGGGTGACCGATTGACCTACCTTGGCGGTATGCCGACCGCCGAGCTCTTCGCAGAAGCCTATCTCGGAGCTGGGTTCACAACCTACTCGTCCGCCGTGTTCAACTTCGTGCCCGGTCTGGCAATGGAGTTCTATAAGGCGTTGCGCGCCGGCGAACGCGCGAAGTGCGAAAAGATCCTTCTCGACTTCTTCTACCCCTTCATGGCGATCCGCAACCGCGCCAAAGGCTATGCAGTTTCGGCGGTAAAAGCGGGTGTACGCCTACAGGGCTTCGATGCTGGTCCTGTCCGCTCACCGCTTCACGACCTGACGGGGGAGGAAATGTCCATGATGGAAACCTTGATTGGTCAGCACAGGCGTTAATGGGTAAAACGGTCGCCCTTGTCCCGCGTGATGAGGGCGAACCTATTCATTTTCTCGCAGGAGGTCCCATGACATTGCACCAGAACCTGATTGCCGGCGAATGGGTTG
The DNA here is from genome assembly GCF_017488845.2 of Ensifer canadensis. Lineage (NCBI taxonomy): Bacteria > Pseudomonadati > Pseudomonadota > Alphaproteobacteria > Hyphomicrobiales > Rhizobiaceae > Ensifer > Ensifer canadensis. The sequence goes on from NZ_CP083373.1 coordinate 687,081, forward strand.
GCGGTAATGGCGTTGCCAATATCAATCCGTCCGACACCAACGACGTGATCGGGGAATATGCCCGCGCCTCGGCCGAGGATGCGAAGGCGGCGATCGCCGCGGCCAAGGCCGCCCTTCCGGCCTGGTCACGCTCCGGCATCCTCGAGCGTCATGCGATCCTTCGAAAGACCGCCGACGAGATCCTGGCGCGCAAGGACGAGCTCGGGCGGCTGTTGTCGCGCGAGGAGGGCAAGACGCTGGCAGAAGGCATCGGCGAGACCGTGCGCGCCGGCCAGATCTTCGACTTCTTTGCCGGCGAGGCGCTGCGGTTGGCTGGCGAAATCATCCCCTCGGTGCGCCCTGATATCGGCGTCGAGATCACCCGCGAGCCGGTCGGCGTCGTCGGCATCATCACGCCATGGAATTTCCCGATCGCCATTCCCGCCTGGAAGATCGCGCCGGCGCTCTGCTACGGCAACACCGTCGTCTTCAAGCCTGCCGACCTCGTGCCGGGCTCGGCATGGTCGATTGTCGACATTCTCCATCGTGCCGGCCTGCCGAAGGGCGTGTTGAACTTGGTGATGGGCAAGGGTTCGGTCGTCGGCCAGACGATGCTCGACAGCCCCGACATTCACGCGATCACCTTTACCGGCTCGACCGGCACCGGCAAACGCGTGGCACTGGCCTCGGTCGAGCACAATCGCAAATACCAGCTGGAAATGGGCGGCAAGAACCCGTTCGTGGTGCTCGACGACGCCGATCTTAGCGTTGCCGTCGAAGCCGCCGTCAATTCCGCCTTTTTCTCCACCGGCCAGCGTTGCACCGCCTCGTCGCGGGTGATCGTGACCGAAGGCATTCACGACCGGTTCGTGGCGGCAATGGGCGAGCGCATGAAGGGGCTCACCATCGACGATGCGCTGAAGGCCGGCACCCATATCGGCCCGGTGGTCGACCAGAGCCAGCTCAACCAGGACACCGACTACATCGCCATCGGCAAACGGGAAGGCGCCAAACTCGCCTTCGGCGGCGAGCTTTTGAAGCGCGACACGCCCGGCTTCTACCTGCAGCCGGCGCTGTTTACCGAGGCAACCAACCAGATGCGCATCTCGCGCGAAGAAATCTTCGGACCAGTCGCTTCGGTAATCCGGGTGAAGGATTATGACGAGGCGCTTGCCGTTGCCAATGACACGCCGTTCGGGCTGTCGTCGGGCATTGCCACCACCAGCCTGAAACATGCGACGCATTTCAAGCGCAATGCCGAGGCCGGCATGGTGATGGTCAACCTGCCGACCGCCGGCGTCGATTTCCACGTGCCCTTCGGTGGCCGCAAAGGCTCCTCCCATGGCTCGCGCGAGCAAGGTCGCTATGCCGCCGAATTCTACACAACCGTCAAGACGGCATACACATCGGCGTAGGTGCTGTCAGAGATGCGAGGGGCGCGCGCGTGGGAACGCTGTTACATGCTCGATGCTCTTGAACAACGCCAGCGCGATGAGGGCGTTGCTTTTTAGATCAGTGTGGGAATGTCCCTATTCGTTAGAATGGCGTAGCGTCAACACCGCCTCCACTTCGATCTGTGCGCCCTTTGGCAGGGCGGACACTTCGAAGCATGCGCGAGCGGGAAACGGTGCCTTGAAGAAGGTAGCGTACTCCGCGTTGAGTGCGCCGAATTTCGACATGTCAGTAATCAGCACAGTCGTTTTCACTGTCCGGGCAAGGTTGGTTCCGGCTTCCGTTGCGATGGCGGAGATGTTCTTTAGGCACTGGCGCAGTTGTAGCACCGGGTCTTTCGAAACGATCTCACCCGTGGCCGGATCGATCGGCAATTGGCCAGAAACAAACAGAAGTTGTCCCGTGCTTATCGCCTGTGAAAAGGGGCCAACTGCGGCGGGGGCGTTGGTGGTGGATATGGCTGAAAGCAAATTGGTCTCCATTACCGGTTTGTATCGTTTCAGAGTGCGCCAAGGATAATCCCACAAGACGTGAAGCGACTTTGGGTTGAGATTTGCAAGGAAGGGGCCAGGCGCCAAATGCGAACATGTCTCTGCTGAGTTCTTTAGTCTTCGGCCTCGGCAGCGGCGTTGCCACCCAAGGCCGAGGCCAGCTAGCCTTCAACAGCATCCATCTCGATTTCGATGGTGAGGGAACGGATACATGACCATCGACTACAACGAGACTACCAATCCTGCGCTCACCGGATTCAAGGGGCGTTGTCCGCGTTGTCAACGGGGACACCTGTTTAACGGGCTCCTGTCATTGGCGTCGTCTTGTGAGGTCAGTGGTCTGGACTATGCGTTCGCTGACCCTGCGGACGGCCCGCATTTTTCGCCATGAGTATCGTCGCCGTTCCTGCGCTTGCTTTCGCTCTGTGGCTCCAACTGACATTCGAGCCCTCGCTCTGGGTACATCTTTCAACTCTACCTTTAACCACGGCAGCATGTGTCGTGCTGTTGAGGCCTTTGAAAGGCTGGCTGGTATGCTCCCAATACTTTCATAAAGCCGAAGAAGGCCACATCGATCGGAACTGGCGAAGTTGAATGGAAGACCTCGCGTCGGCGCGGAGGCAGTCTTGTTCGCCGTCGGGATCACGGTCCGTTCGAACGACAGGTCCTTTGCTGCTAAACCAGACACACCAGATCTGTTCCACCCAGCCGTCCCCGCATGATCTTTTGCGAGCGAGACAAAGAGAAGGACATCCTCGCGTCTGGGTGTATGCAGAACTCGATGGGATTGCAGGGCAAACGGGTCCCGGCCATGATGACGCGGGACCCTGGCCTTTAAGCGATGTCTACGACGAGCTTTCCGTCAACCTGGCCGGCTTCAATCAACTCGTGGGCCGCCATCACATTCTCAAGTGTGAAGGACCGATCGTCGAGACGCGGCATCAACTGACCCCTTTCTGCAAGGCGCGTTGCTTCCCGCATGATGTCCCCGTGATGCTCACGACCTTCGCCAGTGAGTAGCGGAAGCAGTGTGAACACGCCGGAGTATGTCGCCGCCTTGAATGAAAGCGGGGCGAGGGCGTGCGAGCCCCAGCCGAGGCAGCTAACCACATGCCCAAAGCGGGCGACTGCCTTGAACGCAGTGTCCAGACCAGCGCCGCCAATCGTGTCGTAGACGACGTCGAATCCTTGCCCTTGTGTGTATTTGGCGACGTATTCTTCAACGGTTTCCGTGGCGTAGTCGATCGGCGTCGCATTGAGGCTCTTGATGTAGTCAGCCTTCCGGGCTCCATCGACTGCATAGACGTCCGCACCAAGAGATTTGCCAATCTGAACTGCTACGTGTCCGACCCCGCCACCGCCACCGAGGACGAGCACCTTCTGGCCAGCCCGGACGCCCACACGGTCCACGAGGCCTTCCCACGCCGTGATGAAGATGAGCGGTAGCGCAGCCGCTTCACGCATGGAAAGGTGAGATGGCTTAATGGCCAGCAGCCGTGCATCGACGGCCGCAAGTTCTGCCAGCGAACCTTGCACGCCGGCTACGCCGCCTGTCATGCCATAGACTTCATCTCCGCGGCGAAACCCCGTCACGCCTGCACCGACTTCTTCAACAATCCCGGCAAGGTCGATACCTAGGATTGCGGGAAGCGGATGACGGGCGTGAGCGGCTGCACCTGCGCGGATTTTCGTGTCCAATGGGTTTACGCCACTCACCTTTACGCGGACGAGCACCTGACCTTCGCCCGCAACCGGTCGTGCAATCTGCGCGACACGGAATTCGGTACCGTGATTTTCAAGAACTAATGCTTTCATCGTGCCCATAGGATTGATCCCTTTCACTTGATGTCAGCACTTTGCTCTGGAAGCTTCCGAATGGACATCATATAGCTTGCATGTTGATCATGCATTTTTGAATGGGTCGTAAGTCATGATGGAATGGAGCGACATTCGTCTTTTCCTTGCGATCGCGAGGGAAGGAACGCTGGGTGCGGCCGCGAGAAAGTTGGGCCTGACGCAGCCGACTATGGGAAGACGACTAAAGACTCTTGAGGCCGCGGTCGGCCACTCGCTGTTCCAACGCACACCGGACGGGTTTGTCCTGACAGATGAGGGTGCCGTCGTAATGGGGCACGCCGAGCGGATGGAGGAGGAGGCGATCGCACTCCAGCGCCAACTTGCGGGTACCGAGAACACGTTGTCCGGCACCTTGCGGATATCCTGCTCTGACTGGTTCGGCGTCCATGTTCTCGCCCCCATCCTTGCCGACTTCAGACGTGTGCATCCCAATGTAATCATCGAGATTCTCACTGACTCCAGGCTTTTGAACCTGGCGCGTCGCGAAGCCGATCTGGTTTTCCGGATACGGTCCTTCACGGAGCCGGAAGTCATTTCACGCAAGCTACTGCATATTCCCTATGGCCTGTATGTCGCCAAAGGATCGGACGACCCTTCGCCCGGCACAGGAGCGGGATTCAGCGTGATCATTATGGATGAGGCACTTGGAAGCATGCCCGATGTGGCTTGGCTTAAGGGCCGGTTCCCGAATGCGAAAGTTTCGATTCGAAGCAACAATCGCGATGTTCAGGCACGGTTATGCGCAGATGGTGCAGGTATGGCCGTTCTTCCGAGGCCGCTGGGGGACTCGATGGAGGGGTTGAAGCGTGTCGACGTGTCGGAGGCTCCCCCTGGAAGGGATACCTGGCTAGGGTATCATCAGGATCTACGACGCCTTCCACGGCTTCGAGCGGTTATTCAGTTTGTTGGTGAGCAAGCGCAAATAATACAGCGCCTATATCGCTAATGCCGCCTCTGCGCGCAGCGGGCGTATTTGAACGCTTGTCAGACCGCGGCCTACCCGCATCCAAGGCGTCCAAGGCTAGATCTGACTGGCCTCGTCCAGCAGGTCGACTCTCGTAGTCCGGGCGGAAGAAATTGCGCGTCGCAGGTCATGCTGCGCGCCTCTCCGGCGACAGACTTTGAAGCCAGTGTTCATGACGAGCCCGCGAATGCCCGCTCGTGGCTTATGAGGACTGCTGCGAAAACAGGATGCGATGGACGTCGGACATCTGCGCGCGGTGGATTCGAGATCGCTTCTAAAAAACAATTCGGCGGACGGCCCGTGATCCGAGCTTCTGATCTGGGCAGCAGCGAAAACAGGCCCGATGGCCGCCGGAAACGAGGCAATTCAAGCGTCCGTTGTTGGACCGGCGACACCTTGTAGTCTGGAGCAACACATTGGAGATTGGACACATGGCGCTCAGGCGGATGGACAACGTAGGAATCGTCGTCGAAGATCTGGGAGGGTCGATTGATTTCTTTCGCGAACTCGGCCTCGAGCTCGAAGGGCGGACCACGATCGAAGGTGAATGGGCCGGACGTGTCACTGGACTGGGCGATCAGCATGTCGAGATTGCCATGATGCGTACGCCAGACGGCCATAGTCGGCTAGAGCTCTCCCGCTTCCTCTCCCCGCCTGTGATTGCAGATCACCGGAACGCTCCGGTTAACGCCCTAGGCTACCTGCGCGTCATGTTCGCGGTGGACGACATTGACGAGACGCTTGAAAGGCTCCGCACCCGCGGCGCGCAGCTCGTAGGCGAAGTAGTCCAGTATAGAGACGCTTACCGCCTCTGCTACGTCCGTGGGCCTGAAGGACTTCTCATCGGGCTCGCCCAAATGTCTGCGAGTGCGTCCGAGGCGGGCCTGTTCGGGCCGGCTCGCCCACTAACGTCACCGTCAACTGCCTCGCGCCCAGCGCTCCCGCCGGCTCAAGGGTTGGAGATCGGGGCAACAGGCCGTTCAAACCTATCGGCAACGCCGTTGCTCGCGAGACTGTCGCGGATCTGCTGTCGAACCCAGTAATTTGCGGCGTCGCTGTCGGCGTGTTTTGCCCAAACCATGTTCACGGGCGGGAAGGTCAATGATACTGGCAACGGGCTGACCTCCAATCCCAATAGCGGCCCGTATCGTTCTGCAATCCGCGCAGGCACTGTGGCTATGACGGGGCTGAGCTGCGCCGCGGACAGAACGGACATGTAGCCTGGTGCCGCTGCAACAACGTTGAGATCCACCCCCGCAATCTCCAGCGCATCTTTGATGCACCCATGCAAGGTTTCATTCTGGGATATAGTCGAATGTTCAGCGGACAGATATTCGTCAAGTCCAACGGGATTAGACAGTGCGATAAGGTCTGGATTGAAGCAACAAGCCACTCCCGTCTCGTAAAGCTTCTCAAACGATCGGCGGCTTGTCAGGGTATAGGTGCAGCCAACGGCAAGATCTATCGACCCGTCCTCAAGGGAAGGCTCCATCGCCTCGTACGGGAAGACGCGCGCGAGTATCTTGATGCCGGGAGCGAGCCGTCGCAAACGCGCCGTCAAATCCGGAATAAGCAAGAGTTCGATTTCCGGAGACATTGCAACGCGAAAAATTCGTTCCTCTGTAGCCGGATCGAACTCCTCGCCGCCTGTCAGCGCCAATTGGGCTTGCCGCAACGCCTTGCGCACGGGCACGGCGAGGCTCCGGGCTCGCGCGGTAGGTTGCATAACCTGTCCGACGCGTATGAATAACTCGTCCTGTAACAGCACGCGCAATGTCGAAAGCGAATGGCTCATCGCTGGCTGTTGGATTTTCAAGCGTCGCGCGGCTTTCGTAACATTTCCTTCAGCCATCAACGCATCGAAAGCGACGAGGAGATTGAGATCGAAGGAGCGAAGATTGAAATGATCGATAGTTGTCATGACCTGCATCGATTTGCGTGCTGATGCCCCGGAACATATTTGCTCTCCAGGTCAGTTCAAGGCCTGAGTTCTGGAAACCTGACAGCATCTGGAGTTTTTTAATGCACACACGCCGTTCGCTTCTCATCAACACAGCTGGATTTGCGGTCGCCGCCGGGACCGTGTCAGCGTTTCCGGCTGGCGTCTTTGCCAAGGCGCCCATCGTCGGCACGCAAGCCGCTGGCTTTTATAGGATAAGGCTCGGCGACTACGAGATTACCGCCCTCTCCGACGGCACGGTGAAGCTGCCGATGTCCAAAATCTACAGAAACATGGATGAAAAGGAGATCGGCACTTACCTGACTGACCGGTTTCAATCGAGCTCTAGCGAAACGTCTGTCAATGCCTTCCTTGTCAACACGGGCGGGCGCCTGGTTCTCATCGATACCGGCACGGGCGACCTGATGGGCCCGGCGTTGGGCAAGCTTGCGACCAATATCCGTGCAGCGGGTTACAACGTCTCCGACATCGACGACGTCATTCTGACCCACATCCACGCCGACCACTCAGGCGGGCTCGTTGCCAACGGCAGCCGCGTGTATGAAAACGCCGTTCTACATGTCAACCAGCGAGAGGCCAAGTTTTGGCTAAACGCAGATGCCAAGGCTAAAACAGACAAGGTGCTCGGCCCGCAGATCGCTCAGGCTGAGAAATGTGTCGGCCCCTATGTCGACGCCGGCAAATTTGAAACCTTCGATGACAATGGTACGCCTGTTGCGGGTTTTGGAACAATCCTGCTGGCCGGTCATACACCTGGTCACAGCGGTATCGTCGTGGAGAGCAATAGCGAAAAGATCGTGTTCTGGGGTGATATCGCCCATGGCGATGTTCTCCAGTATGATCATCCGGAAGTGACTGTCGAATTCGACGTGGATCAGAGCGCAGCAGCATCGACCCGGGCAGCCGCGTTCGCCGAAGCCGCTGATCAGCGGTATTTGGTCGCCGGTGCCCATCATGCGTTTCCTGGGATCGGCCACGTTCGTCGGGATGAGAGCAATTATGACTGGGTGCCGCTGGTCTATCGTGCCCAGTACTAACGCCGTCAGACCCTGCCAGGTGGGCACGGCTTTATCGAAAAACAGACCGCCATTCACAACGAAAGTTGTGGATGGTGTTTCGTTGGCTGCAGAGCCCAGTCCCACAGTGGTCTGTTTGGGCTTTTGTCGGCATCATTCGGTTCGAAGTCTAATTGTGACGGGTGGATCGTTGGAGAAATGGGCAATGGTTCGAGAGCAACGTTCTACCGCCTACCCCGGAGTTCCCGCAGGATAGTTATCGGCACATGACCTGCCTTGTGATCCCTGAGGGGGTGAATTTCTTTCCCGGCTCATGAAACCAAATACTTCATGTCAGCATTGAGAATGTCATGGGCGGACTAGTGAAACGAGGGGCATTCCAAGAATGCTCGCTCGTCAAGCACGAGGGCGTAGCTTCATGCCCTCTAAAAAGGGGTTCAAGTTGGAAATCGCAGATGCAACAAAATCGGAAGCACTCCCCCCCATCCGCAACCGCGTTGAAGATGGGCTCCACGTTGCGTCGCCTCTCCCTCTCTTAGACGAAATCACCCCGGATCGGACCTCGCCCCTTGGTCTCGAACAATATATCGCCGGCCGCATTCTGGTGAGCGGGGACAGTCCAGCATGGACCGATATGTTCGTGCAGGTCTACTCCCGCCACATTAAGCAAGAACCGTTTCTTGTACCGGCTGTCGCCGAACCGCTCATCGTTTGGGTCATGTCGGGGGAAGCCATCGTCGAAGAACGAGAGCTGGATGGAGAATGGGTCTCCAATATCGTAACAGTCGGTGACTTCTTCCTCACCCGCTCTCCGACACCCTATGAAATGCGTTGGCGCGCGACCGGCCCGGCCCCTTTTCAGGTGATGCACCTTTATCTGTCAGTTCCTCTCTTCGAACGCGTGGCAAAAGAGGTGCTTAGCGGCGATGCGCCTCCCGCGCTGCGTGATGTATCGGGCGGCAAAGACGAGCAGCTTTCGCATCTTCTGGCGTTGATTCATCAGGAACTTACCGCTGAAGGCAAAGGTAGTCAGTTGTTCGTCCAGGGGCTCGCTCAGAGCCTGGCCGTCCACCTCATCCGTAACTATGCGTCGAGTGAGACTGAGATCGGCCGGCAGACAGCACTTCCAGGCTTCAAGCTTCGACGGGCTATTGCCTACCTCGAAGGCCACCTGGCCGACCCGTTCAATCTCGCTCAGCTCGCCGGAACAGTCGGCATGAGCGAATTCCATTTCAGCCGTCTGTTCAAAAAGGCAACAGGCCTTTCGCCCTCCCGATACTTCATCCGCCAGCGCGTTGCTAAGGCACAGCAGCTCCTGCAGGAAACGGACACGAGCATTATCGAGATCGGCATGTCCGTCGGCTACTCGAGCCCCAGCCACTTTGCTCAGGTCTTCCGGCGCGAGACGGGTCTGCCGCCGAGCCACTACCGCCGGGGTTAGTTTCTTCGCCTGTTGCGATTTGAGCAAAATCGCAACAGGTCGAGCAAGGCCCCGAGAGAAGGGCAAGCATGAAACACTTAGGTTCCTCCTTGTCGAAACGAAACGCCCACCGAGGTGGTGGGCTTCAAGACAAGGAATGAAGACAATGACCAACCTCAACGGAAAGATCGCACTGGTAACCGGCGCATCGAGCGGCATTGGCGCCGCTACCGCGGTAAAGCTAGCTGAAGCTGGCGCAAAGGTCGGCCTCGCGGCTCGCCGCACCGAAAAGCTCGAAGATCTCAAGAGCCGGATTGAAGCCAAGGGCGGTGAAGCTCTTGTGATCGAGATGGATGTGGTCGATGCGGCGTCGATCGAAATGGGCGTCAAGAAGCTTGTCGATACCTACGGCTCGATCGACATCCTGGTCAACAATGCCGGCCTGATGCCGCTCTCCGACATCGACCAGTTCAAGGTCAACGAGTGGCACCGGATGGTGGACGTGAATGTGAAGGGCCTGCTCAACACGACGGCCGCCGTTCTGCCCCAGATGATCAAGCAGCATTCCGGCCATATCTTCAACATGTCGTCGATTGCTGGTCGCAAAGTGTTCAAGGGTCTGTCTGTCTACTGCGCCACAAAACATGCGGTAACTGCCTTCTCGGACGGGATGCGCATGGAAGTCGGACAGAAGCACGGTATCCGCGTCACCTGCATCCAGCCAGGCGCTGTCGCAACCGAGCTCTATGACCACATCACCGACCCGGGCTACCGCAAGCAGATGGATGAGCTTGCCGGTCAGATGACCTTCCTCCAGGGCGAGGATATCGGCGACACCATCGTGTTTGCCGCTCAGGCCCCGGCTCACGTGGATGTCGCCGAGCTGTTCGTCCTGCCCGTTGAACAGGGTTGGTGAAAGCCGGCCTTAATAGGGACCCCGCCTATGCGCGGGGGCTCCCTTCGAGGGAGAAAACAATGAAGGAAATACCTGCATCTCAAGCCTATCGTCTTCTCGAGCCAGGACCCATTGTCTTGGTCACGACAAGCCAAAATGGAAAGCCAAACGTGATGACGATGGGCTTTCACATGATGATCCAACACGCCCCGCCGCTGATCGGATGCGTCATCGGTCCCTGGGACCACAGTTATCAGACCCTTCGGAACACTGGCGAATGCGTGATTGCTGTTCCGGGTCTCGATCTCGGTGAGACGGTCGTTGACGTCGGAAACTGCTCCGGCGACCGGATGGACAAGTTCCAGAGGTTTGGCCTCAAGACACGGCCGGCCAAGGACGTTTCCGCCCCGCTCATCAACGATTGTCTGGCAAACATCGAGTGTCGGATCGTTGATACCACCCTCACTGATCCCTACAACCTCTTCGTCCTTGAGGCGACGAGGGTCTGGATCAACGAAGACCGCAAAGAGCGTCGGATGATGCATCACCGGGGTGACGGCACCTTTACTGTCGACGGCGGCACGCTCGATCTCAAGGACCGCATGGTGAAATGGCGCCATCTCCCGTGACGGGCGCCGTTCGCAACAAACCTCATCATTTCAAAACCAGAAGGAGACCGTCATGTCCGCATATCTCGTGGTCGATCTCGACATCCACAACCCACAGGCGATCGAAGACTATCGATCCAAGGCATTGCCGCTTGTCGCAAAGACAGGTGGGCGCCTTATCTCTCTCGACGCCGAGCCGCTTGAGCTCGAAGGCTGGCAGGCGACCAATATGCTGATCATCGAGTTTCCCGACAAGGAAGCGATCCGCCAGCTGTTTTCATCGCCTGAATACGCACCGCTTGCGACGCAACGCCAAGCCGCTGCGCGCTCTCGCATCATTGCCCTCGCCGGGGTCTAAAAAGCGTAAAATCCCGACAGGTCCTGCGAGGGTCAGCGAGAGTTAAACTCGAGGATCAATCACAATGGCCCGGATCGGAATGAACTGAAAGGAGACCCGAAATGGCCGAACTGACCAACATGGCCCACTTCACTGCAAAGCCGGGCCGCTCGACAGATCTGGGTAAGGAGCTGCTTCAACTCGTTACCCCTTCCAGACGTGAACCGGGCTGCCTCCGCTATGAGATCCACCAATCCAACGACGTCTCAGAAGTTTGGATGGTGCTCGAAGAGTGGCGGTACGCATCCGACTTCGATCTGCACATGGGGACGGGTTACGTCCAGGCCTTTATGGCGAAGCTACCGGATCTGTGCGCCGAAGACGTGGAAATTTGCGGCTATCAGCAACGGCAGGTCTGAGACAAGAAAGGAGTACATCAAATGAGCACGCAAAACGCAAAAGTCTGGCTCGTGACCGGTTGCTCTACGGGCTTCGGTCGCTACATCGCGGAGCATCTCCTGGAAGCCGTTGTCCGCGACGATCGCTGCTTATGCAGTCACTGTGCTCTTGTTGCGGCGTTCCATACTGACGGAAAAAATTGCCCGCAGCGGACAGCACAATTCCCGCGAATACGGTGTGATCCCTCCGAGTCCACGCGCGCCCGCGACATCATGGTCAACACCGTCGACACTTTACCAGCAACCATGCATGCATTTCGCCTTAACGGACGAAGCGCACCTGACCTATCCGGTCGTGGATGGCGATGGCGCGCTCATCGGCGTCGTGTCCCGGTCCGACGCGCTGCGGTGGCAGCGGGAGCCTGACGTCGGCGTCGAACTGTTGAAAGACAAGGGTGTGTCATCATCCGTGACGCGGACGAGACGCTGGCCGACCTTGTAGCGGCCCACCGCGAAGTTGACGCGGTTCTACCGACCGATGGAAGCGGCGGTCGAGAGGTCGTCCATACCTGGGGCAACACCTTCTCGCTGGTGTCACTCGTCTCGGCCGGTCTTGGTATCGGCTTTGCCCCGGAATGGACGCTTGATCTTCCCAACGGCAATTTCGAACTGAGAAAGGTGAGGGGGGCGACTTCAGGATCGGGCTTGGGTCGCCTGGTCCAATAATGAACCGACTGCCGCCAGAGACGACATTATCGATATAGCACGAGCTCTGGACAGAGCGGGAAGTGATAGGCGAGGTGGCGAAAACCTCGTTGTCTGGGGTCCCTCAATCAAACGGATCGGCTTGACCGGGCTTCCCGGATCCCCGCCGTTGCAATGCTGATCCTCCGAGACGAGGCTTTTATCCGGTCAAATCGCGCGCGAACGGGCCCTGGCTTACGCTGCTGCCGCCGCTCGATCCGCTCATTTCCGGCCTGGGCTGTCAGCGATGGCCCGTCGTTCTACTCCGTTCAAAAGAAGAGATTCGTTAGTCGGCGCCCCGCACGACGCTGCCCTACCGCAGATCGCTTCGAAGTTCGGAAAAGCGATCATCGCAAGGCCTGCTGGACATCAGTTACTCGCCAGAAAGGGCGTTTGATCTCGACGATTTGCCGACGTGGATCGCCAGCCTTCACTCTATCGCGGATGAGCGCAACGAAGTCCGCCTTAACAGCCGGATCAGACAAGAAATAACTATGGCCAATCAACCCGCCGCCCGAAAACTCGATGAAATCGACCAAACCGCCCATCTGCGACCCCGCCCACCTGGTCGCCGCCTCGCTCCTGTCCTTGGGCACCCTATCAACAGCGAGCTGCCCCAGCCGCAAGGCGCTGCCAAAGAGTAGTGTTGATGCCCCCAACGCTTTGTCACCGGGAGACGAATAGACCGTAAGATGCAGAGGGCCCTGAGGCGGGATCTCGCTTGGCCTTGATATGCTGCCGAAGGCAAGGTCTGGATCCGATACCCACGCGAACATCTTGGAGGAAGCCACGTCGAGATCGATATCGGGAGCGAAAAATACCACATTCGCGATTTTGAAACGCTGCCATATTGAGGATCGGCCAACATAAGCCTCAATGCCGAGTTGCTGGATCACGCTGGCGAGGACATCGGTTCCGCGGCTATGGGCCATGAGGTGAAGTCGCTCGACACCCTGTGTTTCTGCGATGATCCGGATGGCTTTCTTGAGGTCCGCGACTGAAAATTCGCTCGACTCGCGGTCGATATTGTAACCGAAAAATAAGCCGCCGGAGCCTCCCGCGGGCCACGTCAGGACAACGCAAACAAACTGGTTCTGCAGCGACCTGCAAATCTCGCCAGTCGCGAGCGCGGCGTCGTCGAAACTGTTACCGTATCCGTGAATAAAGACCACGACTTCTTTACGATCGGCTGTTGCGAGACGACGAGCGACTTCAGCCTGTAGGGATGCGGCGGCTTGGTGGTGGGCCGCTAGTGCCGCCGGAGGGCGGCGTAGCCCGTTTGCGGTCGCCTCGACGCCGTAGGGTGTCGCCGGAAACCGTCCGGTCTCGGAAAACGCGCTGGCACGTAACCGCTTTTTGCTGCTGAGAGAGCTACGTGTCGGGGTGATCGACACCGAGCCAAAGCTCAAGAAACTGGCCCTTTCGGCACCATAAGCCAGTGCACTTTCCGAAGCGGCTACACGTGCGCGATCGGTAACGTAGAGGAGGTCGAAGGTTTCGGAACTTGCGTGAATGGTCTGAGGGCTTTGCAAGGTGGGAGACACAGTTTTGGGCAGCGTTGCAAGCTCCACGCGCTGCGTTGCACAACCAGCGAGGCAGAAAAGGAAGACGAACACTGCCATGGCCCGCCAAAAAATCAACCCGAGCTGTTCGGAAGAGCTGGTCAACTTGCGGCCAAGCCCACGTTCAGCAACGCGATAGCAGTTTGCCAAATGTTTTCCCCTTCGATTCATTTTACGGTGTCTGCGTAAATCCGCTCCGGCGCGCTTAGGTGATCGTAGCTTCGTGAACTGCGGCGACCAGGTCGGCACGGCGACACATGCCTCACACAGCCGCCTCGATTTCTACCGGCTTACTGGCCAGCGTCATGTTTGCCGCCGCAGCCTCCGCTTCACCAATACCGGCGGCACCAGAGCGAACGGTGACAGCGTTCGAGGCAAGGTCGAGGCCGGCTTCGCGCAATGCAGGAAGAAGGCGTTTCATCGCCTCACGCTGGAGTATGCTTGGGTTGCCGGGCCGCGCGGTGAACTTGAGGCGGACGACGAGAGAGTTTTCGGTCACGTCCTGGATACCCTGCATCTTCAAGGGCACGAGGAACTCGCCGCCGGTTTCCGGGTCTTCGAGCATGGCCAGTCCGACCTTCTTGATGGTCTTGCGGATCTTTTCGGGATCGGCGTCGCGCTCGAATTTGAGTTCGAACTTCACCGTACTCCAGTCGCGGCTGTAGTTGGTCACCGCTTGAAGCTGGCCATAGGGGACGGTGTGCACTTGACCGTTCTGGTGGCGGAGCCTCAGGGAACGGAGCGAGATCCGCTCGACCGTGCCCTTGAGCTTGCCGCTTTCGACATATTCGCCGACGCGGAAGGCGTCGTCGGCGATGAAGAAAATGCCGGAGACGACATCCTTTACCAGCGTTTGTGAACCGAAGGAAAGGGCTAGACCGAGCACGCCGAAGCCTGCGAGCAGTGGCGCGATATTTATGCCGAGGGCGGAGAGAATGACGAGGCTGGTGACGGCCAAGATGCCACCGAAAATGAGGTTGCGGATGAGCGGCAGGATGGTCGCGATCCGGCTTCGCTGGTGGGCATCCGTGTCGTCCTCCTGGTCGCCGGGTATCGCGACGCGGACGGAAGGTGAGAAAGCCTCGAAACTCTTCCACAGGAAGCTGCAGATTACCCAGGCAGCCACGATCGCAAGACTGATGCGCTCGAGGACGGCGATCCAGCCGACGGCGCCAGAGGTCTCGTGCCCGTCCATTACCGGCCGCCACAGGCCGATGATGGCATGCAGGCCGATCAGCCAGATAGCGCCGGCAAGCGCCGTCTGCACGCTGCCCGAGATCGCCGCATGAAGCGGCGAGGAGGTCAGCGTGCGGCGGCGCGCGGCGGCGGCTCCGGCTAACGAATGGATCCCGAAGGCCAGGATCGGTAGGGCGAGCAGGATGATCTGTGTGGCGCCGCCGGCAAAGCTCCAGGCGGCGCTGTGGGGACTGCCGGCGACGATGGCGGTCATTAGCCACAGTACCATTGCGCTCAGCGCATAGAATTCCGGCACACCGAAGGCGATGGCGCGGCGCAAATGTCCGGGATTCGAGCCGGCAAACAGCGTGCGGATATCGCGGGCGCCGGTGATGAACCAGTAGAGCTTCACGAATGTCAGCGCCGTGACGCCGATCAGCAAGCAGCCGTCGATGGCGACCGGGTCTAGTGCGCGCTGGTGGGCAAAGCGCACGCTGGCGCTGACGACGGCGACCATCGCGCCATAAGCTGACAGCATGTTGGCGTGAAAGCGGGGATGGGCGATATCGAGCAGACGGATTGCAGGGCGTGTCGGCGCGAAGAGGAAATGGGCGCCCGCAATGTAGGCCGCCGATATCAGCGCGATGGTGACGACAGCGTGAGCCAATTCAGCCGAAGCGGTCCCCCGCCCTAGGAAGACCCTGATGACGCCGTGTGCGACGGTTGCAAGGAGCGCGAGATAGGCGATATCGAAGCAGAGTCTGATCATCGAGGCCCGCACACGGTGCAGCCCGTCGACAACCTCAACCGATGCACCGAAAAGCCGGTTCATGAGGAGGCGGCTGGCCAGTGCTGCGGCGAGGCCAGCCGTGATGGCGCAGAGGGCAGTTGTGGCAACAGAAATCACCGACCATCCCTCGGCATGGATCCCCGCCACGACGTCTGCCATCGCCCCAGCGATACCGTAGATGCCGGCAAAACCGATTTGCAGCCCATTGAGAAGGTGGCCGGAAACGCTGTCGAAGGATTCCACTGAATCCGCGGCTTGAAAAGCTGGCAGCGTCCTGGCCGCTATCTCATTTTCGTCGGTGTCGGCGGAAGGTGCAATGTGGGGCGTTGTCTCGCTCGTTCCAGTGCTTGGTATTGTCGCATTGCCGGAGCCTGCATTTTCATTTGACTCGTCGCGCCATTCGACCGTCACCGACCCGCCGACTTTTAAGGCGGCGCCCAGCGTTTGTTCGATCTCGATGGCACTCTGATCAGGTGTGAGAATGACGGTGATCGAGGACGGTGGCATCTGGGCCAGCGTTAAATGGGCACTGCCAAGGGCGAAGAGGAGCGCGAGGCTTGCCAGCAACCAACAGCGGCTGAGCGGGCTATCTGACATGAAAATCTAACCCTCGAAAGCCAACTGAACGGACGCAGTTTCGGAAGAGGCGCCGCGCGCTTTTTCCGAATTGTCTCGAGCCGCGCTGCGCCAGTCTGACGTAAGCTGACACAACGTGTTAAAATTCCAATTGTCTGTTGGTATAGGGCGACGCGGCGTGCGTGGCGTCGAGTTTGAGGTCTGGCATTGTCGCGCCGGCAACAAAGGCTCATGCCAGCTGCCGAAACCATTGATGCTGCCCAATCCCGGCTGGTCGAGCAACAACGTGCAATGTTTGATTACGCCCGGCCGCAGGGGCGGGCACGTATGCATAACACCACCAACCTACGTATAGCTCCTCCTTTCGGAGCGCCGGGCATACGATCGCACCCGAGATTAATCGAATATGAAGCAGAAGGAGATATTCATGCGAAAGTTGGCGACTGGCTTGATGTTTGCGGCGCTGATTACACCTGCAGCAGCCTCGGACCAGCCCTATAATGCCAAGGTCTCAGTGGTGTTCGACCAAGCGCTTCCCAACGTGCCAGGAAAGAGCATGCGCTGTGTTCTGGTCGAATATGGCCCTGGTGGTCACAACCCTTCACACACGCATCCCAGGAGCGCCTTTATCTATGCCACGGTAATCGAAGGCAGCATCAAGAGCCAGATCAACGACGGCGAAATCAAGGTATACAAGACTGGCGAAAACTGGGTCGAAGTTCCCGGCGACCATCACCGCGTAAGCGCGAATGCCAGCGATAGCGAGCCAGCAAAGATCCTGGCTGTCTTCGTTCTTGATACTGCCGAAACGGAGCTCGTAACACCGGCAAAGTAGGCCGCTAACGGCCGGGGCCGAGGTGCGGCTCCTCTAGACCGGCGATATAACTCCATGTAAGTCTCGCCTCAAGCGACTGTTATTGGCTCAGTCGGCAATGTGAAGAAAAAGATGGTGCCCTGCGGCTCGTTTTTCTCCGCCCAAAGCCGCCCACCGTGTGATTCGACTATCGAACGGCAGATCGCCAGCCCCATGCCCATGCCGTCGTCCTTCGTTGTAAAGAATGGCTCGAAGATCCTGTCCGGGAACTCCACGCCTGTGCCCAGATCGCTCACCGCGATCTGTACCGCGTTGACCATCGGATACACGCTTAGACCTAGAACCCTGGGCGCATCCGAGGATGTCATGGCTTCGATGCCATTTCTCATCAGATTGACCAGCACCTGCTGGACCTGAACGCGATCCATAGGAACAAACGGAAGTTCGTTCGCAATGTTCACCTCGATCCGGACACGACGTCGTGCAGCCTCGTCGGCCATCAGGCTCTGGGCCTCCGCGATGACCTCGTGGGGGGTGGCGCTCGCTTCGGTCTCCAGGGATCGCTTGAACAATGCGCGGATACGGCTCACAACATCAGCCGCAGCGTTTGCATCGCGCGTAATGCGTCCGATCGTCTTTTGCGCTCGCTCAAGATTTGGAGGGTCGGCTGTGAGCCAGCGTTGACATGCGTGCGAGTTTGCCACGATCGCTGCCAGCGGCTGGTTCACCTCATGGGCGATCGAAGCGGAAAGTTCGGCAAGGCTTGCCGCCTGAAATGCTCGCGCCAGGCCCTCTCGCGTCAAACGCAATTCCTCTTGCGTCCTGACCTCGCTATCGATGTCCAGGCAGATAACATTCCATTGAATAATCGAAGAGTCGGTGTCTCGCATGGGTGCAGCTCGGGTTTCCACCCAGCGGTACTCACCATCCGAACGCCGCAGACGATGCTTCTGCGCATAAGGGGTGCCGTTTTCCAATGCGCGCTCATGGTTCTCGCGGACGAGGGGCATATCCTCACGATGGACAGCGGCCCTGAGCGTTGCGGACGGCCGCGGCTCTCCCGATCCGACCGGCGCTTCAAGTTTGTATCCTAGGAAATCGCAAAGCTGCTCACTTCGATAGACCGGATGGCCGTCTGGCCCCGTGCATTCGACCATTGCGGGCAAGGTTTCAATAAGTTGGCGCAGCGAGCGCTCCCTCTCGCGCAGGACCTGTTCGACGCGAAGTTGATCGTCGATGTCGTGACAAATGCCGAACCATTGCAGGATGCGCCCGCCGGTGTCCCGCAGAGGCGCTCCGCGGCCAGACATCCAGCGATACAGGCCGTCGGCGCGGCGCATGCGATAGTTCACGGAGAAGCTCTCGCCAGTGGCAAGTGCCTTGTTCAGTGATGCTTCAAGCGCTGTCATGTCATCTGGGTGGATCGCAGACACAAGAGCAGCGGCCAATGCTTTGCGCCGCCCATCTCCAACATCATGGCCCAGGAATTCAATCAAGCTCTTGTTGAAGAAGACCGGCTCCCCTTCTGGGGTCAACCGCCAGAGCGGGCTGGGTACCATATCCACCAGTTGCGAAAGCTCTCGCTCCCGATCGTACAACCTTTGCTGCGCGCGCACTTCATCATCGACGTCGATGGCGACCGCATACCACTGCATTATCGTCCCGCGCTCATCACGCAACGGCTCGGCGCGCCCGTCCATCCAGCGATACTCACCGTCGGCGCGAAGCATACGATATCGATTCGAGAAGGGTTCGCCCGTCGAGAAGCCGCGTGTGGCGTTCTCCCTCACCAGGGAAACATCGTCGGGATGGACGACAGCTTGGATCATGGCGGTCACGCGCCTCATCCCCAACTTGTCCGCATGCGCAACGTCTAGCCCGAGGAAGTCTACCAACCGCTTGTTAAAGAACGTCAACGCTCCGTCTGAAGCCTGACGTGCGATGAAAGCCGGCACCATGTCCACAAGCAGCGATAGCTCGCGTTCCCGTTCGCGCAACGCGTCTTGGGCACGCATTTGATCGTCAATGTCATGACAAATGCCGTACCATTGGACGATAAGCCCGGACTGATCCCGACGCGGTTCGGCGCGGCTGGACATCCAGCGGTAAACGCCGTCCGCCCGGCGCAGACGGTATCGCATGGCAAAGACTTCCCCGGTGGCGAGCGCGCGGGAAAGCAAATCGTTGAACGGAACCGCGTCTTCCGGATGAACGGATGCCTCCACCAAGGCGGCTAACCGCGTCATACCCGGTTTGACCGTATCTGAAACATTCAAGCCAAGGAAGTCGATCATGCGTTTGTTGAAGAATGCTGGTTCGCCCGAAGGGGTCAGACGCCAAACGTGGCTTGGAACCATATTGACAAGCTGGGAGAGCTCCTCCTCTCGTTCACTCAGGGCCTCCTGCGCCCTCACCATGTCTTCAATGTCAACAGACACGCCATACCACTGAATGATCGTGCCGGATTCGTCGCGCAATGGTTCGGCGCGCGCCTCAACCCATCTGTGGGGTCCGTCCGCTCGGCATTGGCGATACCTACCCACAAAGGACGCGCCCGTCTCGAACGAGCGCTTAAGTGCCTCATCTGTTGATTGCCGGTCGTCTGGATGAATGTCTGTCAGAGACCTTGACCCGTCGGGCGCGATCACCTGCTTGAGAGTCATGCCTGTGATGTCCGTGGCCTGTTTGTTGAGGTAGCTGGGTATACCTTCTGGAGTTGTGCACCATATGAGCGCTGGAACTGCATCGATCAATTGCTGAAGGCGGCGCTCGCTTTCGCGCACAGTCAGCAACGCCAGTTGATATTGTCGCGAGATGGCGGCGACAATCAGCGCTGAAAACGCTGATATCGCCAGGAAAAGCTGCAGCATCACCTGCCTTTGCCTTTGGGACTCGCCGACAAACTGACTGTCACCAGATATTGTAAGTGCCATCGTCATTAAGCCGAGGAGTGTCAGCGCGACTGCGGCTCCCCGGAACTCGAAACGCGCTGAGGCCCAAAGAAGCAATGGCAGGATGATGTAGGGAGACGGAAGATAGTTATCACTCAGGGAGAGAGCGGCGACTCCCAAAAAAATCAGACCGAGCACTCCGGCTTCTGCCAACTGCGCGGCAGATAGTTTGGACTTGCTGCGCCAGTATTGGACCAAAACCAATACAAGTGGCGCAACGAGCAGGATGCCGGTAGCATCTCCAATCCAAAATAGCGGCCACACGCCTGTGAAAGTCTGCGCTTTTACACCGAACCAAGCAAGCGTCGCACTTCCCACCGTCGCACTTATGAGCGGCGCAATTCCCGCTCCAAAAACGACGAATGCAAGGACCTGCTGCAAGGTCTCCAACTTGACCGGCTTGCCGGTCGCCCGGCTGACGAGAGCAGCGCCGGCAATAGCACACAGGGCATTGCCCACGTAGATCAAAAAGCCGGCAGGCAGCGGACTGTGAAACCACACGATCTGCGCGAACATCTCAGCGAGGCAGCCCCCCAATATCCACCAGGGCCAACTGTATGGAGATGTTAGGATCAGGGTAGCGACGAAGACCCCGCCAGGAGGCCAAATCGAAACAGTTATGCCAGGCACGATCGCCAGCACATTTGCGAATCCGCATCCCAACACATAGGCTGCGAAAAATAGCGCGAGATGCGCGAACCGCGGGCGGTGCAGCCCGACCCCACGCCATCGGCGCATTGCTGGAAAATCGCGCCGGGCCGATTCTCTTTCAACTGGCGGCACAACGACTGCTTCCCCACTTGATCCTGGTTCGGATCTATCTCGGTGTTGCGTTTGTGCACGCGCTGCTTCTGAATTGGTTTTGCTAACTGGGCGAAACGTTGATTTCATTGGCTTCTCCAACCGGACAGAGAAAGCCTGGGCTTTATTAGCCCTTCAACTTGCAGCCCCGCCACCGCTCTACCCCTCATGCCAAAGTTTCAATCTATCGAAATCTACGCCGCGAGGCAGCAAAAACCACTAGCCTAGCTTGGTCGGCCGTCGATATTTGTGGGCGATAAACGGCGCCTTGGCTCGGTATCGCTTGTGAGTCCAGAACGATGATCAACGTGAGGTAGAGCGCGAAGGCGCCCTGGACGCCGACACGTAACGTAGGTCAACTCGTTGTCCGGCGGCTCCCACCCCGTCGCAACGATCCAGACCAAGCTATCCTGAAGTACAGGTTAGATTGCACCACCCGGTTGTCATAGATTTCCATAGGGTGCACAGGAGGCGCAGCGGGAATAGGATAAGTGACGAGTTCACCCGGTCCTGATCTCAAGACAAGTGCTATGCAGAGCGCTGACAATGGCTTTCCTCGTCCGGCAGGAGAAGGCAATGACGAAGGCGTTCAACCAACCTGGCAAAATCGCGCCCGATGTATTGCAAGCTGTGCGGTTCATCGAGAGCGTGGTCGGCAACGCTTGGGCCGCCGATGCGTCCGGCAAGATCATTTACGTGAGCGCTGCGGTTCTGTCGCACCTGGCGATTACGCTCGAAGAGTTCAGTTCGCCGGCAGATGGCGGCTTGCTTGGCTGGAGGCGCATGATCCACCCGGACGATTACGGGCTCGTTACTGCTCAATGGAGCAGGTGCCTTGAAACGGGTCAGCATTTCAACGTCGAGCATCGCTTGTTGCGTGAAAGCGGCGCTTACGGATGGAGCAGGAGTTCGGCCCAGCCCTTACGCGATGGTCAAGGCCGTGTGCTCGGTTGGTACGGCACGTTCATTGATGGAGATACCTCGGTTGCCAGCGAGCGGTTTGCCGATGTCGCAACCGCGGCCTTGGAGAGGAAGGTCACGCAAGACCAGCCGCATTCGTTGAGCAGTATTCATCCAGCCGACCGGACGACGGCCGCTCATGCGGCCGCCCGCGCCTTCTGGACGGGCGTTCCCCAGGTCACCAGGCACCGCCAGCTCCAGGCAAACGGCAAATACCGATGGACGGAGACCCGCGCAGAACCAGGATA
This sequence comes from Ensifer canadensis, assembly GCF_017488845.2. Taxonomy (NCBI): domain Bacteria; kingdom Pseudomonadati; phylum Pseudomonadota; class Alphaproteobacteria; order Hyphomicrobiales; family Rhizobiaceae; genus Ensifer; species Ensifer canadensis. The sequence goes on from NZ_CP083373.1 coordinate 709,080, forward strand.
CAGTGTCAGCGTCGACATCGACGATCTGGTAACAGATCGAGAGCCGCATATTGCTGCGGTTTCCGACCTGTCGGCGGTGGATGACACCGAGCCGATGCGGTCGGCCAGGGCCGTCGAGAGCATATTCGGCAACGGGTGGGCATTCGATGCCGCCGGACGTTGGATCTACCTGCATCCCTTCGCCCAAAGCTCGCTGGGTGTGACGCCGGAGCAGCTGAACACCTCGCTGGATCAGGGAGATACCGCCTGGAAGCAACTGCTACATCCCGATGACTATGATCACGTCGCGGCGAGATGGCGTCATTGTCTGGAAACTGGCGACGACTTCAATGTCGAGTTTCGCTTTCGTCGTGTCAGTGGAAGTTATGTCTGGGCCAGAACCGCCGCACGGCCCGCGCGCGACAAACAGGGCCGTGTCGTCGGGTGGTTCGGCATAGCGCTCGACATCGATGTCTACAAGAAAACCGTTGAGGCGTTGCGCGGCCGGGAGCGCGAGCTATCGCAGCTTGTTGACATGGTACCGGTGCAGATCAGGCGTCTTACACCCGACGGCGAACCGACCTTTTTCAACAAGCGCCTGCTCGATTTCTTTGGCTGGGCCGATCTTGCGCAGCTGGAAAGGCAAGGCGAGAGCCGACTGGCCCGGGCGATGGAAAAGCTCATTCACCCTGACGATGCCGGGCGCCTTCTGAAAGCCGTCCGCCATTCAGTGGTAACAGGTGAGCCTTACTCCATGAAGTATCGCTTGCGCCGCGCCGACGGCGCCTATCGTTGGGTCGACGGCCGCGCAGAGCCCCTGGTCGATCCAAATGGAGCGATCGCGCATTGGTACGCGATCTCGATCGACATCGATGACGAGATGCGAGCGCAGGAAGCGCTTCGCGATCGGGAGCGAGAACTTTCGCAACTGGTCGATATGGTCCCAAGCCTGCTTTGGCGATTGAACCGACAAGGTGAACCGACCTTTTTCAACAAACGGATGATGGCTTTTCTGGGTTTGGATGCTGCGGATACACAGCAGCCAGACACAGACCGGCTGGCAGCAACTCTGAAGGCAGCGGTCCACCCCGACGACGCGACCGGCCTCGAAAAATCGCTCAGACTATCTGTCGCGACCGGCGAGAACTTCTCCAAGAGGTTTCGCCTGCGCCGGGCGGACGGCGTCTACCGTTGGGTCGAGGGCAACGCTGAACCGCTGCGCGACGAGAATGGCGATATCCTGCAATGGTACGGCCTGTCCCATGACATCGACGATCAGTTGCGGATCGAAGAGGCGCTACGTGAACGGGAGCGGTCGCTGTGGCAGCTGGTGGAGACCCTTCCGGCGATGATCGACTGCGCCCTGCCGAATGGTGAACCGGTCTATCGCAGCCAGCAGCTTCGGGAGTTTCTCGGATACAACCTGGAGGAATTGGACGGCTCTGGAAAGTCCCGACTGAACGGTACGCTTGATGCCGGAGTGCACCCCGATGACGTTGCCGGCGTGAAGGAGAAATATGCGCATTCTCTTGCAACCGGCGAGCCCTACGCGCGCAAGCATCGTCTGCGGCGCTATGATGGTGAATACCGATGGGTTGAAACAAGAGCCGCCGCGATGCGGGACTCGGAGGACAGGATCATCCAGTGGAACGTCATTTGCCTGGACATTCATGGTGAGGTTCAGGTGCAGGAAGAGTTGCGGCTGGCGCAAGAAAGGCTCTCCCGCGCTGCCCAGGCGGCAAGCCTTGCCGAACTGTCGGCGTCGATCGCGCATGAGGTCAATCAGCCGCTGGCCGCGATCGTTGCCAATTCCAACGCTTGCCATCGCTGGTTATCGGCCAAGCCTGCGAATCTGGAGCGGGCCAAGATCACCGCCGAGCGCATCATCCGTGACGCAAACTCCGCCGCGGACGTCGTCAGCCGGATCCGCGCACTGTTCAAACATCCCGTCGAAGCGAGGAGCAATACCAACCTGGCAAGCGTAATTGGTGAAGCAATCAATCTCATTGCAGAGGAGGCATTACGACGTCGTGTTCGCGTCGACGTTGATATCGCGCTCGACCTTCCACACATCGCTCTGGATCGGGTGCATATTCAGCAGGTTCTGGTGAACCTTATCCGCAACGGAATGGACGCGATGGACGAAGTTGCGACCGATCGGGTGGTGAAGGTGCGCACACGTCGCGTCGCAGGGATGATTCAAACCGAAGTCAGCGACCACGGCACGGGCGTCGAGTATCCGGAACGGATCTTTGAAGCCTTCTTTACCACGAAAGTGAACGGAATGGGCATGGGCCTGGCAATTTGTCGTTCGATCATCGAGTCGCACGGAGGGCGGTTGTGGGCGCAGAACAACGAGTCTGAGGGTGCCACGTTTGCGTTTACGCTGCCGATCAAAGTGGATGCTTCGGTATGATGAGAGACGAGCATATTGTGTTCATTGTCGATGACGACAGCCGAATTCGTGAGGCGCTCTGCGAGCTCCTGGCCTCGCACGGCATTCGCGCGATGGCGTTCGGATCCGCCGGGGACTATGTCAACTTTGAAAAGCCGGATGCACCCGCTTGTCTGATCCTCGATATCGAACTGCCCGACATCAACGGTCTCGACCTCCAAAGTGAGATTGCTGAAGGGGAGCATCCACCGATTGTGTTCATAACCGGCCACGGTGATATCCGATCCTCCGTGCGCGCGATAAAGGACGGCGCGGTAGACTTCCTGACCAAGCCGTTTACCGACGCGGATCTGATGAACGCCATAAACGCGGCAATTGCACTGGATAAGGAAAAGAGGGCAGAGCGTGCCGAGTCAGGGAAATTGAAGCGTCGCTATCTTGACCTGACGCCGCGCGAACGCGAGGTTCTGCCTCTGGTGGTGAGCGGTCTTCTCAACAAGCAGGCGGCCGCCGCGCTCGGCATCAGTGAAGTGACGCTGCAGATTCACCGACGCAATGTGATGCAGAAGATGGAGGCGGCCTCGCTTGCCGACCTCGTGCGTATCGCAGAACGCCTGGAAATACCGATCACGCACTCTCGCAGGGCGGGGAAGCCTAGAATGACCAAGCATCGGCGGGTGGTGGCAATTGTCGATGATGATCTGAGACTACTGGAGTCGCTGGAGGATCTTTTGGAGTCCGCTGGCTATCTGGCTCGCAGCTTCTCATCGGCAGGCTCGTTTCTTGCCAGCGGTCTGTCTGGCGTGGATGCAGTTATCACGGATATTGGCATGCCCGGTATGGACGGGTTTGAACTACGAGATTTCGTGAGGAAAGTGCGTCCCGATCTGCCCGTCTTCCTAATAACCGGACGTCACGAGCTTGCCGAACAGCATAGCGGCCAGGACATTGGTGGTTGCTTCCGAAAACCGTTCGACGCGCAGGTTCTGCTTGCTACGCTCGCCAACGCCCTGCGTGATCCAGAAATGGAGGGTAATGATGAAATCTGACCAGTCACTACAGCGAAAGGCAGGTTCGTGGCACCGGAGTGACGGCGAACAGCCGCTCGTCATCATTGTCGATGATGACGCCTCTGTCCGTGAGGCACTGTCCGAGTTGATTGCATCAGCGGGATTCCAATCAGCCTGCTTCGCCTCGACCCGAGAATTGCTCGCTTCCGACACGCTGCATAGCCCCGGCTGCCTGATCCTGGATGTTCGCATGCCGGGAGCGAGCGGTCTCGATTTGCAGCGTCACCTGACACAAACTGGAAACCCGAAACCGGTGATTTTCCTCACGGGACACGGGGATATTCCGATGACCGTGCAGGCGATGAAGGCTGGCGCCGTCGATTTCCTGATAAAGCCGGTACGAGACCAGACACTGCTGGATGCAATCACGACCGCGATCGACCTGGATGCGGCGCGGCGGATGGAGACGATGCTCGTCAAACGCAACATGGAGCGGCACGAGACACTGACGCCACGAGAGCGCGAAGTCTTGCAGGAGGTGGCGCATGGACGGCTTAACAAGCAGATCGCTTTTGACCTCGGCATCAGCGAAGTGACGGTGAAGCTTCATCGGGGCAACGTCATGCGCAAGATGGAAGTCGCATCCCTGAGTGAACTTATCCGCGCCTGGGATAGCCTTCCTGGATCGATGCGCGATGCAGGGCTAACCAAGAGAGCGACTGAAGCATTTTGAAACGTTCTCGTCCGACGCCGGCAGCCGGAGCCAAGCCTGCGAACGGCGTTCCGTCTGGTTGAATACGAGAGTGGCGGTCACCGTCCTCATAGCAATGCTGCTCCGGTGAAAGCGCTTTGTCCCGCGCATTCAACGGGCCTCCCGTTCGAGGCGATGGTGTCTTGGCAGTGCATGCATGTCTCAAATTGGCTTTGCGTCATGCCACAACAAGGAGTGACCGATCAGTGATCTGGAAATGATCGGGCCGCTTGGCAGTCGGCTGTCCGGTCACTCTGCGTATCCAATCTTTGGAAATAAGGTAACTGTACCTGCCTCTACAGGGACACTTCCCCGGAGCCACGATCAAGGAGAAGTAGTCAGCATCGTCAAGCGTGAAACGTCGGTATAGGTTTCATTCCTGGACGACCGCCAGCATAATCAAGGTGCACTCGGCTTCGGCAACATCTCAAGCGTGTTGCCGGACGAGGCCTGCGGCGGCGTTCCCCTCCGCGCCGCAAAGCGGACGTTGTCCGCCAGAAGGCCGTCCCAGCCGCCCCTTGCGGACGGCCTTCTCCCCCATTCTGCGTGCCGGCGGCGTCGCTCCGATTACAAAGGGCGACCTGTCAAACTGCGTCGATTGCGAATTCGCTCGTCATCGCGAGATCAACGCGTTCGAAAGCTAGAGGGCAGCGAGTCCTCTCTAACAGCGCGCTCCATGGCTCTATGCCGGGCAGAGGTACGTCGAGGATCGTCAGAGTCGTCACTTCCTCGCGATACTGAGCCGCGTAGGCGTATGCGACCATGCCGTGGCCGGCCAGATTGATGGGCGGGCCGAGTTTGAGCACTTTCACGAGCTTCTCGATATCCGCAGCGATCGCCGCTTTCTCATAGCCCGCCGGAGGCTTTGCGGTGTCGTCCAGTCTGCGCCGATCCGGCGCAAGTCTTCCGGAAGAAACGCGCCCGGGCCCAGGCGAAGAAGACCTGTCGTGCCTGCAGCCGGCTTTTTATCATTGGCTTCCGTGTATATAGATATGCCCGATAGGTGTTGAGCGGGCCGGCTCGGGAAAGAAGACCGATGCCGCGGCCAAGCAGGGGATCGCCGGGGTATGCCAAAACGCGCTCGCACACGCAGCGTTGATGCCGTTGAATGCATAATCCGGTTCGACTTCGACAGGAACAGGTCTTGATGAGCGTCCGATCACATCGCCCCCAAGCGCTCCACGCGGGGCTGTTTGTCGCGGCCTACGTTGCGGGTAGCGGGTTTGCCCACCTTCTTGCAATCATTCCTGGGACAGGAATATCAATCTGGCCGCCGAGCGGCTTGTTCCTTGCGACCCTTGTCCTTGCCTCGCAACGCAGTTGGCCCTGGTGGATACTGGTGGGGCTCACAGGCGAACTTCTTGGAAATCTCGCCTGGTTTCACAATTCCATTCCCGTCGCGACCCTGATCTACGTTGGAAACGCTTGCGAAGCTGCGTTCGGCGCATGGCTTTTAAAGCGATTTTGCGGCGAACCGGTTCGGCTAGAGACTTTGCGCGAGGTACTGGCGCTGCTTGTACTGGGTGCCAGTGTCGCACCAATCTTGAGTGCAACGGTAGGTAGCGCGACGCTTGCTTGGTTTGACATCCAAGCCTTTGCCACAGCTTGGCCGCTATGGTGGATCGGCGATGCCACCGGGGTTGCCATCATCGCACCCCTGGCTCTTGTGGTGTTCCAGAATTGGCGTGGAAAGAGTGAATTTCTCGCGGCGCGCTGGACCGAGGTCTGCGCTCTGGCGCTGGTGTTTCTTGGAATCGCCGCTCTTTCCTTGAGCGGCTTTCTGCCCTACGCATACATCATCATGCCGCCGCTTCTCTGGGTCGCGGTCCGTTTCGAATTCAAGGGTACAGTTCTCGCCCTGTCTTTCCTCGCGCTCATCACTGCGGCCTTCACGATTTCCGGCACAAGCCAGTTTGCGGGCGACGCCGAATCTCAACAACACAAACAAATCATGCTGCAGCTGTTTCTGGGCATCTCTGCGTTTTCTGCGTTGGTCGTGGCAGCGATCTCTAGGCAGCACCAACTGGCACTCGTTACATTGCGTCGGAGTGTTGAGACTTTGCGGGAACGCGAACGTGAACTTTCGCAGTTGGTCGACCTTGTGCCCGTGCAGATCAGGCGACTGACCCCAGAGGGTCAGCCGATTTTCTTTAACCGCCGACTACTCGATTTCTTTGGTTTGAGTGACGTAAATCAACTGGACCGGCCGGGCATAAGTCGTCTGAGCGCGGCGATTCACTCTCTCGTGCATCCCGAGGACGCAACGCGCCTGTTTGATGCCGTCAGAAACTCGCTGGTGACCGGCGAGCCATATTCCATGAAGTATCGCATGCGGCGGGCGGATGGAGCTTATCGTTGGGTTGATGGGCGTGCGGAGGCGTTGCGCGATGACGACGGAACGATCGTGCAATGGCTCGTCATCTCGCTCGATATCGACGACGAGGTGCGCGCACAGGAGGCATTGCGCGACAGTGAGCGGCAGCTTCGGCGCCTGGTCGATGCCGTTCCTGCGCAGATCTGGTGTTCGAACACCGAGGGAGATCCAACCTACGTCAACAAGAGGCTAAGGGATTTCATTGGCTTTGATCTCGAGGACTTCGATTCCCCGGATGAGCCAAGAGGGGAGGTCGCGCGTCGGCAACAGGTCCATCCCGACGATCTGGTGGCTGTCCGTGATCATTTGGCCAAGTGTCGGCGCACCGGTCAGGCGTTCGTTATGCGGTACCGAATGCGACGCGCTGACGGGACGTACCGATGGGTGGAGGGCCGTTCGGAGCCTTTCCGCGATGAGGACGGCTCCATTCTGCAATGGTACGGTGTGCTTCTGGATATCGACGACCAGGTGCAGGCCGAGGCAGCCTTGAGGGAGAGGGAGCGCTTTCTCTGGCAATTGGTAGAAACCCTGCCGCTCATGATCGACTGCGCCGCCCCCGATGGGGAGCCAATATTCCGCGGGCAAGGCCTGAGAGAGTTCCTCGGCTACGAATTGCAGGCGCTTGATGGTTCCGGAAAATCCCGGCTTGAGGGGACACTGGATGCCGGGGTTCATCCCGATGACGTCGAGGGCGTCAAGCAGCAATATGCGCGTTGCCTCGCATCGGGCGAACCTTACGCGCGCCGACATCGTCTTCGCCGGTTCGACGGTGAATACCGTTGGGTAGAGACCCGAGCAGCTCCAATGCGCGATGCCTCGGGCGCGATCATCCAATGGAATGTCATCTACCTGGATATAGACGGGGAGGTTAAGGCCCAAGAGAATCTGCGCATGGCACAAGAGGGACTGGCACGCGCGGCCCAGGCGGCCAGTCTGGCCGAGTTGTCAGCGTCCATCGCACACGAAGTCAGCCAGCCGCTCTCGGCCATCGTCAACTCGACGGATGCTTGCGTGCGCTGGCTTGACGCGGACCCACCAAACGTGGAGCGAGCAAGGAAATCGGCCGAGCGCATCATTCGCAGCGCGAATTCAGCCGCGGAGGTCGTGCGACGGATCCGCGCCCTTTTCCAGCATTCCATGGATGTTCGCGACGCTACCTCGCTGGAGGGCATCATTGACGAGGTGGCCGATCTTGTGGCGGCTGAAGCCTCCAGGCAGCGTATCCGCGTTCAGGTCGAGATCGAGAGCAGCCAGCAACTGGTGGCATTCGATCGCGTGCAGATCCAGCAGGTCCTGATGAACCTTGTTCAAAACGGCTTGGATGCAATGGTGTCGGCGCCGGATGACAGGCTGCTTGAAATTCGGGTCTATCGCAAGGACGATGAGGTCTTCACCGAGGTTATTGATCGAGGTGGAGGTATTGAGTTTCCGGAGCGGATATTCGACCCGTTTTTCACGACAAAGGAAAGAGGGATGGGCATGGGTCTGGCTATCTGTCGCTCCATCGTGGAAGCCCATGGCGGAAAGCTATGGGCGGAGCAAAATGAACCCCGCGGCGCGAGGTTCATTTTCACGCTGCCAGCCGCGGCAATGGCCTCAGCAGGCTCTGGCGCAGGCTCTAACGAGAGCCATTCCATCGTGGAAAAGCTATCAGAAGGAGTACCATGAGGCACTTTTCTGAGAGATTACCTTCGGCCGCTCAGGCGGCAAGAAGTTCGTCCGATGGCCCGAAGAACTCGTAGTGCACCCGCTCGCTTGAAACGCCTTCCCTGACAAGCGCCGGGACGAGGGCACGAAGGAACGGTTTGGGTCCACAGAGGTAGTATTCGGCCTCGTGAACAGGTGTGTTTTCCCGAAGCCATTCCGCCGTGATGAAGCCATCAAAGTCGTGAGACAAGCCGGCCGCATCTTCGCTGCGGGGATCACTATAGAAACTGCTGATCCTGATGTTGCCGTGAGCGTTGGCGAGCTTGCGGACATGCTGATCCATGGCGTGAGTAGTGCTGTTCAACGCGCCGTGGACGAAGTGAGCTTCGAGGTTCGGATGCTCTTCGACGATTGTCTCCAGGATGCTGACCATGGGTGTCAGCCCGACGCCACCCGACAACAAGACGACCGGTGCCCGAGGGATTTCCGGAAGATAGAAGTCACCCGCCGGAGGCGTGACGCTCAAGACCGTACCGACCGTCGCCGTATCGTGAAGATGGCGCGATCCACCTTGTCCACGCGCTTCCCGCTTTACAGAAATCCGGTAGGAACTGTCGCTCGGGCCGCTGGAGATTGAATAGTTCCGCTTGATCTCCAGGCCACTCTGAAGCTTGAAGCGCAATGTGAGGTATTGGCCGGGTTTGTGCCTCAAGATGCGACCGCCGTCCTTGGGCTCCAAGACGAATGATGTGACAACCTCACTTTCGCGAACCTTTGAGGTGATGACGAAATCTCTCCAGCCGTTCCAGCCGCCGGATTTCTTCACAAGCTCATCGCGTATTTCAGCCTCGCGTTCCTGAAGAACATCCGCCAGGAACCAGTAGGCCTCGCCCCAGGCATCCAGGAGTTCAGGTGTTGCCGCGCTTCCGAGCACGTCCTCGATGGCGGCAAGCAGTGCCTTTGCGACATAGGGGTAGTGGTCCGGCAGGATATGATAGCCAATATGCTTGTGAGCAATGCGCTCAACCACAGGGCCGAGCACGCCAAGGTTATCGATGTTCTGCGCATAGGCCAGAATGGCCGCGGCGAGCGCGTTGACTTGCGAGCCACCTTCACCCTGGTTGGCGTGATTGAACAGCTCCCGAATATGATCGTCGCGGAACATGCGGGCATACATGCTCTTTGTAATGTTCGTGCCGTGCGCGGCGAGCGCCGGGACGCTGGCCTTTACAATTTGGACTGTCTGGGACGAGAGGGGTTTCGGCATGGTCTTTCCTTTCGATACGATGTGTCACAGGGGGCTGGGCTGGTGATCGTAGAAGTGCAGCTGGCATTTTACCGGGCCCACGATCTGAAGATGATGAGCAACGTCCGGCGGGATAATGATTGTGGCGCCAGCGCCTGCGTTGATCGCCGGCTGCGTATCACGGTGATAGATCAGACTGCCCTCGATCACGCTGAGCTTGACCCAGGTCCCGGGTCGAAGCTGATGGCATTTCAGCAGTGGTCCGGGGATTGTGGCCTCGTTGAAGACCGGCGTGCTTCTATACGGTCGGCAGGAGATCTGGGGGGCCAAGGTCTTACAATCTGGGCGCTGTGCTCCAAACAAGGCAGCCGACAAACGCGCGGCTATTCTAGCGGCCCTTCGCTGGATCTCTGTCGCTACTTCGGGCTTGAGTGCGTCTGACGTGACCTTCTCCCAAAGTGCCAACCAGCGCTCGAACATTTCCGGCCGAATGTGTTTCAGGTGGATCAGATGCATTGCAACTGGGCTTCCCTTGTAACGCCCTGTCGACAGCATCATCGAACTCCAGAACTCCGTCATGCGTTCGAGATGATCGTCCCATTCGGTTATGGCGGTGAATGCTTCGTTGAGGAGCTGATCAACCCGAACTTCTCCGTAAAAGCGTTCCACGACCATCCGGATGTCTGCTTCGGTTATCGCGTCGGTACTCATCGCTTTTGCCTTAAAGATGTATCTGAGATGCATCTATTCGCTCGAGAGAAAAGATGCTAACGAAATGCATGTTTTTGGATTGGACTTTTTGACGCAGACCCCCGATGAAGCTCACGAAATACACCGACTACGCCATGCGATTGATGATCTATCTGGGCTCACGGTCATCGGGGCTTAGCTCGATCCGCGAAATATCGGATACATTCTCGGTCTCACAAAACCACATGATGAAGGTGGTTCAGGACCTTGCAAACGCACACTTCCTGGTGTCCGTGCGCGGCCGCAACGGGGGCATAAGGCTTGCCCGCCCTGCAAACGAAATCAATCTGGGAGCTCTGCTTCGCCACACCGAGGGCTTGACGGACCTGATCGATTGCGAAGGATGTCGTATCGCACCGGCCTGCACCTTGCCGATCGTTCTTTCGGAAGCCACTGCGGCCTTTGTGGCGGTTTTCGACAAGTATACGCTGGCGGATCTCGTCGAGAGACGCTCGGCGCTCGGCACGCTTCTGGGCTTCAAGCCCGCAGACCTCCAGAACGCTTCCGGTTCTTAAGAGCGAGCTGGTGCCGCTGGCGCGCCATGTGTTGCCGCGGGATGGAAGCAGGAAATGGCGTTGCAACTATCGTTTCTGCGGCTTGTCGCCTGCGGCTGCAAACCGCCGCCACTCAAGTGCTAACCCGCTGTTTTGACATGTATGTTTGAGAGCGCGGCGGATTTAGCCATGCCTCGCCGACGCCAATTGGGGGCACGGCTACCCTATCCATTGGTTTGGCTCGACCGCCAACACGCTTCAACATAGCGTCGATGTCGTGGCTCGTGATCGACCCGTCTCGGTCACTCAAAACAGGAGTGCACCATGTCGCAGGCAGAAGCCGCACTCCGTACGATTGGTCAAAAGGAGACAAAAATGAGCTTGGACAACACCGTTAATACCGGCAGGCCGGTTCCCGAGGAGCTGGTTCCGTCGCGCTATGCGCTGCGAATCGGCGAGATTGAAGTGCTGGTGGTCAGCGATGGGGTGCTGCCGCTTCCAACCAAGATGTTGGGACACAACGCTGACCCGGCGGTGCGGGCGGCCTGGCTGGACGACATGTTCCTTCCGCAGGACGCTTTCGACTGGTCACTGAATGTGGTCGTAGTACGCAGCGGCAGTCAAACCATACTCATCGACGCTGGGCTGGGCTTGGACCCCGACTTGAACCTCCCGCGGGCCGGCCAACTGGTCAAACGGCTCGAGGCGGCCGGCATCGATCTTGCATCCGTTACCGACGTGGTACTCACCCACATGCACATGGACCACGTTGGCGGGTTGCTCGTCGACGGGGTGAAGGACCGGCTTCGTCCGGACCTGCGCATCCACGTGGCCGCCGCCGAGGTCAAATTCTGGGAATCGCCCGACTTTACCCACGTCTCCATGCCGCCGGGGTTCCCGGACGCGCTTCGAGCGGCCGCGAAAAAGTTCGCGAAAGAGTACCGTAACCAGCTGCGGCTGTTCGACGAGCAACATGAGGTGGCGCCGGGGGTGGTTGCCGTTCGCACCGGCGGCCACACCCCCGGGCACAGCGTTGTCCGCCTGGCGTCTGGCGGCGACCGGCTCACGTTCGCCGGCGATGCTGTGTTCGCGGTCGGGTTCGACCATCCCGACTGGCACAACGGTTTCGAGCACGACCCCGAGGAGGCGGCCCGCGTCCGGGTCCGGCTGTTGACGGAGTTGGCGGAGACCGGCGAACAGCTGGTGGCCACACACCTGCCGTTCCCGTCCGTTGGCCGCGTGGCGGTTGACGGAGACGCCTTCCGTTGGGTGCCGATTTTCTGGGATTACTGACAGTTGCTGAGCTGGCACTGACAGAAATGACCACCGCGTTTGAACCCAGTCGAACGCTGCCAGGTGCGACGCCAGCCTATGTGCCGGCGTGCGCCTTGCGATTGCGAGCAGAGCTCGCAATCGCGCTATATATGACGGTGGGCCCTAACCCAACCCAGTCCGGCCTTGCAACGGAAGCGTCATACGCGATGCTGAGAGGAAGCTTTCCTTTTCGGCGGCAATAGCCCTTCAGTGCGTCCGTGCAACGCTCATGACAGCCATTGGGCTTTCGTATTGGTTCGCGGCAAGCGCTACTCCAGGTCCGCTTTGCGAGCAGAGCGTCCATTCCGCGAACCTGAATGCCCGAACAAACGAATATGCGCTCCAGAACGCCCATGGCACCGTCTCTTCCGGGTCAGCAGCCGCGCGACCTGAATGCGGTGCCGCGGCGGATGAGAGCAACCAACGACGACCGCCGGCTCGCTTGTGGGCGACAACGTCGACACCGAGATGGCGAGGCTCAGTGCTTTGACCGGCGCTGTTGCCACGAGCCGACAGGCGCCGGGGATGCGCGCACCTGCCAGACAATGCGCATTACCCGTTGCCGGGAACACATCTTGTTCCCAGGGGGCCGCTAATCGCGGGCCCAGACAAGATCTATCTCTGGCACGCAAACACGGAGATCAAAAAATGAAAATGCTTCAAGACAAGGTAGCCATCATCACCGGCGGTAACAGTGGTATCGGCAAGGAAACCGCTCGGCTGTTCGCCAGTGAAGGGGCCAAAGTCGTGATTACCGGCAGGCGGCAAAACGTTGTGGACGCGGCTGTCGATGAGATCGGCAACGGTGCCACCGGCTTTTGCGGCGATGCTGCCGACATCGCCGATCACCAGCGCCTCGCCGCAAGAGTTCGCGACCAGTTCGGCGCAATCGACATTTATATGGCAAATGCCGGCGTGATAAACCTCCTGCCTTCTTCCATGGTGACGGAAGAAGAATATGACCGCCATTTCGCCACCAATACGCGTGGCGTCTTCTTTGGAGTCCAGACGTTGGCTCCTCTCATCCGCGAAGGCGGAAACATCATCGTCACGAGCTCGCTCGCAGCGACGAAAATCCTGCCGCAGCATACAGTATACGCGGGATCGAAGGCCGCGCTTGCGGCCTTCGCACGCAATTGGGCGCTTGAATTCAAGGATCGCAAGATCCGGGTGAACATCCTGAGCCCTGGCCCGGTCGAGACGGAGATTCTTGGCAAACTGGGCATAGGTGAGGCTGAACGTCCCGCGTTCGAGCAACAGATGTCGGAGCTTATCCCAGCGGGCAGGCTGGGGCGTCCTGAGGAACTGGCGCGTGCAGCCCTATTCCTGGCGGCCACTGGAACGTTTGTGAACGGCATCGAACTGCACGTGGATGGTGGAATGTCGCTCACCTGATGACACCGAGGTCGGTTGCTGAACCCTTCTCGGCAACCGACCGCCTCCGCACAAAGTGGTAAGCCGTCATTGATCGGTGCCGCTCGGCTTCACTTCAAAGGCTTCAGGTTTGAAGCCGTGGTGCCGAATTCCATCGAATGCGGGTCGGCGCCTTTTGCCAATCAGGGGTTGTCGAAGGCGCGTCTTCCTAAGCGGCCCGGTCGAGCAACGCTGGTGACTGGACGGGTCATTTCCGGATGAATGTGCGGTCCCTGGACAGCGTTCGCCCCTCCCGCGCGCGCTGTTGCTCTGTCCACACCTGCCGTCAGCGGGGGGCGCCCATACCTAGGTTTGGGTTGAAGCATCCGGAAAAACCAATCCAAATCACGCGTAGCCTCAGGGAATGCGCCTGATGGCCACCGCCGCATTAGGAATGTGGGCAACGGACAGCAGTCGAGCGGCGAAAACACATCCTCCGGCAAAATTAGAAGGACAAGGGAATGCACAAGATCGCAAAACTGGCTTTGGCTTTGGCGCTCTACACCACGTCGGCAATACCGGGCTTCACGCAATCGAACAAGCCGACGATCGTCCTGGTTCACGGGGCGTTCGCCGATTCGTCGAGCTGGAACGAGGTCATTTCACATTTGGAAAAGCATGGATATCCGGTCCTAGCGGTGGCCAATCCGCTCCGTGGCGTAAAGCGCGACGGGGATTATGTCCGGCGTGCCGTGAAGGACATCAAGGCGCCAATTGTCCTTGTCGGACATTCCTACGGCGGCTCTGTGATCAGTGATGCCGCCGCCGGCATGGAAAACGTTCAAGCACTGGTCTTCGTGGCCGCATTCGCTCCGGAAATCGGGGAGTCGGCGGTGGATCTCTCGGGTAAATTCCCGGGCAGCACACTCGCCTCGGCTCTGGGTGAGGCGGTCGCACTCGCCAACGGGGAGGGCAAGGACCTTTACATCGATCAAAGGAAGTTCCCGGCGCAATTTGCAGCCGACGTGCCGTTGGCGGAGGCGAAGCTCATGGCTGCGACCCAGCGCCCTATCACCGATGCGGCATTGGCGGAGCCCGCTCCGAAGGCGGCATGGAAGGAAATACCATCCTGGTTCATCCACGGAGATGCCGACAGGAATATTCCGCCCCATACGCTGCAGTGGATGGCCGACCGCGCAAACTCCAGGAAAACAGTTGTCGTTAAAGGTGGCTCACATGTCGTCATGATCTCTCATCCCGGCGAAGTTGCAAAGCTCATCGAGCAAGCCGCGTCGGCGAAGTAATTCTTTGCTGCGATGGGCCGGTGTCGGGAGGCGGGTTCCCAAACGATCGTCCATATCGCGTAGCGTGACTTTGGCGCGCGCGCCGCCTCTCCAAAGGTGGCCGGGCGACGCTCCGGCCAGCATGGGTCGCGATCTCCTAAACCTTGGTTTGGGAGGCACAGCCCAACTCTCGGTGTTACCCTGTTGCCTATCGAAAGCAGGAGAGAAGAATGGAACCCCTCAGATACACCGTCCTTGCCATGGTATGGTTTAACATACTGCTCGCCGCCTGGCTCTCGGTATACATGCTCTATGATCCGGAAGGATGGTATTATTTCGTCCCCGGAGTAACCGATACGGGCCTCTACAATCAGCATTTCATTCGAGACATCGGCATCATTCAGGGTTTCATCGCTCTGGCCTTCGCGATCGGCTGGTTCAGGCCGGGCCGCCGAATCGAGCTTTGGGGAGCTGCAACTCTCTGGCTGATCGCACACGCCATCTTTCATCTCTGGGAAGTTGCGGTCGGGATATGTTCGGCTTCCGTTATCCTGCGCGATTTTCCTGCTGTGAGCTTGCCGGCACTTTTCGGCATTGCCGCCACTGGCTGGGCATGCGCTCGCGGTCAAGGATTGGCTACTCTGCCAAATGCAAAAGAGATCGTCTCCTGAAAGGACGAAATCGTTCATGGAAAGGGCGATGCAGTTTGCACCGCTCTTTCCATCATCTAACCGAACGGAAGCTGCGGGTACTCTCTAACCGGCAATGCTCTTGGTAAGCCACTCGTGGAAAGACAGCTTGCCAGAGATGGTTTGCTTCATGGGCAAAAGCCCGTCTGGAGGTAATGCCACACCGAAGTATAGTGCGTCCTTGTCGAGACTGACCGGGCGATTGTCCGCGGTGGCAGTGAGCAATTCGCGGGCCAGATCGGCGAGTTCGATGGATTGCGGTCCGCCAAGTTCGACGATGGTGTTTTGCGGCACGGCCACCGCCAGCTTTGTGATCCAGTTTGCCGCTTCGTCTGCTGAGACCGGACGTACGGCGATCGCCGGCAGGCGTAAATCTCCGTTGACCGCCGCAGCGTTCACGATACCGCTGAAGAACTCGAAGAATTGGGTGGAACGGACGATCGTGTAAGGCAATCCGGAGGACCGGATCAGGTTTTCCTGGACGAGTTTGGCGCGGAAGTAGTCATTCTCAACCATGCGGTCCGTTCCCACGACGGAGAGCGTCAGATAATGCCGGACCCCGGACGTCTTGGCTGCTCCGAGCAGGTTCTTCCCCGATTGCCTGAAGAAGGTCAGCGCATCGCCATCTCCGAACGAGCCGGAATTTGTAACGTCGATAACGACATCGACACCTTCCAGTGCCTTTTCCAGACCCTCACCGGACAAGGCATCGACCCCTGTTTTCTTCGATGCAGCCACGACATCGTGTCCGTCCCCTTGCAGTCTGCCGACGATCCTGGAACCCATGGCGCCGCTCGCGCCGATTACCGCTACTTTCATCTCGAACTCCATCCGATACATGCCGAGCGGATGATAGGCCTTTGGCCCGGGCGTTCGACTAAACGAAGTTATGGGTTGACCGCCGATTGCTGCAATCTAGCCTCCAATCCCTGCACCTTATCCATTAGCTCAAGCTCCGGTTTCCACGACCCACGTGACAGTGAAGAACATGCCGCAGGGTATAGGACCGCATAGACCAAGGTGTACGGTCACGAGCTCCCTCATCCGTGTTAAATATAGCTTCAACGGCAAGACAAGCCGTCATAACCTTCGCTGTGCGTGCGGGTTTGAACCGTCGGTCGGACAACGCCATATCTCGAATGTATGACGGGCCGTTGCGCGATAAAAGTTGAGGGCAATCTGATGCAACACACTCAACCCAAGATAGAAGACGCGGCCGAGCCGATTGTGTACGTCGTTGACGACGACGAGGCGATGCGAGAAGCATTGCTTGATCTGTTCATGGTGACCAACAAGCGGGCGACCGCATTTTCCAACGGTCCCGAGTTTTTGGAAACGGCTGACATCTGTGCGCCAGGTTGCCTCGTACTCGATTTCCGAATGCCGGGAGGAACTGGCCTGGATCTTCAAGAGCGTCTGTCGAAGGCCGGTAGTCGTCTTCCCGTGATCTTTCTGACAGGTCATGCGGACATCCTGACGAGTGTAAAGGCGATGAAGGCGGGGGCGATGGATTTCATCATCAAACCTTTCGCCGATCAGGATCTCCTTGATGCGGTGGATCGAGCCATCAAGCTCGATTCCGAACGACGCAAGGTGGACGCGGAACGGAATCGAATCCAAGCATTGGTCGACACCCTCACGCCCCGCGAATTGGAGGTGATGTTTGCGGTCGTCAGCGGGCTGATGAACAAACAGGTCGCGTATCAGCTCGGTATCAGCGAAATGACCGTGAAGCTCCATCGCATGAGCCTCATGCGCAAGATGCAGGCTCGCTCGCTCGCGGATCTCGTTCGGAAGGTCGAGCAAGTTCGACGGAACTGAGAAGCCGACACCAGCAATCGGGAAAAGTTGGCCAGCGGAGCATCGCCGTGCCTTTGATGCGGAGCCACCTTGTCACTTCCTTAGTACCACCACATCAGAAGCAAATTGATACTTTTGCCGAAGGCCGCAGGGGTGGAAATCCCCGTAGCCAGGATAACGCGATTAAGCAAGCCGCACACGCCCCCCAAACCTATGGTTAGCTATGAGCCCAATCGTAATTCCCTAGATTTGCATCTGCCGACAGTCACACCAGTGGACCGACGGATCAAATATAGGAACTACATAATGACACAGCGCATTAATTTCGCGAAGGAATCGCCGAATCTCATGAAGAAGTTCATGGAATTCGTGACGGCGACCAAGGAAAACTCCGTCGAGGAATCCATTCGCAACCTGGTCAACGTTCGCATCGCGCAGCTCAACAACTGCACCTATTGCCTCGACATGCACATCAAGCAGGCGAAGATCCAGGGCGAGCGTGAACTGCGCCTCTACCACGTGGCATCGTGGCGTGAATCCACGCTTTTTGCACCCCGGGAGCGCGCAGCCCTCGCATGGGCGGAAATCGTGACGAAACTGCCGGATCTCGGCGTTCCCGACGAAATCTATGAACGCGTTCGTTCGCATCTCAGCGAGAAGGAAATCTCCGATCTCACTTTTGCTGTCATGTCGGCGAACGCGTGGACCCGCGTAAATGCCGCGTTCAAGTCAGTACCGGGCTCGTCCGATGCCATGCTCGGCCTCGACAAAGCAGACCTGAAGTAATTAACGCGGCGCACCCGACTGGTGCGCTTTCCAGCTGGAATTCTCATACTCAAGGAGCGAACTATGAAGATCGTCGTTATCGGTGGAACCGGCCTCATCGGCTCGAAATTGGTCAAGCGCCTTCAGGGGAAGGGGCATGAAGTCATTGCCGCATCGCCGGCATCCGGAGTGAATACAATCACCGGCGAGGGGCTGGAGAAGACATTGGCCGGAGCGCAAGTCGTGGTGGACGTTGCAAACTCGCCGTCCTTTGAAGACAACGCGGTCATGGAATTCTTCCAGACATCCGGCCGCAACCTGATGGCCGCTGAAGAAGTCGCCGGCGTGAGGCATCACGTCGCGCTTTCGGTCGTTGGAACCGAACGTCTTCAGGCGAGCGGCTATTTTCGGGCGAAACTGGCCCAGGAAAAGATTATCAAGGAAGCGAAAATTCCTTACACGCTGGTTCACTCGACGCAATTTTTCGAGTTCATGTTCGGCATCGCCCAATCTGGGACCGAGGGTGAAAAAGTTCATCTCTCGCCGGCCATGATGCAGCCGATCTTGTCGGATGACGTGGCTGACGCTCTGGCCGATCTGGTGCTTGGCCAACCTCGCAATGCCATCGTTGAAATTGCAGGCCCGGAGCCCATCAAGATCGCAGATGCCGTCACGAAA
The DNA here is from genome assembly GCF_017488845.2 of Ensifer canadensis. Lineage (NCBI taxonomy): Bacteria > Pseudomonadati > Pseudomonadota > Alphaproteobacteria > Hyphomicrobiales > Rhizobiaceae > Ensifer > Ensifer canadensis. Next base: position 727,608 of record NZ_CP083373.1, read on the forward strand.
TACCTCCGGCAGATCGGAGACCACCGGGAGATCGTCGTTGACAACAAGACGCGATACTTCGGCGCTCTTCTAGACGACACGACCCTGATGCCTGCCGCCGGTGTCCGGCTCGGCGCAGTTGGCTTTTCGGAGTGGGTCAAGACGGCCACTCCGCCGCCCGCGCGCTAACGCCTTTGCCGGAGCCGATGAAGGCTCCGGCTCTCCCTCGCATGCGCGAGCGCTCGTACCGTTTTGCTCGCTATTAGCACCTATCACGGTCAGTCTATTCCCTTGCCGAGGATCGCATCAACGTTGCGATGAAGTCGGTAAACAACTGCAGGCGGAAGCTCGGCAATCTGCCTGATGCATGCACAGCCTGGAACGGAACCGTTTGCAATTTCACGTGCGGAAGGAGCTCGACAAGAAGACCCCGATCGAGATCGTCCTGGACCGTCCGCTTTATCAGATGTGCTGCACCGACGCCGCTCAGCGCCGCATCGCGGATGGCCGTGGCTGAATCCAGGTCGATCCGGCCTGACGGCAAGATGCTGCCGCCGTCAACAAAGCCGATGGGATAGGGTTTGCCATCTGCGACATATCGGGCGAATGGTATGTTCTTCAGTTGGCCAAGGCTCTCAATATCTCCATGCTTACGGAGAAAGGAAGGCGATGCGACAAGCGTCATGTCGAGGTGCGAGAGTGTCTTGCACATCAGGCCTGCCTGCTCGACCTGGCCGACCCTGAATGCCACGTCATAGTTTTCCCTCAGGAGATCGACGTGCCGGTCCGTCATGCCAACAGACAACGAAATCTCCGGGTACATCGGGACGAACTCGGTGAATATCGGTTCCAGAATCATCCTGCCGAGTTCGCTGGGCAAACTGGCACGCAGATGACCTGCGGGCGCCCGATAAGACTGAACCGTCTCTGCCGAACTGTCGATCTGCTCGAGCAACGGCATTATCTTGTCGTAGAAGGCTTCACCTTCCTGCGTCATCGCCAGAAGTCGGGTCGAGCGGCGGAACAGATGCACGCCCAGCAGGCGTTCCAATCGCGAAATGCTTTTAGAAATTGACGATGGCGTCGCTCCGAGGCTCCGCGCAGCCGCACTGAAGGAGCCTGTCTGAACCGTGCGAACGAATGCTATCAGTCCGGTTGCTTCCCTCAGCAGCCTAAGCATGTCGTGATCTCCGACTTGTTGTGACGCTCTGATCGTTGGCAGGGCGCCGCCAGTCTTACCGCTCTCTTCCTGATCGAGACATCAAACAGAAGTTTGGGTTGCCTTGCATGCGCCAGAAGCACCTATCAAGCTTTGTCGAAGCGATCGGCGACATGGACGCCGGGCGAAACGACCCACTCCGTCCGATACCTTCTATCCGTGCCTGTCGCCGTTCGCCTAAACTTAGGTGTACGAAACGAACGTATAGCTACAACCAATCGTATCGATTGGTACGGTTAGTCGCCGGATTTGTAGATCGATGAAGTTTAGATCCTCAGATTTACACGGTTTATTTTCCAATATTTCTTTGAATAGGAGATGAACATGAACCTGGGTTCCACCACGCCGACGCGGCGAGACATGATGACAGGCACACTGGGTATTGCCGCCGCCACAACGGCAGTTGCCGCCAGCTCGGCGCGAGCCAAGGAGCCCGCCAAGGGTGCCGGACATCGGTCCGATGGCGAATACGTCACGTCGAAAGATGGTACTGCGATTTTCTACAAGGACTGGGGTCCGAAAAGCGCGCAGCCGCTCGTATTCCATCATGGATGGCCCCTCAGCGGCGATGACTGGGACGCCCAGATGTTGTTCTTCCTCGGCAAGGGCTTCCGAGTCGTCGCGCATGACCGACGCGGCCACGGTCGCTCCGCCCAGGTAAGCGATGGACACGATATGGATCACTATGCAGCGGATGTTGCTGCTGTGGTAGAGCACCTCGATCTTCGCAACGCGGTTCACATCGGTCACTCCACCGGGGGCGGTGAGGCGGCTCACTATGCGGCCCGCCATGGAAAGGGGCGCATTTCCAAGCTTGTCCTTATCGGCGCTGTCCCCCCGATCATGGTCAAGACTTCGGCCAACCCTGGCGGCCTTCCAGTCGAGGTCTTCGACGGCTTGCGCTCCGGTCTGGCGGCTGACAGGTCTCAATTCTACCTCGATTTTGCCGGCGGCCCCTTCTATGGTTTCAACCGGGAGGGAGCGAAACGCTCTGAGGCGATGGTCCAAAACTGGTGGCGCCAGGGCATGGCTGGTGCCGCAAACGCCCACTATCTTGGCATTAAGGCGTTCTCTGAAACCGACTTTACTGACGATCTGAAATCAATCGATGTACCGACCCTCGTACTCCACGGAGATGACGATCAGATCGTCCCGATCGCAGACTCCGCCCTCCTTTCGGCAAAGCTCCTGAAGAACGCGACGCTGAAGGTTTACAAGGGTCTTCCCCATGGGATGGCGACCACCCACGCCGGTCTTATCAACGAGGATCTGCTGGAATTTATCGCGGCTTGATGATGCGAGAGGGTGCCGTCGGCGCCCTCTCTTCCTCGAAAGCGTATCGATACCTGTTTAGCGGGCGGGTTATCCCCGCCTGTAAGGCACCTTTGAGGAATTTTGCGGCATCGAACCGGCGGCAAGCCAAACAGACGTATAGCTATTCGCCCGAGGATCGCTTGGGCACGATGCTTGCGTCGCAGCAAAGCTTGTTTGCGCGTGGAAAATTTCATTCCTCACCATGGATGATGGACAATGACCCAACGCCTCAATTACGCTCAACTTTCGCCGGACCTCTTCAAGGCTCTTATGGCGCTTAGCAACGAAGTCAAGAAAGGCACGATCGAGCAGTCTATTCTCGACTTGGTCGACATTCGCGCATCGCAGATCAACGGCTGCGCGTTCTGCCTCGATATGCACTCCAAGGAAGCGACTATGCATGGCGAGCGCCCGCTTCGCCTTCACCACGTTGCCGTGTGGCGCGACTCGACCCTTTTCTCCTCCCGCGAGCGGGCAGCGCTTGCCTGGACCGAAGCCTTGACCAAGGTCTCTGATAGCGGCGTCCCGGACGAGCTCTACGAAAAGGTCCGGGGGCAATTGTCTGAGAAGGAAATTTCCGATCTCACCTTCCAGATCATGGCGATCAATGCATGGAATCGCGCCAGCATCGCGGTCAAAGCTGTGCCCGGCTCCGCCGACAAGGTTTTCGGCCTCGATAAGGCGCAACTGGCCTAACGAGCAATGGGTGGCCGGTGACCTCACGGCCGCCCTCCAATTCACTGCGGTCCTGACCTCGGTCAGCGACCGCGATGGGACCTCCTATCTCAATCGCCAGCTGCTTCAATGGGCCGGCATCGAGGATAAGGAGGGTGGAGCGACGCAAAAGTGCCAACCAGTTGGCAGGGTTGATCGTCGAAATCGTCCACCCGGACGATCGTAAACGCGTTTCGGGCCAATCTCGATCGCTCGTTCAAGTCGAGTGCTGACGCGCGAGCCGCTGATGGCTGAAACAAGGACGGGTAGGAAGGGATGTCGATCGAAGCGTCGACGTTCTCATCTTGCGGCTGAGACGCAAGATTGAAGAGAAGCCTTCGAACCCGCTATTGATCAAGACGCTGCGTGGAGCCAGGTATCTCCTCGACGCGGACGTGTCCGTCATTACCCAGGCTCGACAGCGGTGATACTGACACTGCCAATCTGCCACCAACCGGAGTTCGTTGTGAAGTGTCGCTCGAGGCATGCACGTGCGATGTTCACTGAAGCAGTTCGGATTTTCTCACGAGGTCACTGAGAGAGCGGGCCTGCATCTTTCTCATGGCGCTCCCGCGATGAAGCTTGACCATGATTTCGCTGATCCCCAATTCATAGGCGACCTGCTTGTTCATCAGCCCATCTGTCACAAGCTTCATCACTTGTCTTTCGCGCGGTGTGAGGCTTGCCGCACATTCGCGAACATGTCTCCGTCTGAAAGCGATTTCACGCTGTTTTTTGCCTTCTTCGATCGCCGTGGTGACCGCGCTAATGAGGTCGTCTGGCTGGAATGGCTTCAAGAGAAAGTCGATGGCTCCCGCTTTCATGGCGGAGACGCTCGTCGTCACGTCTCCGTCTCCAGTCATGAAGACGATTGGTACATCGAAGCCGGCTTCCGACAGCCTCCGCTGAAATTCTATACCGCTTACGCCCGGCAAATTGACATCAAGCAACAGGCAACCGACAGTCTGTGGGTCGCCCCGGTGGTCGAAATCGATTGTGTCGACGAAGGCCACGGCCTGCATCCCTACGGCTTCGAAAAGTTCGAGCAGCGACAAGCGAAGTTGCTCGTCGTCGTCGATAATGTTTACCACCGGAATGTCGGTGATTGTCTCAACGGTGTTTGCGTGTTCAGGCACGGCATCGCTCCCTTAGTTGTCACGCTTCGACACTTCGTGGACCGCGATTTTACTCCAAGGGACTAAGCTGGCTATAAAACCAACGTTTGCTTCGTTCGAGCGGCGGCGGCCGAGCTGCCTCCGCCGTCGGCAATCGAACTCACACCTTCGTTCCTACAGCAAGCTGTACCTTCGTTTGGGTTCCTGCGTGTCCGTGCGAAGGCTACAGCCTTGCACAGTGGCTCCCGTCGTTCTGTGCCGCCGCGCTGACGCGAGTCTCCCATATTTTCGCGCGATGCCGGCGAACCGTTAATCGGAGCAAACCATGCCGACGCCCCTTCCTTTAGTGCCGCTCGTAATGCTGAACCTGCTTGGGGTGGCGGGAATCATAGTATGGCATCTGCAGGGACGAGGTCGTCCCAATGCACGACTTATCGTTCAGATCATCTTCTTCGCCGCGATGACGGCAGCTCTTTTCACTGCACAGGTTGCACCTTTTCGGTTTGAGAGGATCCACGAAGAAGTGTTCGCGCGGTTTCTCGTCGACTGCGGTAAGGTCTTGTGGTGGACGCACCTTGCCTGGGCAGTGATCGGTTTTACGCGCATCTACATAGTGCTGGACAAGCGCCCCAGGGAAGCGCGTCTTATCCAAGATCTCCTGGTGGCCGTCGTCTATCTCGGCACTACTCTTTCAATGATGGCCTTCGTCTTCGGCGTGCCGATCGGTACACTTCTTGCAACCTCCGGCGTCGTGGCGATCATTCTGGGCCTTGCCTTGCAGAATACGCTGTCGGACGTCTTCTCCGGCATCGCCCTGACGATTGGGCGTCCCTATGTTCTGGGCGACTGGATTCTGCTGGCAGATGGAACCGAGGGAAGAGTTGTCGCAAGCAATTGGCGGGCGACCTGCATCCTTACATCGGCAAACAATCTCATCGTGCTTCCAAATAGTGTGCTTGCGAAGCTCGGCCTGACGAATTTCAGCCGCCCGACCGAAACGCACCAGATCAAACTGCCAATGAGGATCGCTCCTACACTCCCACCGGGCGTATCGATGGAGGTCCTGAGTCTGGCTCTCGATAGCTGCAAGCTGATTTCCAAAGAGGTGCCGCCAACGGTGGCGCTCAAAAAGATGGATGCTATGGGCATAGACGTGGAGCTGCTCTTCTATGTCTCCGCTCCGGGCGAACGCGTGGCTGCATGCAATGAGGTCATCGATGTTGTCTTCCGCCATTGCGCGGAAAATGGCGTCTCGCTCGCGATGCCGGCCGGCTCCTATGTGTTTGGCACACAATCTCCCATCGGGAGCCACCTGACGCCGACGATGCTCTCTACGAGGGAGTTGCTGCGGGCCGTGCCTGCTTTTGCTGCATTGCCTCTCGACGAGCGCAACGCGCTTGGTAGTCAAGCGACGACCCGCCAGTTTCCTGCAGGCGCGACAATCGTGGCAGAGAATGAAACGTTTTCGAGCTTGATGATCATACAGTCCGGTGTCGTTTGCAGGCGGCAAAACGGAAAGGATATCGAGCGGCTTTATCCTGGCGAAATCTTCGGCGCGCGCCATCTGCTTTCGGACACACCGGAGAGCGGCAGTTTCGAGGCGCTGACCGAAATCTCCGTCTTCGTCATCGCAAAGGAGGCGCTCGATAAAGTTGTCGGATCTCACCCAGAATTGGCGGAAGATCTCGCATCGAGGCTTTCCAGGACCATATCCGACGGGCAATCAGATACTCCTCCCTCCCAGACGGAAAAAACACCCGTTCTATGGGCGATGCCCAACGGGTAGAGATTTAGATCCGTGTTGAGTTTTCGACCGTTCGGTGCCGCGAAAACCCAAAGCCATAGTGGCCGTTAACGGCGGCTCTGTATAGCGTTGGCCCGGAACGTTGTCACGGACACGCCTTCCGGCTCCGCGTCCCAACTTCGGCAGCACCTTGACTAACTTCCGTATAGTTTCGGCTCCTATCACCTCGGTCTAGCATTGCGACACCTCATGTTTCCCATGTCTTTGCCCAAGGGAGCTGGTGGTGAGTGAGATGTAGATGGAATTGGCTCGATGCCGTCGAATGAGGTCAGATGGTTTTCTCGCCGGGAAGCGCAACCTTTACTGGAAGTATCGGAGTACTGCCGGCACGCGGGTGTAGATGAGGCGGAGGAGCGGCGGCTGATTACCTTGCTGGGTCGATATGCGTCCCGCCACGAGCTACAGATGAATATCATTCGCTCGCTTCGCCGGGTTCGCTAGTACCCAATTATCGCCAGTCCCTGTGCGAAAGATATCATACGGGAAGCGTTATCTCGAAAACAGTGCCACCCCCGGCGGCATTCTCAGCCTTGAGAGTGCCGCCATTTGCCTCCACCATGCTGACGCAGATGGCGAGGCCGATCCCCAAGCCGTATGGTTTTGTGCTCTGGAATGCTGCAAACAACTTACCCATGATAGCAGGCGATATCCCCGGGCCGTTATCCATGACGGACATCCTAACCGAAGTGGTGCCTGCCTGCGCCAAACCGATCCGGATCATTTTCCTGGCGCCGTCCATGCTCTCCATCGCCTGGATTGCATTGGCGATCAGGTTAACTAACACCTGCTGAAGTTCGATCCTGACTGCGTTCACAGCAGGCAAATCCCTTTCGGACTCGACGCGGATGTCGACCTTGCCGCGAAGCAGATCCGGCGTCATCAATGCACAGGTTTCGTCGACCAGCGACATCAGATCCAAGACCTCTGGCATGCGTCGTTCTTGCCTTAGCAGGCGCCGGGTATTCTCGATAATGTCGCTTGCGCGCTTGCAGTCCCGCACCATTCGTTCCGCTGATCGCCGCACCGCGACGAGGTTTGGCGGGGCCCTGGACAACCACTTCAACAGGGTTTGAGTGTTGACAGTCAGAGCGGCGAGCGGTTGGTTGAGTTCGTGGGCAAGCGAGGCAGATAGGGCGCCCACGGTTGCGGCTCTTGCTGCTTTGGCCAACTCGGCCTGCGCCTCCAACAGCGCCTTCTGTGTCATCTCTCGTTGTGTGATGTCGACCATTCCGACAACGACGCGGTCAAAGGCAGCCGTGTCTTCCGGAAAGCGCAGACTGATGATCACCTGCCGGGTCTCGGCGTCGTGCCTGACGATAGTTCCGGTCTGCTCGAGGCTTTTTCGTTCACTGAAAATCGCATCAAGGAGGTTGATGGTCGTTTCACGGTCGGCCAGGACGTGTCCTGTCATCGCGACGGTGATTCCCTTTGTCGCTACATGGCCAAGCAGTTCGATGGCAGCATCGTTTGCAGCAATCGTCCTGATCAAACGGGCGCATTTTTCCACGACGTCAGGATTACCAAGGGCATGGGATCGAAAGTCGGCGACGCCTTCACGCTTGAGTGACAAAAGATAGGTTCTTACTGAGGAATAGTCGCGCTCCCATAGGGCGACCCGGCTTTGTTCGAAGATCGAGCGATAACGGCGCTCGCTGTCGCGAAGCGCCTTGTTCGATGCGATGAGCTCGGTGCGAGCTGCAGCGTTCCTGAGGATGAGTGCACAGGTAACGGAAATGGCTGAAAGCGATACCGTCAGGCGAAGCAGACTGGAGATGTCGAAAATGAAGCCGTGACCCATCGTATAGGAGACGAGGGTCAGAATATTACATGTCACGCCTACGAAAATCACTCCATGTCGGCTCAGCAAGCCCGCCGAGAGTAGCATCACGATTACATAGAGCACCGCTATCGCGCTCTCGATTTGAGTAAACGCATCGATGTAGAAGACCGCAGCACCAAGAGCTGCGGCCGCAACTGTATTGACGATATCGTGAGGCGTAGCGTTCTGGACGCCACCCATGGTCACCGGGTTTTTACGGGTCTGTTGATTGCCGTTTTTCGCCGAGCGACGCCGATAGGCGGAATTGTCCAAGGCGATACGGGCATGATCGGGGAGTGGCGTCAAAAGCGGTATGTCATCAATGCTTGTGTCGATGGATAGACGCTATCAGCAGCCGGCTGCGGTGAGGACTATACTCGTGGATAGGTGCAGCCGTGATCTTGCCGGCCCACCTGCAGCCGGGTCGGCGTCCCCCTATATTTCATCAAGCAAAGGCTCCAGTCATCGAAACCGATGCGTCCCAGAGACGCCGTGCCGCAACAGGATCGATTGCCCAACTTGCAACCCCCTTGCTGCCTAATTCGCCGTTGTAGGGTTGGGCGACGCCGAAGTCTTCGAGATATTCACCTCCAAACCCGTCAAGCTCGAGGCTGGCACCTGCCCAGACCATTGAAGCGGCGCCTTGTTGCGGGGTCTTGCGGCCGTTCGCCGGATCGATGCGCAGGTTTCCGTCTGCATCGTATGCGTCGAACCGTGCCAAGTATTCCGGCGTCAGGTGCCTGACAATATCGGTCAGGATTTGGCCCGGATGCAATGAAAAGGCGCGCACGCCGACTTCGCGTCCGCGCCTGTCGAGCTCAACTGCGAACAATGCGTTTGCTGTTTTGGCCTGACCATAGGCGAGCACGCTGTCATAGGCGCGGCGGACGAAATGGATATCGTCGAAATCGATACCTCCCGCCTGATGTGCGCGTGAGGAAACACTGACAACACGCGCGCCATTCGCGCGCGTGAGCGCCGGCCATAGAGCCGCGGTCAGTTGGAAATGGCCGAGGTGATTGATCGCAAACTGCCCCTCGTGGCCGTCCGAGTTGCGCCACAGTGGGGTTGCCATGACGCCGGCACTATTGATCAGCATCGATATGGGTCGCCCACTGGAAACGACTTCTGCCCCGAATGCCGCAATCTCGCTGGGAACCGAGAGGTCCAGGTCAGCGATCGTTACGTTGCGCAGATGTGCAAGATTTCGTTCGGCCTTTGAGCAGTCCCGCGCCGGAACGATGACGGTAGCGCCGACGCTGGCAAGCGCGCGTGTTGCCTCCAGACCTAGACCTGAATAGCCGCCAGTGACAACGGCGGTCGTGCCATTTAGGTCAAGCCCTTCGACCACCTGCTGTGCTGTGCTGGCAACACCAAAACGCGAGTTAATGAGATTCGGATTGTGCATGTATGGCTCCGTGATGCTTGTGCCAGGGATATATCGGCACTACCTCTGGAGGATCCATCATCAAGGCGCCAAAGTACTGTCGTGATCGTCCAAAAGCCCAACGAAGATGCACTCTCATCCATTCTGGAATGTCTTGGCGCCCGAGCCCTCTGCTCGATGCGATTGGAGGCTGGCGGGAGTTGGGCCGTCCATTTTCCCTTGCCGCGGGTACTCAAGTTCGATTTTGTTCGGCGCGGCGAATGCTGGCTACGCCTCAGTGGCGCCGAGCCAGTGCGGATCAACGCTGGTGATTGTATCATCGTAGCCGGCGTCCACTATGAGCTTGCCAACGATCCGGATACGCCGGCCCTTCCTGCACAGGAGGTGTTTTCGCCAGCGGGACCCGCACAAATCGGCGCTGTGACGGACTTCACTGTCCTCGGTGGGACGCTTCAACTCGACGCTGGCGACGTTCTGTTCGTAACGGGCGTGTTACCTTCCGTTGTCGTAATACGGGCGGATGAAATGGCACCAGTAGGGTGGCTATTGGAGCAGCTGGATCACGAATGGGACAGCGGCAGGCCTGGAGCTCGACTGGCGAGTAACGACCTCATGCGCCTTGCTTTCATTCACGTATTGCGTGCGCATTTGGCGAAGCTCGACGAGGGCGTCGGATGGCTTCACGCTCTGATTGATCGAAACTTGGGCCCAGCGATGCGAGCCATTCACGCAGATCCGGCTCGTGCCTGGACGGTCAGCGAACTGGCGCGCATCGCCGGGCAATCGCGGTCTGGGTTTGCGGCAAGATTTCGCGCTCATGTGGGATTGTCGCCAATGGACTATATCGCCCTTTGGCGGGTGAGATTGGCATCCGCCAAGCTCCGCGGAAGCAATTTGCCGATATCACATATCGGCCAGGAACTTGGATTTGCGACTGACAGTGGATTTAGTGCCATGTTTCGCCGGGTGATGGGCATGTCTCCCCGACAATACCGCCGGAAGCAGGCCGATCTGCACACATGATCGAGGTGACATAGTTCTCCGGAGTGATAGGGCTCCTGGAAGAAGGAACCAATCACCAAATGCCTCGTTCACCTTAAGATTGTTTTAACGAGAAGTGCCGTGACAATGCGTTGTGCTTTCGCTAGCCATTGGTGCAGGTGGAGAAGATTGCATGCCGCAGTCTGTTCAAGTGACAGTGCATGGCCAGGAGGACCGTTCATCCATGGCAATCGATGGGGAACAGGAACAGCAGGCAAGTAAACAGCGACCCGTCGTTGCAGTCGTCGATGACGATCCGGTTGTGCTCGAAGCGCTGGAAGACTTGCTGGAATCGGCCGGTTATTCTGCGCGCGGGTTCCCGTCTGCCGCGTCTTTGCTTTCCAACGGTCTCTCCGGGTTGGATGTCATAATCACCGATATTGGAATGCCAGGAATGGATGGCTTTGAACTCTGCGATGCCGTGAACTCTGTTCGGCCGGAAATGCCGGTTTTCTTGATGACCGGCCGCCACGACATTGAAGGCAAACGGAGCGAAACATCGAACTTGGGGATATTCCGCAAGCCGTTCGACACCCGAGTTCTTCTTGCGGCGGTCAAAGACGCATTAGCTTGACGAGATGAAAGCGAAGGGATGCCGGCGACAATGTGCGAGCCGCTTTCCACTCGGCAAGATCTCTCTTGCCTGCGCGTGGCGCAGACCCGAAGCGTTCAAGATCTTTCTGCCGATGGATCGCAAGCCAGTTCTTGAGGTTGGAGATGCGCAAGTTCGCGCCGGGCGTGCGCGGGCGCTGCATCGCCCGGTGCGCTTCCTCCAGTCCTCCGGCAACGGCTTGGCTGGATGCCAAGAGGGCAGCCGCGACCAGCCGATTCGGCAAGTGAGCCGAACGGCATGGGCAACATTGTCGGACGCGCCTTCCGTTTTCGGGTGATCGGACCGGTGCTACTCCCTGCAGTCTATCGCCATTCGAAATCGCAAAAAGGTTTCCAAGAAAGGAAACTGTTGTTGCGTCGATGGAAGGGCAGGTCTATAAGTTTCCAATGTTGGAAACTTAGGAGTGGCCCATGCTGACGCTCTACATCCACCCACTTGCCTCCTTCTGCCACAAGGTTCTCATAAGCCTTTATGAAAGCGAGCTGGTCTTTGAGGCAAGGACGGTGGATTTCTCCGATCCGGGATCGGCCGCAGCGCATTTTGAACGTTGGCCTGTCGGGAAGATTCCCGTGTTGCATGATAGCGCAACAGGTCGCGTCGTGCCCGAGACGAGCATCATCATTGAGTATCTGCAGACGCGATACCCCGAGCAATTCCGCTTCCTCCCTGACGACGCACGGCTGCGGCTGGACACGCGGCTCTGGGATCGCTTCTATGATCTCCATGTCAGTGTGCCCATGCAGAAGATCGTCACGGACCGGATCAGGCCGGCCGGAGCCGGAGATCCGTACGGAGTTGCCGAGGCGCATGAGGCGCTCGAGACGGCCTATGCAATGATCGAGACGCAGCTATCGGGAAAGGCCTGGGCGGTGGGTGACGACTTCACGCTGGCGGATTGCGCCGCCTTCCCAGCCTTGTTTTTCGCATCCGTCGTTCATCCGATTGGAGGCGTGAGGCCCGCGTTGTCCTCCTATCTGGATCGGCTCCTGTCACGCCCGTCGGTGGCGCGTGTAATGGACGAGGCACGTCCCTTCTTCCGGTTTTTCCCTTATAAGGAGGCCCTGCCAGAGCGCTTCCGGGAGAAGACTGAATGAAGAACACACCGCAGACGAATTTCGATCGGATGTTTCATGCTCTCTCGGATCCTTACCGAAGAGCCTTCATCGAGCAGCTTTCGAAGGGACCGGCCGCGGTGAAGGAACTCGCTGCACCAGCGGCCGTGCAACTTCCGGCGGTCCTGAAGCACCTTCGTGTCCTCGAGGAAGGCGGCATCGTCATCTCCGAAAAGGTCGGCCGCGTGCGGACCTACCGGATGCGCCCAGACGCCTTTCGTGCAGTGGGCAACTGGATCGATGAGCGCCAGAGCGAGATGAACGATGCCTTCGATCGACTGGCTATTCTGATGGCGCAAACACCGGAAAAGAAGGATCACTGATGGGAGTCAATGTCGACCACCGCACGTTCGTCATCAAGCGCGCACTGCCGGGTAGCCCCGCTCACGCATTTCGCTTTTGGTCTGATCGTGCCTTGAAGCGACAATGGAATGCCTGTCATCCCGACTGGCATGTGCTGGAAGATCGGTTCGACTTCCGAGTCGATGGTTGCGAACGCTTGGTCTGGCGCATGCCTCAGGGGATCGTTCAGGAGATGACCGCTCATTTCCTCGAAATCGCCGAGCGGCAACGCATAGTTTATGCCTATACGATGCGGACAGATGGCCGAAGCTTTTCTTCATCTCTTGTAACCGTGGAGTTCGAAAGCACGCCTACAGGAACCGAGATGACCTTCACCGAGCAAGCCATGTTTGCAGATGTCAAGCACGCAGAGAGAAGAGAAAGTGGCACAGGCGTTGGATTTGATCGGCTGTACCAGGCTATGGAAGCTGCCTCGGTTGGGTGATGGGCCTGAACTCCCGCTTTTGGTGCAATACGGGCTTTTGTCGTGCAATTTCTGTTTTTACTTACGCATCATAGCAGTGGCATGATTCCGTTCCTCGAAGCGCGCATCTGACCGGGCTCGGATCAGCTTGGCGGGGGCGCCTCAAACAGAACCTACGTGACGCACCTTGATGGTCCAACGCCGCCTAGCCTTCGCTACCGGTGGCGCTGTTGCACCTCGCGCCAGCCATATTGCCCGTCCGTGACTTTTCCTTCGAGCGCGGCATCAGTTCGATCTGGACATCCTTCATGTGCGACGGGCTGACCGTGTCCGCGCTGATGCCAAAGGTGTCGATGCTGAAACGGTCACCAACGGTTTTTCGATTTTGCCTTCGGTGACTTTCTTGTCACATAGATCGCGGCTGATGCAGCCTTGCTGCACTCGTAGAGGTTTGGCCGCTGTCGTCCAAATCGCCCCCCCTCGCTGAGAGGTGTTGCTGCGATTGTCTTGATTTGTCGAGCGAGAGCCGCAAGCTTTTTTGCAAGATCCTGTAATTCGATCGGTGAAGCCGCGCGCTCGCGGGTGTCCTTGACGCTAGGTCCGTGCACGGTGTCCTCCTCTCCCATTGGACATAAGCACAATGTATATTTCAAAAACGGAATATAAGACTACCTCCCAAAACGCGCTATGATCGCGGTACACAGCCAATGGTTTATTTAGCAAAGGTGGCTGTCGCGTTGCCTCGCTATGGCTTGAAGTAGCCGGCTTTCGACCTAAGCGACCGGCATGGGCCGAGCCAAACTTTCTAGACGCGTCAGCGATGATGCTGGAAATCGATGGCGCTTGTAGCTAACAGGGGCCCGGATAATCGTCGCCAGTTATAAGCAAACAAAATCATGGCAGGTTAACGTGAGATCATCGCGACGAGGAATGTAGCCACGACTGCCGTTGATCAGGGTGCGGGTGTAGGGGTGGATAACGGCCCGCTTGATCAGCTGCCGCTTTTCCGCAACTTCGACGAAGCCACCATCCTGCATCATGGCAACGCGGTCGCACAGGTGAGCGACCACGGCGAGATCGTGGCTGACGAGGATATATGTCAGCCCTTCTCGCTCACGCAGATCTTTCAGCAGGTTCAGGATCTCGGCCTGGATGGACACGTCGAGCGCCGACGTCGGTTCATCGAGCAGTAGAATGTGGGGTGACAGAGCCCCCGGGCAATGGCCACGCGCTGGCGCTGGCCGCCGGACAGCTGATGCGGGAACCGATATCGAAAATTCTGTGGCAAACCAACATCTTCGAGTGCTTTGTTCACCCGTTCCTGGCGCCGATCCAGCCCATGGATCTCCAGTGGCTCCAGAAGCGTGCGACCGATCGCGTGCCGCGGGTGGATGGAACCGAATGGGTCCTGAAACAGCTGCGAGCCTAATCACCGGCGCGAACCTGCTGGGTGGAAGGTGGATGATCCGTCGCCTGAGGCGGGGCTGCGTTCGACGAAGTTGGGTTAATCTCGGGAAGGTGATCGTCGAGGGCGAGGACCGGTATGGCGAGGGCGTCAAATGTCGCGGCCCGGCTTCGAGACCGGGCGAGATATGGTCTCGCCAAAGGTCACCAGAGGTTGAGAATAAGCTGGTTTCCGGCCTCGAGCCGATGGGCGCAGAAGGTGAAGAATATCGCGGAACCGGTGCAGGCTTTCCGCGTCATCCTTGAAGGACAAGTTCCACGCCAATCAAAGCGCATGGGCTGTTCGTCGAATGCATAAAACAGCGCCTGGCCGACGACGCGCTTGGCGCCACGCCCGCCGAGCGCTGCCTGAGGGAACCTTTCCTTTGGTTTCGATTTGAATCTTAGAAAGACGACAAAATTGGAGACCAGCTGTGGACTTCGAGACGATCGGCCGTCGGCGTCTGATGATGCGCTTGCCGGCGTATCGACGGCAGCTAGAAACGCTGAAAATCCCAGCCCTAAAGGACCTCCTAAAGGCCTACGGGTTCGCGGCCATTCAGAGGGACCAGGTGCGTGCGGTTGAAGGCCACAAAACGCGCCATGCCCGACTGGATTGCGACTGCGCGAGGATCGAGATGGATGTTGTTCGGCTGCTCACGAATGTCGCCGCCCGGGCCGTAAAGGCATAGACCCCACCAGGAACTTTTCTTAGCAGTCAGAGTTGGACCGCTGCGGTTACTGCTTGTGGCCAAAACGGAGCAAGAAAATGAACCTGGAAAAGATCGGCAGAGCACGCATGATGCTACGGCTGCCTGCCTACGGGCGCTTACTTTCCGAGTTAAGAAGCCGATCGATGATCGAGATTTTCATTGCCTATGCCGAGGCGTCAATCCAACTCGATGTGCTGCGCAGCACCGACACTCCCGATGGGGTCTTGATTGAAGAATACGACCAGATTTGCTTGAAGATCGAAAACAGTATCGAGCCATATCTGAGGATGTTGACCGAGCAAAGCCTTACAAGTCACGCGACCAAAGAAACGCAGGCGCGATAGCACGCATCAACTACCCGGGAACCGCAGTAGGAAGCAGCTAAACTTAGCCGCGTTGGATCTGAACGAGAATGGGGTTCGGCAGGATCGAAACGCGATCGTCGGAATGCCAGAAGTTGCCGCGGGTCAAAACGGCCGCAGATGAACCGGCATTGGTTCGACGACAATCATCGCGGCGATCCCGATTGCCCGTTCTGTGTAGTAGGCTGCATGACGTTCCGTCGGGCGGCCCTCCACCGCCGTGTTTGCCGTCAGTGCGCCCCCGGCGGCGAGGGGATAGGGATTGAGTTGGTAGTGCCTCGGCCACCTCGCGCTTTCGGGGCAAAGGCCGGCCACCCGGAGCATGCAGCGTTTGGGCGACCGACCAGTCATGTCACGCGGCGGTAGCTGCGACCGTCATTGTGCGATCGTAGGCTTCATGCGCATTGACCATCGCACCGGCCAGCTGGCGAAACGTGACGGTGCCGAGAGGCTTGCCGGAAGAATCGACGACGGTGATGTCGCCTTCGGGTGCAGCTGTGAGCGCACGTACCGCCTCTTCGATCGTGAAATCGGCGGGAATCCGTTGCCCGCTATCGACAGCGCCCGCCCCAAGTGGCGTCATGATGGCCTCAACATGCACGACGCGGCCCCGGTTCACCTCCTTCACGAAGTTCGCGACATAGTCGTCGGCGGGTCTCAACACGATATCCTGGCTGGTCCCCTGCTGTATGACCTCGCCGTCGCGCAGAATGGCGATCTGGTCGCCGAGCCTCAAAGCCTCGTCGAGGTCGTGGGTGATGAAGACGATCGTCTTCTTGATCTCCTTTTGTAGGTCCAGAAGCACCGTCTGCATATCCGTGCGGATGAGCGGGTCGAGTGCCGAATAAGCCTCATCCATCAAGAGCACCGGTGCGTCGTTGGCAAGCGCCCGGGCAAGGCCGACGCGCTGCTGCATGCCGCCCGACAGCTGGTTCGGGTACTTCTGCTCGAAACCTCTGAGCCCGACGCGCTCCAGCCATCGCATGGCGGTATCGATGCTCTGCGCGTGAGACACACCCTGGATTTCAAGGCCGAAGATAGTGTTGTCGAGCACGCTGCGGTGCGGAAGAAGGGCAAACTTCTGGAATACCATGGCCGTCTGGTGACGACGGAATTCGCGCAAATCCTTATCCGGCATCTTCACCACATCGATGCCGTCGACGAGGACTTCGCCGGCTGTCGGGTCGATCAGCCGGTTGATGTGGCGGATGAGCGTCGATTTGCCCGATCCGGAAAGCCCCATGATCACCTGAATGGAGCCCGACGGCATTTCGATGTTGATGTCGCGAAGTCCGAGCACGTGTCCGTGCCGCTCATTCAGTTCGGTCTTGGTCAGACCGCTCCTGACGGCCTCGACATGAGCCTGCGCATTCGGCCCGAAGATCTTGTAGAGATGGCGGATCGCGATGCCGCCGAAAGCATGGTCAGCCATGGACAACCTCCCGATGCTTCTGGAGCCGTTCACCATAGGCCTGACTGACACGGTCGAACATGATAGCAATGCCGACGATGGCAAGGCCATTGAAGATGCCGAGCGTGAAGTATTGGTTCGCGATCGCTTTGAGCACCGGCTGGCCAAGACCTTGAACGCCGATCATCGAAGCGATGACGACCATGGCGAGCGCCATCATGATGGTCTGGTTGATGCCGGCCATGATGGTTGGAAGCGCTAGGGGCAGCTGCACCTTGAAAAGCTTCTGTCTGTTGTCAGCGCCAAAGGCGTCGGCCGCCTCCAGCACATCCTTGTCGACGAGACGAATGCCGAGATTGGTGAGCCGGATCATCGGCGGGATGGCATAGATGACAACGGCGATCAGACCGGGAACCTTGCCGATGCCGAGCAGCATGACGACGGGTATCAGGTAAACAAAGCTCGGCATGGTCTGCATCACGTCGAGCACGGGATTGACGATCCGCTGGACCTTGTCCGAGCGCGACATCAGAATGCCGGTCGGCAGTCCGATCGCGATCGACAGAACGGTGCACACGAAGATCATCGAGATCGTCCGCATCGTGTCGTCCCACATGCCGAAGTAGCCGATCAACAACAGCGTCGCGAGACAGCCGCCGACGATCCGCAGGCTCCTCGTGGCTGCCCAGGCGATGACCAGGATCAGGAGCGTGATGATCGGCCAAGGCGTCTTGGTCATGAACCGATCGGCGGCGATCAGAAAATGCTGCAGGGGCGTGAAGAAGCCCTCGATCAGGTCGCCGTAGCTGCGCGTAAAGCCGCGAAAAGTCTCGTCGATGACCTTCTTCAGATCTCGAAGTGCGTTGTCGTTCATGTGAGGAAATTGATAAAACCAGTCCATTCGGTTCCCCTTCTCGAAAGAGCCGATCCGTTCTTGTTGTTATATCGGCACGCACGGTGCGGTGTGCCGAAAGCGCACCGCACCGGCGTTCGGCAGTGGTGATTAAAGCGCAGCCTCGATCTTGGTGGCGGCCTCCGGGGAAACCCACTTCTTCCAGATATCCGGGTTTTCTTCGAGGAAGTGCTTGGCACCTTCTTCGCCGCTCGCCTGGTTGTCGGTCATCCAGGCCATGAGCTTGGCGATCGTCTCATTGCTCCAGGAGCGTTTGTTGAGATAATCCATGACCTCGGGGCCTGCCTTTTCGGAAAAGGGCTTGGCGACGAGCGTAACGATCGTGTCGACCGGCCATGCGCTGGGTTTGGGGTCGGTGCATTCGGCAACCGTAATGCAGCGCTTCCACTCGGCCGTATTGTATGGCACGCCGGCTTGCAGCTGCACCATCTCGTATTTGCCGAGAAGGGCGGTCGGCGCCCAGTAGTAGCCGACCCAGCCTTCCTTGCGTTCGTAGGCCTTGGCGATTGAACCGTCGAGACCTGCGGCGGATCCGGTGTCAACGAGAGTCCAGCCGGCTTTTTCAGCTTCGAAGGCCTTGTACAGCTGTGCGGTTACGACGGTGCCTCCCCAACCCTGCGGCCCGTTGAAGATTGCCCCCTTGCTCGGGTCTTCAGGATCCTTGATAAGATCGGGATGTTTCAGGAGGTCGGGAATTGTCTTGATGTCGGGGTGGGCATCGGCAAAGTACTTCGGGATCCACCAGCCTTGGATGCCGCCGTCGGGAAGGGGAGAGCCAACCTTGACGATGCGACCTTCCTCCGTACCTTTCTTGACCACGTCGGGCAGCAGATCGATCCAGGCTTCCGGCGCGATATCAGGCTCGCCTTTTTCCGCCATCGACGTGATGGTTGGGACGGTGTCTCCGATGGTGATCTCGGCGCTGCAGCCGTAACCTTCATTGAGGATGATCTTGTCGAGGTTGGAAATTACCTCGGCACTTTGCCAATTCATGCTGGCGATTGTGACGCCGCCGCAGTCCGCAGCATTGGCGAGCGACGAACCAGTGACGGTTCCAAGAAACAGGCATGTCGATGCAAGCAAGCGTTTCATTATCGTTCCCTCTTTTGGCGGCTTATCTTTTGAAAGCGGAGTGCCGCGGAACCCGCCCTTACGGCGCTAGGAGGCTTCCCCCATGCCAACCGATTTCCTCAATGCAGCCGTCAACCCGCGCGAAACGGCATCATCGAACCCGGCCGCGCGCATCTCCTCGATCGCGGCAGCTGTGGTGCCGCGATAGTCAAGGAAGGTCTGGACTGTTTCACTGGGACAGTCGTCCCGCTGTTCCAGCAGCCGGCCCGCACCCACCATGAGGGTGTTGACGGCCCGCTTGGCGATCTCGGGCGACAGTCCATGCGAGATGGCGTCTGTCATCATCGCTTCGGCGAGCAGCGCCGGAAAGGCGGGCCCCGATCCGGTGAGGCCGGTCAGATAGTCGATTTCCGCCTCTTCGCACACTTCATCTTGAGAGCCGCAGGCATCGAATATAGCCCGCACGATCGCCCGATCATCTTTTCGCAAGCCGGCCGTGGCGATCCAAGGCGTGTAGGACTTTCGAACTTCGGCCGCCGCATTCGGCAGGGCACGAACCACACGGTCCGTCCGGTGGTGCGCACAAAGAGCGCTCAGGCGAATACCCGCCATGACGGAGATGAGAAGCTTGCCTTCGGCATCGACGTTCAGGGTGGGCCAGTCCGCCGGGCGGACGGAGAGAACGATAACGTCAGAGCGGTCGGCGAGTGCCTGGTTGTCTGATGTCCAGGAGGAGCGGTTGAAACGGTAGGGACGCTCGCGGCGATAGGAGAGGGACAGGTTTTCAGGTTCAACGACGCCTGCGCCGACAATGGCTTTGGCTATTGCGCCGCCCAGCCATCCGGCACCACCAAGTACGCCAACCCTCAAAGGTCCGCCCGTTTCCATTGTTCTCTCACTCTGCTTTGTAGCCATGCCGGGCGTAGAAGCGGTCGAGCTCCCTCTGCTGCGGCGTTTGTCCGGTATAAATCGCGATGTAATCCGGAATGCGCCTCATACGGAGCGCCAGGTCCTCCTTGGACTGCATCGAGATGTATCCAATCTGGACCAGGTAGGTTGTTCGCGCGCGAACATCCGCTGGTCCCGCCTCGTAGCCGAAACGCATAAACATGCGGCCCAGCGCCTCCATTCTGACCTGATCGGCCTGCTGGACTTCGGCCAGTATCTCCGGCGATTGCAGCGCCCAGCTACGAACGGCGAATTCGAACTGGGAGTCAAACAGGTCCTTGCTCACCCAGCAGTCGAAAACGTTCAGCATCGCCTCGGCCAGGGACTCCGCATAGGCTTCGGATTGCTTGACGAGGTTACCCGTATTCTTCTCCCTCCAGCGCGCAATGAGAGCGTTCAACAGTTCCTCGCGGTCCTTGAAGAACCAATAGAAGCTAGTCCGGGAAAGATTGAGCCGTTTGGCCAACGGCAGGATCTTCACCGACTCCACGCCAGACTCGAGCAGGGAGTCGTAGGCCGCTTCGAGCCACCCCTCCTGAGAACCGCGCCAGCCGGTGTCACTCTGTTCCATGATTACCTCCTAACAAATCCAAAGGACTGCTTCAAGCAAAATGTACACGAGTGTCGAAGTTCCAAACTACGGTGTTTTTGTTTGTTGACACTTGTGTACATTTTCGCTTACCGTTGCGAATTAAAGTCCCTTAAACCGGAGCCCCTCGCATGTCGAACGATCCCCTGCTTCAGCCGTTTCAGTTGAAGCATTTGACCCTGCGCAACCGCATCATCGTCACGTCCCACGAGCCTGCCTACCCAGAAGACGGTATGCCGAAGGGCCGCTACCGCGCCTATACGGTTGAACGGGCGAAGGGCGGTGTGGCGCTGACGATGACTGCCGGCTCAGCTGCAGTCTCGAAAGACAGCCCCCCGGTCTTCAACAATCTGCTAGCTTACAAGGACGAGATCGTGCCGTGGATTAGGCAGATGACGGACGCTGTGCACGATGAGGGCGCCGCGATCATGATCCAGCTCACTCATCTCGGCAGGCGCACCCGCTGGGACAAGGGCGACTGGCTCCCGGTCATTGCACCCTCGCACCATCGCGAAGCCTCACACCGCGCGTTTCCGAAGAAGATCGAAGACTGGGATATCGAGCGCATCATCAAGGACTTCGCTGACGCGGCCGAGCGTATGAAGGCCGGTGGTATGGATGGCGTCGAACTTGAAGCCTACGGCCATCTCATCGACCAGTTCACCTCGCCGCTCACCAACGAGCTCGATGGTCCCTATGGTGGTTCGCTCGACAATCGCTTGCGTTTCTGTTTCGACGTCTTCAAGGCAATGCGTGAAAGGGTCGGTGACGACTTCATCCTGGGCGTTCGCTATACAGCCGACGAATGTCTTCCCGGCGGGACCGGAATGAGCGAAGGCATTGAGATCTCAAAACGCCTTCGCGACAGCGGCCTTATAGACTATCTGAATGTTATTCGCGGCCATATCGATACGGATGCGGGTCTGACCGACGTCATCCCGATTCAGGGTATGGCAAATTCGCCGCATCTTGATTTCGCGGGCGAGATCCGCGCCGCGACCAATTTTCCGACGTTCCATGCAGCCAAGATTCCGGATGTGGCAACCGCGCGCCACGCAATCGCGTCGGGCAAGGTGGACATGGTCGGAATGACCCGCGCGCACATGACCGACCCGCATATCGTGCGAAAGATCATGGAAAAGCGAGAGGATGATATCCGCCCCTGTGTCGGCGCCAACTACTGTCTTGACCGCATATATCAAGGTGGCATGGCCTTCTGCATCCATAATGCTGCGACCGGCCGGGAAGAAACGATGCCGCACCGGATCCCGAAGGCGGTGGTCCGCAAGAAGGTCGTAATTGTGGGGGCGGGCCCAGCTGGCCTTGAAGCCGCTCGCGTCTCTGCGGAGCGGGGGCATGAGGTCGTCGTTTTCGAGGCCGCGAACAATCCGGGCGGCCAGATCCGGCTTACGGCCCAAAGCGAGCGCCGACGGGAAATGATCAGCATCATCGACTGGCGCATGAACCAGTGCGAAAAGCTCGGCGTCACCTTCCGGTTCAACAACTGGGCCGAGGCTGACACCGTGCATGCCGAAGCGCCCGATGTTGTCATCATCGCGACAGGCGGACTGCCGCATACGGAGGTTCTTTCGAAGGGAAACGAGCTTGTCGTTTCCTCCTGGGACATCATCTCGGGTGATGTAAAGCCGGGAACCAACGTGCTCATCTTCGACGATGCGGGCGATCATGCTGGTCTTCAGGCTGCGGAGTTCCTCGCCAGGGCCGGTGCGAAAGTCGAGATCATGACGCCGGACCGTTCCTTCGCGCCGGAAGTCATGGCGATGAACCTCGTTCCCTACATGCGCTCGCTGCAGAAACTCGATGTCACCTTTACCGTCACCTACAGGCTGGAGGCGGCAGAGAAGAGCGGCAATCAGATCATCGCGCATGTCGGCAGCGACTATGGCGGCGTGGCCAAGCAGCAGACCTTCGATCAGATCGTCGTCAATCACGGCACCATTCCGCTCGATGACCTCTATTTCGAACTGAAGCCTGGTTCGAGGAACCTCGGCGAAGTGTCCTACGACGACCTGATTTCTGGAACGCCGCAATCGGTTGAACGCAACCCGGAAGGTGCCTACCAACTCTTCCGGATCGGCGATGCGGTCGCGGCGCGTAACACGCATGCGGCCATCTACGACGCGCTGCGTCTTGCCAAGGATCTCTAACGATGGCGCGGGTCGACGCTCTGCAAGCTTTTCTGGATGCGGCTTTCGTCGCGTTCGACCAATTCGCTCAGGATTTAAGGGCGCGCCGGTCCGTCATGGAGATATTTGCCCAACTCGAAGCGCCACAACCCCAACGCTTGAACATCGGAAAGCGCCTTCCGGTGTGCAACCGACATATCGAGAGCGTTCTGGCAACGAAAACCTGGCGACCGTCACTGGATGCGCTGATTGAGCGCTTCGCGGACCTTGAGCCGATGCTCGAATGGAAGTGGCGCTCCGTCTACGATCATACGGCAAGCGAGAATTTCCTGATGAGCCACGCCAATACGATGATCGTCGGACCGGGTGGCTTGGAGGACCGAAGTGACCTATGGCTTGGAGCGACGCTGATGGCGCCGAACGTGCGTTATCCCGATCACGACCATGCCCCGGAAGAAACTTACCTGGTTCTGTCGGAGGGAGAGTTTCAGCATGGCACCTCCGAGTGGTTCTCACCCGGGGTCGGAGGCTCGTTTTACAATCCACCTGGTGTCCGGCACGCCATGCGCTCCGACGAAACGCCGTTGTTCGCCTTCTGGGCGTTGTTGCCTGATCGCCCGAGACATTGAAGTGAACGGCTCGGGTGCAACCGAGCGCAGGAGGAACATTGCTGATAACCATGCCTGCGGCTGCACCAAGTGCTGAAGCCCGATGGTGCTGTCTTCTCGGACGTCGCCGCCGCCCCGACAGACAATGTCGAGATACGAGAAAACGGCGACGAGAGCTTGGTATTGAGGCCTATGACTGCCACAACACTGGCCTCATGGGACCCATCGCCACCTGGACGGCAAAGAAGAGTGGCGCGCTCGCGGCCTGACAAGCTAAGGCCCGACAATGAACCGGTGTCCCGATGCTCGGATGATGCTAGCGATCGATGACGAGATCGCTCAGCGGCTTCGAACAGCACGGCAGAAAGAGTCCGGCATCTATCTCTCGTTGCCGGATGCCGCCATTGTGGTTCATCTCGACCGAGCCGGATACCAGTTTCGACTTGCATGTGCCGCAAACGCCATTCGAACAGGATGAGGGAAGCTTTACTCCTGCCTTTTTTGCGCAGGCGAGCACGGTCTGCTCACCTGCAACCTCGATCTTGCGAGCCTGTTTGGAAAATTCGACCTGGAATGTTCGGGTGGCGGGCTGTTCGACGTTAGGAATATCCACGTCGTCGATCACCGCTGCATCGAAGCTCTCCTCGATATAGTTGGACGCCTGAACGCCCAGTTCGGCCGTGATCGCGCGCGCCGCCGCCATGAACGGCGCAGGGCCGCAGCACATGATGATGCGTTCAGCGACGTCGGGAACCGCGAGTTGCATATATGCAGCCGATATGCGTCCCGTCAGACCGTGCCAATTGGCCTCACCGGAAACGACTTCCGGCAGAAACTGCAGTCGCAGGCCCTTCACTCGGTTGGCCAGATTGGCGAGTTCGTCGCGAAAGATGAGGTCCTTCGGGGTCCGCGCCGCGTGCATGAAGACAACATCGGCGGGTTCGCACGTGTCTGCCAACTCGCGGACCATCGCCATGACCGGGGTAATCCCTGATCCTCCGGACAGAAACAGATACTTCCGGCCGTTCGGCCGAACGAAGTGGCCGAGAGGACCGTTTGCCTTGACCTTGGCGTTGACGACGAGCTTGTCATGAAGCCAGTTCGATATCTTGCCGCCGGCGACGCGTTTGACCGTGACCGAGAACGCATTGCTGCGCTTCGGGGACGACGATATGCTGTAGCACCGGCTTTCCGGCTCGCCATCAACATCGAGGTCGAACAGGAAATATTGACCGGCTTCGAAGGCAAAACGTTTGCCCTCGGGAGACGCAAAGGTGAAGGTCTTCACGTCGTGCGTTTCCTGATGGACATCCACGCAGACCAGATCTTCATCCCTGTCGCGGCTCCACAAGTTGTCAGGCTCAAGACGCCCGACCGGAGAAAAGGAGCTCTTAGTATCCATGGGCACGCATCCGGTCGATGTACCAAGACGTGAACTTGTCGAGGTTGGTTTCGGAGAAGGGTGAGTAGGGGCCTGGCACATAGGCTGGATCTTCGATCCCGGCGTGCGAGCGGGCGACGAGTTCGGCGTCCTGCTCGGTCGTGGCGATCCAGACGTTGGTCAGCTTTTCGAGGTCGTAATCGACGCCTTCGACCGCATCCTTGTGCACGAGCCATTTCGTCCGCACGAGCGTCTTATCCGCTGAGAGCGGTATGACGATCGAAACGACGGCGTGGTCGCCCATGAAGTGGTTCCAGCTGTTGTGGCCCCAGAGGTGCATATCGCCGAGATCCTTGCGCAATATCGTGCCGAGCAGCTTTGCCGAGGCTGCGGTCGCGTCGGGGGTCTGGGATTCGCCAGCACCCGAAATGACGAGCCGTTGCGTTCGGAAATTAGTGGTGCAGTTCACCAATTGCTCGACCGCTGCAGATGGATACCCGTCCGCCTCCCACCGCTTGGTGCGTTCCGCATAGAGCGAGAAATGCTCCTCGGCCTGGGCGCGATCTTCCAGGCTCAAGGCGTCCGGGTCGAAGCCGAAATCGAGGTCGACAAAGGAGACGCAGAGTTCGGGATGGTTAGCGGAGCAGTGGTAGCATTCACGGTTGTTTTCGATCGTGAGCTTCCAGTTGCCCTGTTCGATGACATCGGATTCGTACGCGACCTTGGCGTTGCTGATATCGTAGGGTGCAAGGCGTTCGGCCATGACGTCGATGAGGCGCTCGATATCTTCGGGCGGATTGTCCGATAGGCAGACATAGATGAGGCCGCCAACCGACTTGAATGCCGCCGCCTTGAGGCTGCGGCATTCCTTGTCGAAGTTCTTGCCCATATGAGGCGCGTAGCTCAGCTCGCCCGTCAACTCATAGGTCCAGGTATGATAGGGACAGACGAGCTTCGAAACGATCGTCTTGCCCGGATCCAGCAGACGTGAGCCGCGGTGACGGCAGACGTTGTGCATGACGCGGATATCGCCGTCGTCGTCGCGAAGGACGATGAGGCTCGTCTTGCCGATATCAATAACGGATGCATCGCCAGGCTCCGGCACATCGCATTCAAGGCCGATACAGATCCAGTGCCGGCGGAAGAACACCTCGAGATCTGCCTCGAACACGTCCTCGCGTGTGTAAAGGCCGGCTGGAAGTGAATGTCCTTCAGCCCTTGCGTCCAGGAGGGCCGATATGGGAGAAGCAAATGTCTGCAGCATAAATCCACCTTATGTTCCGATCGAAAGGCCGAGGGGCTGAAAGACAAAATCGCTCAACTATTCTGGTCGCTCAACGGCATAAATATGCGCAGGTGACATTACCAAATGTAATGGAAGACAGATGTCGAACCTGAGGAAGAAACTACCGCCGCTCACCGCCTTGACGGCATTTGAAGCGGCGGCCCGCTTGTCCAGCTTCACGCGCGCGGCGACGGAGCTCGGTGTTACTCAGGCTGCCGTAAGCCGGCAAATCCATTTGCTGGAAGAAGATTTCGGTTTCCCCTTGTTTCGGCGGCTCCACCGCAAGATCGAATTGACGGAGAAGGGCAAGCTGCTTTCAGCAGCGGCCGGCGACGCGTTCAATCTGATTGCCGACACCGTAGCCGACCTCCGATCTGAAGGCCCGGATGATGAGTTGGCCATCTCGGCGACCATTTCCTTCTCGCACTTCTGGCTTCTGCCAAGGATCGCCGCGTTTTCTCGCGCCCATCCCGAAATCAAACTTCGCATCATTACGCAGGATGCCCGAACAAGCATCGAGACAAGCGATGTAGACCTGGCGATCCGCTACGGAACCGGTACTTGGTCGGACGGTCAGGCGGAGCTATTGTTCGACGACGAAGTTTTCCCGATTTGCAGCGCAGATTATTTGCTCACGGCTGGCGAGGTCCGCACACCGCAAGATCTTGTCGGCCATCCTTTGATATCAAGCGATACGGAAGATCCTACATGGACGGGCTGGGAGGAGTGGCTAGCGGCCTTTTCCGTGAAGGCGCCGAAAAAGGCCCGAGGCCTTCGATGCAGTTTCTACATCGAGGCCATTTATGCCGCAATGAACGGGCAAGGCATTGCGCTCGGTTGGAATCGTCTAGTGGCCGACCTTATCCAGCAAACTCGCTTGGTCCGTCTTACTGATGCATCCATCCGCACCAGGGCGGCCTACTTCGTCGTCGTTCCAACAAGGAAGCCAAAAAAAGAAAGTGGGAGACTGTTCATTGAGTGGCTGCGCGAGGTTTCCGCTTCCGCGGTTTGACGATTCTTACGCGTGTGTTGGGCCTGCCGTTCCTCTCCATCTCGAAGCGGGTTCGGGGTTGGGTTCCCGATAAGACAAGCGCTTGTTGCGGACTGCCAGCCTAGCCTTAGGCACGCCATTTGGCAGGCGCACCAAAACCCGCGACAATGTGAAAAGTTCCGGCATGGGACTTCAGTCTGATCGGCCCTTGGCAAAAGTCTGAGGTCGATTGTTGGGAAGCCGCGTTGCACTAAATTTCTCAATTAGCCCATGTCGCTGAAGACCCTCACAAAAAAGCCATGGGTTTGTAACGGTGCCAGAGCGGCTCTTCCGTCCCTTCGGCTGCTCTGGTGCTGTTACCTCGGTTCGAGGAGACCATGGGAGATATCAGGATGCATGAAAGACATAGCTATGGGCAGCCGGAAAAAACCGCATCAACCGGGTTGCCCATCGGTGTGATGCTTCTCTCGGTAGCAGCGATAGCCGTTTACCTGATCGTTGGAGGCGAAATTCTCAATGACAATAGCCGGGCCGTCGCCGTGTACCTTCCTAAGGTAGAGGCGAAATAGCCTTACTCAGGGCCAAGGGAGGCGCGGAATGAGCTTGTTAAAGCTAGGGCGGGCTCGCCTGGGGATGGCGCTACCGCGCCATCGTGGGTGGTTGCTCGCAACCAAGGACCGGCGATTGGACGATCTCTTTGAATCCTACGCGCTGGCATCAACGACGCTCGACAATCTCCGGCGTGAGATGCCCCATCGAGAGGCGCTTATAGACGAATACGAGGAAGTCTGCCGGGACCTGCAGGTAGATGTAGTTACGCTGCTCGCCCTGTTGGAGGAGCGAACCTTGCAGCGAAGCTAGCAGCTTGCCGGGGAGAAGGCTTTTTAAGCGCTCAGCTCGATAGCGTTGTTGCAGCACCCGCAAGCTCCAATGTCGCTGCCGGCATTGTAAATGCGGTAGTTGCATCTAGATCCATAGAAAAATTGTCGACGAAAACAAACTCGGCGCAGTACAGCGCAGGGGTCGTTCGCGCGTCCCGTAATTCAAATAGAAGGCCACGCTTGGCGACGCGGTGGGCACCGGACCTCTCAAGGTGGGTTTGACCGTCCATGACCGGCCAGGCCTGGCTCCTGTTAACCTTTCGTTAACCATATATCCGGAACCTCCAGCCCTGGGGCTTTCCGCAATCTCTTACGGAAGGA
The DNA here is from genome assembly GCF_017488845.2 of Ensifer canadensis. Taxonomy (NCBI): domain Bacteria; kingdom Pseudomonadati; phylum Pseudomonadota; class Alphaproteobacteria; order Hyphomicrobiales; family Rhizobiaceae; genus Ensifer; species Ensifer canadensis. Next base: position 755,555 of record NZ_CP083373.1, read on the forward strand.
AAACAGCATGAGGCTCGTGACACTGTCGGGAAGAATTATGGAGAACAGCCACCATACCTTGATCGTGATGAGAGATGGCAGCACCTGTCAGGCGGTCTGCGTGGTCAATGACAGCGCGATTGGCGATATTCGTTCCAAGCTTACGACGCTTGAGAGGATTGCCAGCCGCAAGCTCGATGGCGGAGAATTGGCATTCGACGGTCACATTTGGATCACCGCTTCCGATCTGCCCGAGAGGACAGATGCCGTGCCGCATTGATCATCGTCGATCGTACTTGCCCCAAAAGGCCCAACATCTAGATTAGTTGCGGCACCTGCGGAAGGGGCCGGACGAGGTTCGACTTGCGATGAAGCGTATCGTCGAAGCTGTCGAGGGGTACACGGCCGTGAGCAAGCACTGTGGAACCCACACCCTGGTCAATGACAGTGATCTCGAGGTGCGGTCGGGCGAAATCCATCATCTGGCCGAGCGGTTTGCACGAAACGACCCTGCCAGTGCATCGGCGATGCTCGTGGCTGCTGAAGACGTTGCGGCTCGGATCAAGTTGCCTGTTTCAATGGCCAAACTTCAACGACGCCATGCGCAACCGCACAGGGCACGCACGAAACCTTTTTGATAGCTTCGCTCAGGTCGGCAGCTTCGATGATGGCGAAACCGGCGATCGGCAAGGCGGACGACATGAACGGTCCATCGCGGGTTTCCACGCCGTGAGCGTCTGGATTGCGAACCTGCACCGGTTCGCCAGCGATCCCCATCACAGCGCCGTCGGACCGAAGTTTGGCGTCCTGGGCGTGCGCGGCGTCTCTGGCGGACTTGGGCGTGCGGTCGTAGTCGGCCGGATCGCCATATCCGATTGTGATTAACTTGGGCATTGTCTCGTCTCCTTTCAGTCACGAAACCACCGACGGTCCGTCCTCGAACATGATGCCCCGCAGGAACACCACTTCACGGAACGCCTCTGCGGCCATTTCAATCGGGCAAATGGATCACACCTCCGTCCCCGCAGGATCGCAAATCTGCTTGCATAATGCAACCGGAGTCTGACGCGCCGGAGCTTGTGCAGATGGCCGACGATCAGTCTTTGATCGCAAAAGGCGACGCGAAAAAAGTCAACCTTACCCGGCTTCGAATTCTCAACGTTTTCAGCCTGGTCCGCCGATCTGTTAATTTGAACGCTCAGACGGAGCTTCAACTGTATCCGTATGGGAAGCGGCCATTTCCGATTCTGTGAAATCCTTCAAAGCGCTTGCCGCGTCTTGCTCGCTGCATCGCGGCAAGTCTGCAGAATGTCCTCTTTCTGCAAGCTGCGGGTGGTCCCGCAGACAAAGCACTGGAACACCTCTCTCGTCTCCATGCCCGAGATTGTGAGTCTCTCGCGCATGCCGCACCTCGGGCACTGAATTTGAAAGCTGTCGGAGCGATCCACGGCTGCCTCCCGCTTGCTTCAGAGTTGAACAATCAACTGGCTCACCGAAAGGTAATTTCAAGATGACCTACTGCCCGCCGCTGGATTGGCTCCAGCCGGTGAAGATGTAGCGTATCATCGCGGATGGGAGCGTCGAAGCCTATCGACCTCTGATCCCGTCAACGAGCACGCTCATTTCGCCAGGGAACTAGCAACACGGCCCACGTTGACTATGCCGCCCACACGCTGGGCCGCAATACCGGCGCGATCGGCGTTTCACTGGCCTACATGGCTGGAGCGATCGAACGCCCGTTACCCGCAAGATCCCGATGTAATCGCGCACCCGCAGCTTTCTACGAATTCCCGGTCCGGAGGCGATCCTGTCGCATGCGGAAGTCAACCAAGCAGGCCGGTGAGTGCGATCTCACCCGGCTTCCGTTCGCCCCCAAGGTGATCGCTTAGGCCTATGCACCATCACACGCGCCGTGAAGCCAAAGTCACTGCCATTTGCCAGCGGCTCGGACTAGATCGGGCCGTCGACGATCACCAATGCACGGCCCTGCGAGCAATTCTCGATGCGGGCATTGACCTGGTAGATTTCCTGCAACATCGGAGTGGTGATGACGCTTGCGGTCTTGCCGCTTGCAACCATTGTTCCATTGGCTATGACGATGGTGTTTTCGCAATAACGCAGGGCATGGTTGAGGTCGTGAAGCGCGATGAGAACGATCATGCCTTTGCGGCGAGCAAGGTTGGAAACAAAACTCAGCACGTCAACCTGGCGGTGAAGGTCAAGAGCCGAGGTCGGTTCGTCCATCAGCAGCACTTCGGGCTTGCGGATTAGCGCCTGGGCGAGGGAGACCAACTGGCGCTGTCCGCCGGAAAGTTCGCCGAGGCCGCGAAACGCGAGCGCGTCGATCCGTAGTGCCTTCAAAATGCTGTCGATTTCATCGAGCTCGTCATTGTGAACGCGCCAGCCGCTGCCTTGCTTTGCAGATAGGAGAATAGATTCATATACCGTCAAGACAGCGTTTGCGCCGGTGTCCTGCGGCATGTAGCAGATGCTCGTTTGCGCGCGCTCGGTGTCAGACAGATGGACGAGACCTGGCCCGGAAATAAGCGACGCTATGCGTTTGAAAAGTGTCGACTTGCCCGCAGCGTTCGGGCCAATCACGGCGGTCATACTGCCTTTTTCCAGAATGTCGGTACTGACGCCGGAAAGGACAGAACTGCGGCCATACATGGCGCCGATATTATCAAGTGCGAGCGCTACCATGCGCGCCTCCGATTGCTGAAGATCAGGACGAAGAAGAACGGTACGCCGATGAGGGCGGTGATCACACCGATCGGCAAAATCGCACCAGGGATGATCATCTTACTGACGACCGATGTCGCCGAGAGCAGCAGCGCGCCGCAAATAACCGAGCCCGGCAGGAAGAAGCGCTGGTCCTCGCCGACGAGCATGCGGGCGATATGGGGTCCGACCAGGCCGACAAAGCCAATAGTGCCCACGAACGACACCGGGATGGCAGCAAGCAGGCTGACGATCATCATCGTCTGCAGGCGCAGTCGACGCACGTTCACGCCCATGCTGGCTGCCTTATCATCGCCGAGACGAAGCGCCGTCAATGCCCAGGCGTCCTTCATCAGGAACGGGACCATCGCAACCAGAATGGCCCCAGTGAAGTAAACCTTCGGCCAGGTCGCCTTGGTGAGGCTGCCCATTGTCCAGAACACCACCGCTGCAAGCGCCTGTTCAGAGGCCAGATATTCCAGCAAGGAAAGTGCGGCGTTGAACGTGAAGACAAGCGCAATGCCGAGTAGCACGATCGTTTCGACGCTGACGCCGCGCATTGTCGAGGCGAAATGGATGAAGAGGGCTGCCACCATCGCCATCAGGAAGGCATTGAGTGGAACCATGTACTGGATCGCTGCCGGAAACAGCGCGACGCCACCGACCAATGCCAACGCAGCGCCGAAACTGGCTGCAGCGGAAATCCCGAGCGTGAAAGGGCTGGCAAGCGGATTGGAAAGGATCGTCTGCATTTGGGCGCCCGCAACCGATAGGGAGGCGCCTACCGTTACTGCCATCAATGCAATCGGCATGCGGATATCCCAAACGATGACGCGCAGCTGTTGCGCGACGGCGGCCGGGTCGAGCATTGCCGACAGGACGTCCGAAAGTGGGTAATTTGCCGGCCCGAGCGCCATGTCGAGCGATATGCTGAAGCACAATGCAATGACAAGCAAGCTCAAGATGGCAATGCGGCGAAAAGCGAGGGCGCGGTATAGATCGCGTCCCGTTGACTCGGTGGTCGCAGCCTCGATGGCCATGGATCATTCATCCTTGAGCGAGACGAAGTATCCCGGCTTGTAATCGAGCGGCAGGAAGCGCGCGTGCAGTTCCTTGAATGTCGCTTCGGGGTCAAGGTCGGCAAACAGTTCCGGATGCAGCCACTTGGCGATCTCCTGGATTGCAACGAACTGATACGGATTGTTATAGAACTGATGCCAGATGGCGTGGACATTGCCGTCCGCGACAGCCTTGACGCCGGTAAAGGCTGGACGTTGGGTCAGCGCTTCAAGCTTGCGATGGGCTTCCTTCAGATCGGCACCGTAGCCGACACCGACCCAGGCACCCCCTGGAACATACTTGTCCCAGTTGCCGCCGGTAATGATGATCTGGTCCGGATTGGAGGCAATCACCTGCTCCGGATTGACCGTACCGAAGGTGCCGGGGATGATGTCCTTTGCGATGTTGATGCCACCGGCGATCTCGACCATCTTGCCGAAATTCTCGTTGCCAAACGACATGCAGCAATCATCGGAATATCCACCGGCACGCTCGACGAACACCAGCGGTTTCTTCGCGTCGGCCTTCGCCAGCACGCCCGTGACCCGCTCGATGCTGTCGGCGCGGAACTTGATGAAGTCTTCGGCGATTGTTTCCTTGCCCATCAGCTTGCCCATGATGCGCATGCTCGGCTCGGTGTTTTCCATCGGCTTTTCACGGAAGTCGACATAGACCAGTGGGATGCCGACCTTGCCGAGCTTTTCGATGTAACCAGCTTCTTCCGTGGCAGTCTTGGCGTCGACGTTCATGAGGATCACGTCGGGCTTAAGCGCGACGGCTTGTTCGATGTCGAAGGTCCCGTCCTTCATGCCGCCAAACGTCGGCAGCTTGGCGATTTCTGGGTATTTTGCCAGATAGGCTTCGTAGGATTCAGGGTCGGCTTTCGGCAGGTCGTCGCGCCAGCCTACAACGTGTTCGAACGGAGCTTGCCTGTCGAGCGCAGCAAGGAAATAGATCTGCCGGCCTTCGCCGAGAATCATGTTCTTGACCGGAGCTTCAACTTCGACGTCGCGTCCGGTCACGTCCTTGATGGTAATCTTGTCGGCGAAAGCCGGCCAGGTAGCGGTGGCAAGTAGACCCATTGCAAGTGCGGCTGCTTTGGCTTTAATGCGCATCGAATTTCACTCCGTGGAAACTGCGATGCCTGTATTATTTTATGACTTTAACAGTCAAGTTATATCTATTAGAACCATTTTAATCTCATGCAATCAGGATCGAGCAGGATGAACACAGGAGCGGCTGCGGGCCACAATTTTGGGCTGCGGGACGAGATTAAAACCTATTGGTCGGCGCGTGCGGCGACTTTCGATCAATCGCCCGGACATGAGATCTTTTCAGAAGAGGAACGCCAGGCCTGGCACAATTTGATCATCAGGCACCTCGCTCGAGGAGAAGGACGTCACGCATTGGATCTGGCGTGCGGCACTGGGGTCATATCGCATCTCATGGACGATTTAGGTTACAAGGTCACAGGCCTTGATTGGGCAGAGCCGATGCTGGAACGGGCCCGGGCAAAGGCGAAGACGCGTGGACGAGCGATTGAGTTTCGCATCGCCGATGCTGAAAACACCATGGAGCCGGATGAAAGCTATGATGTCGTGGTAACACGTCATCTCGTTTGGACACTCGTCGATCCGAGGCAGGCATTTGCGGAATGGTTGAGGGTCTTGAAGCCCGGCGGAACCTTGCTTGTCGTTGATGGTGACTTCGTCAACCTCAGTATGGCGGAGCGTGTCGTGAAGACAGCAGCAGAATTGCTCCAGCAGTTGGGATTGACGAAAGCGGACCAGGTCCCCGCGCCGGCGGGCATGGCCGAAATTCACAACCGCATCCTGTCGCAGGTGCATTTCTCAGAAGGCGCGCGCGCTGCGGATGTTGCTGCCCTGATCCAGAATTCCGGGTTTGCGAACGTAACCGTCGATACTGATCTGAAGGCAATCCATCGTGCCCAATCGAAGCACTTAAGTTACCTGAAAGGGCTTTCTCGCGGATTGCAACACCGATACGCGATCGTCGCCCGTAAACCATTAAGGGACCTCTAGATGTCATCTGCTCAGCACGCATCGATCGCCGCCGAGCTTGAGTAGATGTGGAGGGCACGGCTTCCGCATCGAGAGTGGGTGCACAGAATTCAAAAAAGATGGTCCACCTACCGTTCGAAGGCCGGAAATCCCGAGCCCGCGCACGCGGCGAAGTATGCGCGGCAACCGCCAAGCGGCGTTGCCGCGCGCGTATATTCGCTCAGCTCTTGATTGCGATGCGCTTGACCTGCGACTGCGCCTTATCGGTCTTTGGCAAGGTTACGCTCAGCACGCCGTTCTTAAAGCTAGCGTCGACCTGATCTTCCTTGACGTCGACGCCGAGCGGGATTCGGCGCTCGAAGCGTCCATAAGCGGCATCCGACAGCGGGCACCCACATCGGCAAATCGAATATAGCTACAGCTTTACGCTCCTAACGACAGGTGACAGCAAGTGGCACCAACGGTCGGCCAAGTGTAATCCGGCGCTTTGGGAGAAACCCTGCGAGGTTGTCGAAGTCGACAAGGCTAGGAGTGCTCAAAAACACAATCACCGACTAGGCATCTCAGAAGGCCGAGCGTTCCTGGTGTTTGGACGCTCGGCTATCTTGCGTTATTCCTAGTCGAGCAACCTACCAGTTGTCAGCTGGTCTGGGGTTTGCTGGATCACCGTAAAACACAGACGGGAGTGCCTTCGCGAGGAATGAAAACTCCGAATGGCAATGGCGCATCAGGCCCAGTCCGATTTCGTCCGGGACGGCGTGGCCGCCCTTGTCGCTATCGAGACCAAGAACGAATCTGCTTCGCAGAACGAGGCCGTCGGGCGTGTCCCGTGCGACGTGCATCATCCGGCCGCTTAATGGAATTCCATGCTCGTCAATCTCAACATTATCGCCAAAGCCAATTCCGGCGTAGATTAGTGCGGAGACGCCGCCCACCCGCTTTGCGGGATCGATGTCCGTGGCACTGAAGTATGCGGCTGGGCTTAGGAATTTGATGGTTGCTTTGACAGGAGGAACCTCTCCTAACGACTCCGTCGCCCTGATCGTCGCGCCAATATAGTTCTCACCTTTTTTCCAAAGCTCGTCCCAGCCGAAATGGCGCTTGTGATCAATCGGGTGCCACCAGCGAAGGTGTTCGTCGGTTTCAAAATACTTGAACCACCATTCCAGCATCGCTCCATTGCACCCTGGCATTACCGTTCTGCAGGCGACCGTGAGGGTGCCGGAGGCGAAGCGCTCGATCCCCATTTCCAGTCTAATTGGGTCGGCGTGCAGCAGTGCGACAGGGATTGCGGCTTCCAAATCATGTTGCATTCCAATCTCCTATATTTAGGAAACGGGTGTCGTTTCCTAAATATAGTCGGTATACCGTTCGTACGACGTTGGTCAAGGAGATCAAGATTTGGCAAAGCGAGCGAGAGGGCGTCCGGCCCGTAATCGGCTTGAGGTGGAACGCAGTATTCTCCAAGCCTCAACCCAGCTTCTGTTTGACCAGGGATTTGCCAAGTTCAGCATCGATGCGGTATCGCGTAGCGCAGGAGTTGCCAAAAAGACTGTTTACGCTATGGCGACCAATCGTGAGGAACTAGTCGGGAAAATCGTAGCGTCCTGGACTGAGCAACTCCAAACCAGTGGAGATCCCCGGCCGGGCGAGGCGCGTCCTGATCCGGGGAGCCTGCGGGCGCTATTGAGCAGGATTTACCGGATCGCCCTATCCAAGGAAGCTGTAGCCCTTTTCCGTCTCATCTGTGCTGACAAGGAGGGTCGAGAACGGCTCGCAGAAATTTATAATCGAAACGGGGTCGAGCGAGGAGTGCAGGCCGTGGCAAACTGGCTGCGCGAGTACCAAGCCGATGTCCCATCATTTGATGTCAACCGATCTGCCCGGATGATCCTTGCTGCTCTTGTTGCTGAGCCCTTGCGCAGGGCCGCTATCGGCCTAGAAACACCATGGAACGATACCGACGAGGAGGTAACGGCACGGGTTGGAGAATACGTGGATTTTTACGCACCTATATTATTCAAAGAGTTGGGCACTGCACCATAGCGACCTCGTGGCGCGTCGCGGACGCCGAGGCGGTGTCAAGGCAAGCATTGCGCTGACCCAGATGGTTTAAGGCTCCACGGCCGCAACCGCTCGATATAGACCGATAGCTGTCGTTTTAGGAACTGGTCAGCGCTATGCGGCCAGTTTGGTAGTGTGCCAAGCGAATCCGCAGTTCTAACCCGCGTAGCCTAGTCGACACTCGGCGGCCCGACGCCTCGTGCACCTAACGGTGCTCATCAAACCCCAATCGCCGCGCCGTAGGCTGATCCTGTCCTTTACTGGCTGTTAGACTTGGAAAGGCGCGGCTTCATCTCGTTGGCGAGATCATCAAGATACTCAAGCGCTTCGCCCGTTGCGATCGCCGAGTTTGTGCTGCCATCGTCGGCCGAACGGCGTATGTCGCTCCTGGCTGCTTCCAATGCACTTTCGATGAAGGCATGAGGATCCTGGCTGTGCGCCGCAGCCCACTGAAGGAGGCGACAGATCAGCTGCTCATTGACGCGTATAGCGGTGATGGCGTGGCTGAGCATCAGATTCATCTTATGGGCTTTGTCGGCTGTGATCCTTCGTGCCATCGGTAATCTTTCAACTTTGCGGGTGAAGGTCTGCGCAGCGACTTTCGAAAATCGAACTGCCTACGCCGGAATTTGTTCCGTCCGTCATTGGCTAGAATCCTCGTGTGAACCGAGGGCGTACCGGGGGCTTCTTCGAAGATATAAAACTGGTGCCGGCAAAGGGCTCCACCGGTGGCTGCATTAAGGTGTCGATCCTATCCCTGTCCGTCACGCCAGGCATTTATTGTTATCCTTTCCGCAACGCCGTCGTTGATGGCGAGCACGCTATCGAAGAAGTCCGCTCCTTCTTCTGACTGGATGGACGAGGTATCGTGCATCACGGCGACTACGATCGCCTCTGGACAATGGTCCTTGATCGATTGGTGAAACGACTGCGCCGCCTGGCCATCAAGTGCGCTCGTCGCCTCGTCAAGGAATAGCAGATCCGGCCTTAGCAGAAGAATTTTCGCAAGGACGAGTTTTTGTTTTTCGCCCCCCGACAGGAGTTTGTCCCAGTTCTGCCCATCGCGTCCATCGCTCAAAAGCTCCTCCCCGAACTCTCCGAGGCCGGCGCCTTCCAAGGCCGCCACTACAGAGGCGTCGGTGTGCGCGTCAGCCCGGTCCGGCAAACAAATGAGATCCTTCAGGCAAATACTCTGAAGCTTCACGTCCTGTGCGGCATAGAGGCTCTTTCCGGTCTCTGGCGTCGTGATCGTGCCGCGGCCGTGCGCCCAGAGACCATTTATCGCCTTGATAAGCGAGGTTTTGCCACTTCCGGATTCTCCCACGACTAAAATCCATTCTCCGGGAACGAAGCGCAGCTGGTCAGCGGCCAAGAATGGCTCGTCATCACCCGTGTGCAGGAGCTCAATCCGCTCGATGGTCAAACCGAGCGCAGCATCCTGGGTCTTGTATTCGAAAACTGAGGGACCGCTGCGAGCATAATAATCCTGCGGCTGCTGAACCGCTTCGACCGCTTGCGCAAGTTCGGTGATTCTGCGTGCGTCGGCCTTTAACGTCGCAATATCGGGCATCGCATGGATGAACCAGGAACATTCGTTGATGAGCGCTGTCGCCAGCTCGGCGCCGGTGACGTAATCCTGCAAGCTGATCGTTTTGTCGACATAGGGGATCAGTCCGGGCGCATAGGCGACGATACGCGATCCTAGGAAGTTATGCACCAGCTCGAAGCCCATGTAACCGGCGGTCACGCGATTAAGGCTCGCCCAAGTTTGGTCAATCTCGCGATATCGGCGCCCGTTGATGGCTCTCTGGGCCGGTTCGCCCTTGATAACTGCAACATGAAAACTACGGTGCAACAATTGGTTCAGTTCGCCACGATAACTCCCCTCTGCGGACTGAATGCCCACGGATAGGCCTTGCATCACACTGCCGAGCTTGGCTGCGACAAATGTATTGAGTGGCACGTAGATCGCGATGGCCAGCAATGTCAGACAGGCGGTACCGTAGCTACCCAGAAACTCAATTCCCCTGACGGGGCTCGAGGTTTCGATCAGTTTTGTCCCGACAAATCCCAGCGATAGCACAACGCCGGCGATTCCCACGCCAAGGCCGATGGCGCCACCCGTCATGCCCTTTATGGCTTCCTGTACCCTCTGATCGATGTTGTCGGGCGTTGAAGTGTCCTGGCCCGTCGTCGCCCCGAACCCGTTTTGCTGAAGATGAAAATGGGTATGGTTGGAATCGAGCAGGGCCTGGTTAAAGCGTGCGTCAAGCCATTGGCGCCATTTCCGATGGAGCGTGGTCGAAAAGAAGTGACGGACCGCAGTAAATCCCGCATCCCTAGTGATCGCGATCGCGGCGAGGGTCGCCGCGGTAGTCAGCAGCGACGAAGGTGTGGTGGGCACGGTTGGATGGTGGAAGTTGGCAATCCGATTGACGAGCTCGCCGGACGTCAAAGCGAACCAGACGCTCGCTTGAGCCGACAAACCGGTGAGTAGAAGGATGAGGAACGTTAAGCCCCAGGCCTCGCGCCACCGTTCAGATAGCCAATAAGCCAGCAATAGGCCCCAGAAGCTGCGCATTGAGGAAACAGGGCTGCTCCGGCGTCGGCGTTTTCCGCGGAGGGGCCATTTGACCAGTGCTGTTGCTCGTTGTGCGTTGCTCCGCACCACCTCGCTCAAACTCATCTTGATGAATTGGGGCGCCGATCAGACTTTGTCAATTCGGTAGTCGAGAGGCGGGCCGGTTCCGCTGCTGCTGGCCGGGTTTGACGACCGACGTCGGGAACTATCGTGCTCGCGAGCTGTTGGTGCCTAAAAGGAGAATACCGATGACACGAGATATTAGAAGCTCGACATTTTACGTCCTGGAACAGCACGACGCCTCCAGCCCCACCGATGCGCTTCCTGTCAGTTTTGAAGAGGCTTTCGAGCAGGCCAAAAAGCTCACTGCAAGCGGCCGTGCCGTTCACGTCCTTTATACCGACGACGCTACTCAGATGCAGTTGACCCGCTTTGCCGAGGCCGGCATCAGAACGAGCCTCGCTCCGCAAGGATAGGACAAACAGCGACGCGCGGAAATGGAAGGCCGTTGAAATGAATGCGCGCGCTTACGGCTTCTGCATCATAGTAATGATTTCAATGTCCTGTCGAACCCGATAAGGGATTATGTAAGGAATATCGGATAATACAATTTCGCGCGTGCCTGCGATGCGACCGATGCGTCCAGCTGCCGGCAGCTCTGCTAGCATATCGACAGACGCTACGAGACGGGCAACGACCCGTGCAGCAGCATTTGGATCGTCATGTTCGATGTACGCACCGATTTCGTCAAGCCGCTGCAACGCCCACACGGTCCAGCGGATGCGCCTCTGCTTCATTACCGAGAAGCCGCCTTGACGTATTTGCCGATCACGCGTGCCACGTCGTCGTCACTCGCGAATTCACCTCGGTCCGCCTCGGCAATACCAGCTTCCATTTCCGCAACCTGCCACTCTTCGAATGATACGAAATCTTCAATAGCCTGTGCGGCCATGTAGGAGCGGGAACGGTCGTGTTTTTGGGCAAGTTGGTTTAGACGGTCGGCAACTTCGTCCGGGACGCGGATTGTGAATGCTGCCGTGAGCGGACCTTTCAAGTTCACTTTGAATATATTTGAACCACTCTGTTCGTAAAGGTTCAAGCGATCCTTCTTGCAGAGTTTTCGTGTGCGATGATCTTAACGCTAATGGCAGCCGGCGACGCCGGGTTTCCCGTCAGGAAATTGGTCCGGTTGACGAATGCGGTCACACGCGCGCCTTGTCGGCCTGATGGGGGACGGCCCGAAACGAGGGATCGACAGCTTCCAGGACACCCAAGATCGGAGGCAGACTGTCATCGACTTCCTGTGAGATCGCAAAATCCATAGCCAGGTCGGCATCGCCAGTCTGCATTGCCGTCGCGGGCCCCCGGACGCCGACGCACGGCCCCACATCGAGTCCGGCACGCCTTCTCGGAAAGCGCCTACTTGCGCATCAGGCTAAAGGAGAAATGGCTGCCGCGATGATAGTCAATCGCGTAGTTCACCGGGATGCCGGCTGCGTTGAAGCAGGTTTCGGTGATGAGCAGGGCTGGCCCGAAATCCCTGAGGTCATGGCGCGCGACGACGTCATCGGGAAGCATGACGGAGGATACGCTTGCGGCGGACATACGCGGGCGGCTGCCGCATTCCTCGAGCAGGTCCATCAGCGATCCGCTCCAGTCGAGGTCGTAGAGCTTCGCCGGGATAATGCTGCGCGGAACGTAGTCGATACAGTAGAGGATCGGCTCGTCCTCATGCAAACGGATGCGCTCAATGCGGATCACGCGACCGGTGGGTGGGAGATGCAAGCTATCAGCGACGCGCGCGTCGGGTGTTTCCTCGGAAATCGACAGCACCTTGTTGACGGTCGTATAACCGTAATGGTGCGCCATGTCGGTGACGCTCTCGAAGACCGTGATCGGGCGATCGACCTGCACGGCCGCGAGCGCCGAAACGAAACGGCCGCGACCGTGCTCGACATAGATGACGTCGTCCTGTTCGAGCAGCTTCAGTGCTTCGCGAAGCGCCGGGCGGGAAATTTTGAAACGCTGCGTGAGCTGCGCTTCTGTGGGCAGCTTGTCCCCGGGTTTCAGCCCCTCCAACCGGATGAGATCGGCAATCCGGTCGCGAAGCTGAATGGCCAGGGTGCGCGAGTCGCGAAGGGGCTCCTGCACTTAAACGCCTCATGTCGTTGTTAATCGTTCAATCGTTCTTGTCTGACAAATCCTTGCCGGTCAAGTGTACGAAGGCCCCGCTTTGGGCAGCGCGTCCGCCTCGGTTCACGTGGCGTTTCCGTAGATCGCGGAAAAGCCGTCTTGACAGATATTCCTGATGATGTCAGTTGTCTTACAACTATCTCAAGTAGACACCGAGAACAGAACCATGCTGAATTTTGACGAACAGAGATTTCTGCGTATCCAATCCGGGGCAATCGCACTGCAGAGCCGCCTGGAAACCGTGATCGTATCCAGTCTTTCGGCGGGCGCAGAGAACATTTTCTTCCTCGGCACCGGCGGCGCGGCGATACTGATGCAGCCCGCAGCTCAGTTGCTGCAACGGCGCTCGCGCTTTCCCACCTTCATAGACATGCCGGCGGAACTGGTGCTCGCAGGCTCGGCGCAGCTGACGGACAAGTCGATTGTCGTCATGCCGTCGCTTTCCGGGACGACGAAGGAAAGTGTAGCCCTTCTCTCCAGGCTGAAGGAAATCGGCGCGACCGTTATTACCCTGGTCGGCCATCAGGAGACACCGCTCGGCAAGGGCGGGGACCACGTCTTCGTCAACTTTGCCGAGGACGACACGTCCTGCGAATCTTTCTATCTGCAGTCGCTGTTCATTGCGCTCGCGATCCTGAACCATCGTGACGAGATCGAAAACCACGCCGAGATCGTCAGCCAGCTCTCCCGCATGCCGGCGCTGCTACTGGAGGTGAAGCGAGCCTATGAGCCCAAGGCAGAGGCCTTTGCCAAAGTCCTCGCCGCCTCGGACTACCACATCATTACCGGCGCCGGGAACGTCTGGCCGGAAGCGTTCTATTACGGTATGTGTATCCTCGAGGAGATGCAGTGGATCCGCACCCGTCCCGTGCACGCGTCCGATTTTTTCCATGGCACGCTCGAACTCGTCGAAAAGGGCGTCAGTGTCATTCTCTTCAAGGGCGAGGATGCGGCACGCCCGCTTGCCGAACGCGTCCAGAACTTTGCGCCGGGCTACACCGACAAGCTTACCGTTCTCGACACTGCCGAGTTCGAACTGCCCGGCGTTTCGGCCGATGTGCGGGCGCTGGTGTCGCCGGTGCTGATGGCGACTGTGCTGGAGCGCATCAGCGCCCATCTTGAAGTCCTGCGCAATCATCCTCTCACGACAAGGCGCTACTACAAGCGCGTCGCCTACTGATATAGCTGCTTGACGCTATAATCCGGAGCTGCGAACGCGCATCATCGCGTTCGCGGCTTCCGCGTCCTATCCCGAGATACGCATGAAAACCCTCCGCTTCGCCGCCGTCGGCGACAATTGCATAGACCGGTTCCAGCCTCCGCTTTCGCAATCGCTGGTTGGCGGCAACGCTGTTAACGTTGCGGTACAGCTCGCCCGGCTCGGCCACGGCTCGCACTATTTCGGCGCAGTCGGTTCGGATCCGGCCGGACAGCGAACGCGGCATCTCCTGGCTGAAAACGGTGTCGACGTAACCCACATGCAGGAACGTTTCGGCATCACCGCCTACACGGAGATAGACGTGCTTCCCTCCGGGGAGCGTGTCTTCACTTTCGAGGATTTCGGCGTCTGCGCCGGCTACAAGCCGGACGCGGACGAAATTGCCGTCCTCAAGACCATGGATCACGTGCATCTCGGCTGGATGGACGATGAAGGCGTTCTGCGTCGCACGCTCGCCGATGCCGGTGTCAGTGTGTCCCAGGATGTATCCGTCAATGCCGATCCGGTCAATCTGGGAATCGAAGGTCTGACGATCGCCTTTGGTTCCGCCGGCGACGACGACGCAACGGCCAAAGACTTGCTGCGCCGCCTGCTGGAATGCGGCGTGCCGCTCGCTGTCGTTACCCGAGGCAGCAAGGGAGCCCTGGTCAGCGATGGAAGACAAACTGTTTCGATCGGCATCCGGCCGGTCGAGGTGGTCGACACGACCGGTGCCGGCGACAGCTTCATTGCCGGCTTTCTCGCAGCCCGTATTGCAAGTCTGCCGCTGCCTGATTGCCTTGCGGCCGGGCGCGATCGGGCCGCAATGACCTGCATGCATGTTGGCGGTTTTCCGCAGGTGCCGCAGCCGCTCTGACGGGGCGGGCGATGCATGTCAGACGGCGAGCCCAGGCTGTCGCGGTAACAGCCGCAGCCTTCGGCCGGTTGCGAAAGACTGGATCTACAGTGCCACGAGGGCGGCCGCGGTTACAAGAAAGGTCGCCTTAGGCGCCGGCAACCCCCCATGCCATGACCTTCAAAATGGCACCAGTGGGCGGAGAAGATCGCGAGGGCAACAACAAGAAGGTCCACGGCTGTTCGGCGGCACGATGGATGCGCCGCCGCGGGTCGTGGGCGGGCGCATCAACGGGCATTGAAGCGGCCGAAACGTTCCTCGATGCGAGACTGGGCGTATTCCAGGCCGATCGAAAGGATCCAATAGATCATCGAAGCGGTGATCAGCATCTCGATGTGACGGAACTCCGTCTGGCCCTGGGTGCGGGCGAGATACATGATTTCCCAGACGCCGACGACGGAGACGAGTGAGGAGTCCTTCAGCATGGCGATGAACTGGTTTCCGGTCGGAGGAATGATGACACGCATCGCCTGCGGCAGGATTACGAGCGCCAGGGTCTGGTTGGGGCTGAGCCCGAGCGCGGTGGCGCCTTCCGTTTGGCCGCGTGAAATGCTCTGGATGCCGGCGCGGAAAATTTCCGTCATGTAGGCGCCGTAGCACAGCGAAAGCGCCAGGATGCCGGCAGGCACCGCGCCGATCACATAGCCGACCTGTGGCAGGCCGAGATAGATGATGTAGATCTGCATCAGCAGCGGCAGGCCGCGAAACAGCGAGGTGTAGAAGGTGGCGAGGCCGTAGATGACACCGTTGCTGGACAACTTGGCGATTGCGCCCGCCAACGCGATGACCGTCGCGATCACGATGGAGATCGCGGAAATGTAGAGCGTCGTCACCACGCCCTGTGAAATGAGAAAGCCGATCTTCTTGGCGATGAACGCGAAGGACAGATCGAACGAGTAGAAGAAGAGCATCAGAAGAACGAAAAGCTCAAGCCAGACGCCGACCACCTGCTGGCGCCGTGACAGCTGACGCAATGCCTTCCAGTTGGCGGCAACGATGAGCGCGATCAGGAGAGACGAAGCCAGCCGTCCCATGGTGGGGTTTTCGCCAAGCCAACCGGCCGTGGCGGGCAAGACATGGCCGATCCAGGCGGAGCTGACACCGAGCATATAGAGCGCAAGGACCACCAGGGTGAGGATCAGCAGCGCTCCGGCACGGCGCGAGGCCTCGGGATAGATTAGTATCAATCGACCGATCATGGTTTAGACCTTTCCCGTCTTCTCAGGCGGCGCGCTCGCGCCACCAATCCTGTGCCTGGAGCTTCCAATAAGTGAGCTGGGCGACGGCAAGCCCGGCAAGCCCGCCCGCCCAGACGAGGCCGAACGGTTCATAGAGCTTGTAGCGTTCGGTCTCACCGAGAATGCCTTCGGCGATGACCTTGCCGCCGATCGCCGTCGTGTTGAGGCCGTGCCCGCCGAAGGCAGTGCAATACCACACGCCGGGGCTCATGCGCCCGATCTGGGGCATCAAATGGCGGGCGTAGGACATCAGGCCGGACCAGGCAATTTCGGTCTTCAACCCGGCGAGTTGCGGATAGGTGCCGACCATTTCGGCGCGCAGTTCGCGCACGAGCGCGTCGCTCGAGGCTGCACGGGTGGTGATGCGACCGCCCCACAAGAGGCGCCGGCCGCCATCGATCACGCGGTAGTAGTCGCCCGCGCGCCGATTGTCGCCGATGGCATCCTTCGTTGCGATCGCCGAGGCGATAAGATCCGGTGCATCCTCGCTGACCATGACGTAGGTTGCGATCGGCAGGAAGGAGCGCTTCAATTTTCCATTGAGCGATCCGGTGTAACCACCTGTCGTGAAGACGACATCGCGGGCGGTCACGTGTCCACCTGCCGTTTTCACCCGCTTCTGGGCGCCTGCAAGGTCCACGGATTGTACCGCGGACATTTCGCAGATGCGGCCGCCAAGGCGTTCGATCTCGCGGGCGATGGCGCGCAGATAGTTCAGCGGGTGCATGTGGAACGCATTGTCGTTGCGCAATGCCTGGAAATACCGGTCTGACTTGAGGGCCGCGCGGACCGCTTCGCGATCCATGAATTCGAGTTCGTAGCCGTAGCGCCGGCTGGTGTTTTCCGCATAGGTCTTGAGGCTTGCAGCATTGTCGTAGCGCAGCACGCTCATCAGGCCGGGTTGCGGTTGAGCGTCATCGATCGATAGGTCGCGGATGTTTTCGCGGATGAACTCCATGCCTTCGATCGACAGCAGATGGAGGCCACGGGCTGCTTCTTCGCCAGCGATACGCGCGATTTCGTCGCCGTCGGTTGCATAGCCCGGGCTGACGAAGCCGCCGTTTCGGCCGGATGCGCCGTAACCAACGCTTTCGGCTTCCAGAACCGTAACACTTTTGCCGGCTCGCGCCAGTTGCAGGGCCGTCGACAGCCCCGCGAGGCCGCCGCCGACGATCACGACGTCGCAATCGTGCGAGCTTGACAGCGAAGGACGCGCTGTCAGATCTACCATGGTGCGTTTATAGTAGGTATCAGGATAGGTCATGCTGTCCGGCTCCCAGATGCTTGGTGCGGCGTGAGACAGATCGACCCACGCCGCCATGTCGTCAGTCCGTGCTGTAGTCCTTGCCGTACCACTTGGTGGTCAACGTGCTGAGAGTGCCGTCCTTCTTCATCTCCTCAATGATGCTGCCGACCTTTGCCGTCCACTCCGGATCGACTTTTTCGGCGATTACGACGAGCGGCTCGCGGAAGGCATATTCACCTTCCAGGCTGCGGAGCGGATAGCCATTCTTGATGGCATTGAGGGCCGTCTGCTCAGGCGCGATGACTGCGTCGAGGCGCACGCCGCTGCCAAGGCGAAGATCGTCGAACGGCAGCATGGAATCGGCAAAGGTTCGCACTTCGCCCGGCTCCAGTTTGTATTCGATCGGCGGCAGGCCAGGCGCGTCGATTTCCAGTCGGCGGTTGATGAAGTCTTCCGACGTCGTCGCGGTCTCGACGCCGATGACTTTGCCGTTGAGGTCGGCAACGGACTTCGCCTCACTGTCCTTGTGCACGACATAGACATAGGGGCTGTAGTAGTAGATGCCGACGAAATCGATGACCTGTGCGCGCGCTTTGGTCGGCGTTACAGAACCGACGCCGAGATCGTAGCGTCCTTGCCAGCGGCCGCCGGTCAGCGTCGCCCAGTCCGGTGTCTCGAAGCTAACTTCGACGCCGAGGCGCTTGGCGATTTCCCGGGAGACGTCGATATCGAAGCCGACCATCTCGTTGCTGTCGTCCAGATAACTCTGGGGCGGCCAGCCGCTGTTGGTGGCGACGACCATCGCCTTTTTTTCCATAACGCGGTCGAGCGTCTGCCCGGCATGGGCAGACGCGGCCGCGGCGATAAATGCGGCGCCTACGGCCAATCGTACAAAGAGCTTCCTCACATGATCCTCCTATTCGATCCGTCAGCCATGATCCCCTGTTATGTAAGATGTCTGACAACCGAATGTGTCAGTGCTTATATTCCCGAGTCAAGGCCGTCGAGCAGACGAAATCATGAAAGGTTCAGATGGAATCATATCTTTTCGTGATGAGTGGCAACCTAAAGAAGCAGCATTCGAAATCGTCCCACAGCTTTGGCCGTGACGGTCGCTTTTGCCATTTGGGGCCGACGAACGCGAAAGCGCGGTCTCCGAGGAGATCCAAGATCAAGGAAATCAATCTCCAATTTCGTCGCATCCTGGATGCGCTCGTCAAACACCTGGTGAGGCCGAACGGGAGGTGCGACATCACGACGAGGCCAGGATGGCGCTCACTTGAACCGGCAATTCATCTCTGATCTCTCGCTGCGGTAAGCCTTCGATCATTATCCGTTCTGATCGGTGTCTTGGCATTGGCCTTGCGCCGGCTTTTCCGCCAAGAAGTGATCCGCGTCGTGATCCAAGGCCCATGCAGAGCGAAACCTGCGCGCCGCGTCTCAAACCCTGCTTTGCCAGAGCGTGCACAAGCGTGACTATCAAGCGAGCTCGATTGGGCCTGTGGAATGCCAAGTGAGCAAGCGCCACCGTTAGAGGCGATCTCGTGGGATACCAAGGACGGGCGCGACCGAAATGGCTGCCGAAGCTCGGCCGTGCCGTTTCCGCGCATCTAGGCGCGCGCCGTTGCTGTAAAGCTGATGCAGAGTGGCCTGATCGACGTCAAACCGCTAATCACCCATACTCTGCCACTGTCGGATGCGCTCAAGGCTTTCAATATTGGCTCGGAAAAGGGCGAGGAAGGCGCAGGTCGATTTTAGCGGATATGCGAAGCGACCAAACGATTTGGGAGGAACCATGAGCATCCAACTCTTCGACCTGTCAGGCAAACGCGCCCTCATTACGGGCTCCTCGCAGGGCATCGGCCATGCGCTGGCAAACGGGCTGGCAGCGGCAGGCGCCGAGATCATTCTCAATGGACGCGACGAGGAAAAGCTGAAGGCTGCCGCCGAAAGCCTCGGGGCAAGGCATACACTAGCCTTCGACGCCACGGATCATGATGCAGTGCGGATGGCCATTGACACCTTCGAGGCGCAGGTCGGCGCAATCGACATCCTAGTCAACAATGCCGGAATGCAGCACCGCATGCCGCTGGAGGATTTTCCGGCCGATGCATTCGAGCGGCTCCTGAAGACAAATGTTTCGACGGTCTTCAACGTCGGTCAGGCGGTTGCCCGCCACATGATAAAGCGCGGTTCCGGCAAGATCATCAACATCGCCAGCGTGCAGACAGCGCTCGCTCGCCCTGGCATTGCACCCTATACGGCCACCAAGGGCGCGGTCGGTAACCTGACCAAGGGCATGACGGCCGACTGGGCGAAGTACGGTCTGCAATGCAACGCGATCGCACCGGGCTATTTCGACACGCCGCTGAACGCCGCACTCGTCGCGGATCCGACGTTTTCCGCCTGGCTGGAAAAGCGCACGCCGGCCGGTCGCTGGGGCAAGGTCGAGGAACTCGTCGGCGCCTGCATCTTTTTGTCTTCGGACGCTTCCTCCTTTGTCAACGGCCACGTCCTCTACGTCGACGGCGGTATTACAGCCTCGTTGTGAGGCCGACGCCCGGGCGCGACAATCTCGGCTTTTTCGCTAGCTTGATCCAGCTAGCGCGTTTGTAGCAGCTCACGCATGAATTTGGCAGAGCGGGGCGGAGCTCCCCGCCACTGGTCATCGCGGTACAGGTGGTTTCAGTGGCAAAGGCTGGCTTGCAGCACAACGCGTTCTTTCCTGAATGGATGTGTACAGCCGTCCATCGCGCCTCAGATTGCGCACCCGGCCTGGCTGGACAAGCACTATAAGGCTATATCCAACCAATTTGATCTCGAGCGCCCGGTTTTCGGCGGCCGGCGCCCCCTTGGCATGTAGCGCCAGGCATCGTGGGGATTTATGGAGGGTTCCTGCCGCTGTTGATGGAGCGCATCGTAAAGGGTGAGATCGATCCCTCCTTCATCATCACCCACCGAGCGTCCTTGGAAAAGGGACCTGACCTCCACAAGACTTTCCGCGACAAGCAGGACGGCTGCATCAAGGTGGTCCTTAAGCCCTAAAGCCAAAGACCATGGCGGTCGCACTTGGCAGAACGCGCAAGAAAGCCTGCGCTAAAGCCACCTCGACCGTGATCGTCGATCGTCCTGTCCCGAGGAACAGTAAGGTTACGGGGAGAAAACACAATCGAGCGGTTCAAACGCGCCGACGTGCTCTAAGCCGAATAACGCCAGTCCCGATAACGCGAGAAGCGTTCATTGATGCCTGCCGAGATGCTGGCATGTTATCGGACGCGGACGAAACGCTCGGACCCAACGCCGGCGGTGATCGTCAACACTCGGCGGTCTAAATCGCCTCGGCTGGAGTCCCAGATCCAGACTCGGGTGTCCTGTTGTCATCCATGAGGTGCGCTCGCACACGAACGCACCTCTGCTTTGATGGTAAGAACCGCCTGGGGCGTGGCACACTCTGGACAGGGCCCGCCGGTCGGGGCGGGCCTTAAGAATTAGAATTCCATCCCAGGACCAGCAGGCACGGCCGGGGCGGGTTCCTTCTTCGGTTTTTCAGCGATCATGGCTTCCGTCGTCACCAGCAGACCCGCGACAGATGCTGCGTCTTGAAGCGCGGTCCGGACGACCTTCGCCGGATCAATGACCCCTTGGGAGTAAAGGTCGCCATATTCACCGGTCTGAGCATTCCAGCCATAGGAGAACTCGCTCTTTTCGAGCAGCTTGCCAACGATCACAGAGCCTTCCGCACCGGCGTTCTCTGCAATTTGGCGGACGGGGGCCTCAATTGCGCGGCGAACGATGTCGACGCCGACCCTCTGGTCCCGGTTGGCTGTCTGCAGGCTATCGAGCGCCTTCACCGCGCGCAGCAGCGCGACGCCGCCACCGGGCAGGATACCTTCCTCAACCGCAGCCCGCGTCGCGTGCAGAGCGTCGTCGACCCGATCCTTCTTTTCCTTCACCTCAACTTCGGTGGAGCCGCCAACGCGGATGACAGCGACGCCGCCGGCAAGCTTGGCAAGGCGTTCCTGCAGTTTTTCCCGATCGTAATCGGAGGTGGTCTCCTCAATTTGCGCCCGGATCTGGGCCACGCGACCGTCAATTTCCGCCTTCGAACCGACACCATCGATAATGGTGGTATTCTCTTTTTCGATCGCCACCTTCTTGGCGCGTCCGAGCATTTCGAGAGTGACGTTCTCGAGCTTGATGCCGACGTCTTCGGAGATGACCGTGCCGCCGGTGAGGATGGCGATGTCTTCCAGCATGGCCTTGCGGCGATCGCCGAAACCGGGTGCCTTGACGGCAGCGATCTTGAGCCCGCCACGCAGTTTGTTCACGACAAGCGTGGCAAGAGCTTCGCCTTCGACGTCCTCAGCAATGATCAGGAGCGGTTTCCCGCCCTGAACGACAGCTTCGAGAACCGGAAGCATCGACTGCAGGTTCGAGAGCTTCTTCTCATGGATGAGGATATAGGGGTCCTCGAACTCAACGCGCATCTTGTCGGCATTGGTAACGAAATATGGGCTGAGATAGCCACGGTCGAACTGCATGCCTTCGACGACTTCAAGCTCGGTTTCCGCTGTCTTGGCTTCCTCGACGGTGATGACGCCCTCGTTCCCGACCTTTTCCATTGCCTCAGCGAGGTACCGGCCGATTTCCTCGTCGCCGTTGGCTGAAATGGTGCCCACCTGAGCGATTTCGGAGTTGTTAGAAATCTTGCGGGCGTTGGTCTTCAGTTCTTTGACGACCGCGTCGACGGCCACGTCGACACCGCGCTTTAGGTCCATCGGGTTCATCCCCGAGGCCACGGCCTTCGCGCCTTCCTTCACGATCGCCTGGGCAAGGACGGTCGCGGTCGTCGTACCGTCCCCAGCGAGATCATTCGTCTTGGATGCCACTTCGCGCAGCATCTGGGCGCCCATGTTCTCGAACTTGTCCTCAAGCTCGATCTCCTTGGCGACCGTAACACCATCCTTGGTAATGCGGGGGGCGCCGAAGGATTTGTCGATCACGACATTGCGACCCTTCGGTCCCAGTGTCACCTTCACGGCATTAGCAAGCAAATCGACCCCGCGCAGCATACGGTCACGGGCATCGGTGTTGAATTTGACTTCTTTCGCGGCCATTTTTCACTCCTTCAATAGGCAGCTTTGTTGACTGACGTGGATCAGGCGGCCTTAATCTGCTCGGCCTGTGGCTCGATGACGCCCAAGACATCGCTTTCCTTCATAATCAGCAGATCCTCGCCGTTGATCTTGATCTCGGTGCCGGACCATTTGCCGAACAAGATGCGATCACCCGCCTGGACATCCAGCGCCTGGATCTGGCCCGCCTCGTTGCGCGCGCCTGAGCCGACGGCGATGACCTCGCCTTCTTGCGGCTTTTCCTTGGCGGTGTCGGGAATGATGATGCCGCCCTTGGTTTTCTCCTCGGAATCGACCCGGCGGACGAGAATGCGATCATGAAGCGGTCGGAACGACATGTTTTCCTCCAATGGACAAACAATGATGTTGGTGTTCCCCCAGTCGGCCTGGATGACCAGTCCGGTCAGGTACAAAACCTCAATCGAGCGTCTTGCGCGAAATGATCTGGTTTGCCGAATTTTCGATTTCAAGAGGAAGACGCAAAAAAATAGCACTCGAGCTCTGTGGCTGCTAAGGCACTGGAAAGGAACAACAAACCTTCGCGCCGCGTTTCGCTTTTTTGCTATAGGCGCAAAGGCACCGCCTTACAAAGTCAAATGGACGGAGGTGAAGCATGCAATTCTCATCAGATCTCGATTGCCAGCTTAACGGTTATGGTCTCACCACTGCGCATATCCTCTATCGCATTCCCGATTTCGAATCCGTCCTGCAGGCCTATGTCTGGCAGGACTACGATTTGGCTCCCGATTTCCCGCAATTGCATAGGTCCCTCGACTTCTGGCAGCCCAATCTTGAAGGTCCGCTGCACTCTGTCCGCTATTCGTATCAGCGTCTGATCGGGCCTAATGAATGGCGGCGCGTCGACGGCGAGTTCAGATTGTATTGAGGCTTCAACGGAATTAGTTACTCCCTGGCCCATGTGCTCTCGAGGATCGATGAGCTTGATCGGGAAACCAGAGATTTACCGCTGGTCTGAAGGCCGAAAATTTTCCCAGCCATCGCTCTTGAATCCGAAATTCGCGAAAACCAGATCAATTGTCGCCAGCCGCTGCGATCAGGGCTGGCTTTGCTGGAAGCCCCGTCTTTCGGCGCTTCCGTACCCATGTTGCTCAAGGAGGATATGGCTATGGCAACATCTTACGACTACGCACCGCTGTTCCGCTCGAGCATCGGCTTCGATCGGATCTTCAATCTTTTGGAAGACGCGCAGCGCGGCCGCTCGATCAGCGACTGGCCGCCCTATGACATCGTCAAGACCGGCGAGGACAGCTACCGGATTTCGATCGCAGTGGCCGGCTTCGCGCAGGACGATCTTGACTTGACCTTTCAGTCCAACCTGCTGACCGTGACCGGCAAGAGGCAGGAACCTTCCACGGACGGCTATCTGCATCGTGGCATTGCCGGCCGCCCGTTTGAACACCGGTTTGAGCTTGCCGACCATGTCAAGGTGACTGGCGCGGATCTGAAGAACGGTCTTCTGTCCATCGATCTCGTTCGAGAAATCCCAGAAGCACTGAAGCCGAGGAAAATCTCCATCCAGAGCGAACCATCTCTGGCGCCATCAACCGCTCCGGCACAAATCAAAGCGGACAAGGCTGCTTGAGAAGCTGTGAGGGGGCGCCGATGCGTCGGCGCCCTATGACACTTCGGGTCAGGAAGGAGAGAGACGATGAAACCCGATATGTTCAAAGAGCCCGTATCCATTCTTGTTGGCCTCGGTTTTCCCGCAGAGGTTCGCAGCGTCCTCGAGGCCTACCGCTATCTCTCCGAGTGTCCGACGTCACTCAGAGACACGGCACATTCTATTGCGTTAAGGGCATGTGGAGCCGCGCTTCGCGGCGAGATAGAAGCAGAGACCGCGCGTGGCTTGTTCGCGGCCTTTGCAGAGAAACACGATGTGCTGACGCCGGACACCAAATCCATCGTTGCGTTTCGCCTGCCGCGCGATAGAGATCCGCACGTGCGTTGAGTGGCCCAATGATCCACAAGACTTTGGAAAACGCGGTCAACGATGCGATGACGAAAGGACCAACAGTTCTGGCCTTGCAAGGTCTGGCGTTTCAACGGCCAATCGACGTTGTGATGGCACCCGCACTTTCTGTCGATGACAAGCGCGCGATCCTCGCTGCCTGGGCTTCGGACTATTACGCGATAGACTCACAACCGGCCCTGCGTCAAATTCCAGGAACACCTGAACCGGTCCTTATTGACGAGGTTCAGCGCGCTTTGGCAGAACTCGATTGTCGTTACCAAACCTGACCGCATTTCCAGGAGGGGAGCCAGTAGCGACGAGGAAGGGCTCTCAGCTCCGTCGAAGAAACATGGATGAACAGCCGAGAATAGCCGAAACGCAGTCGCTCCTCGCCACCATGGTGCCGTCGGGTGCTGGCCAACCCGAAACCTGAGCACGCGGTGGCGGTCGAAGAAACGTCCCCGACTTTGATGCCCCATCACATGAGAGGTGACGCCCGCCAGCGTGGGGTGGGTCCTCGAGTAGATCGGGACCACCATTGGCTGCGAGCGTAAATGATCGGCGCATTGCTATTGCACCTCGGCACCATCTTGCCGATGGACTCGCATGAGGGCCTTCTCACCGAACGTTTCAGCTAGGCAGGAAGCCGTGCGTACGGAACCAAGCCACTTCATCACGCAGGGTCTCGATCACCGGCCGGAACTCCAGACCCAATTCTCGTGTGCTCTTCGCACAATCATAGCGAGAGCGATCATTCTCCGCTGCCACCGTTTTCGCCATGGCCCAACTCAAGAGGACCGGCTTGCCAGTTATCCGAGCGTAGAGTTCATTGCCAGCGCCGATCAGGTAAAGCAAAATGAGCGGAATGCGGCGCGTCGGTGCCTTTGCCGTGGTGGCTTGTGCGATCAAGGGTAACAAATCGGTCATGGTCATATGCTGTCCGGCGGCAAGGTAACGTTCGCCCCGTTGCCCCCGGCGGTTAGCCAGGATCATCGCCCGCGCCACATCGCGCGCATCGACCACCGAGAAGGAGCCGGGTGGAACACCGGGCAAGCGCTCGAGCGCCACGTCCAGCACCGTCTGGCCAGCCGAGGTCGGCCCGATATCCCCCGGCCCGTGCATCCAACCCGGTAGCACCATGGCCGCCCAGAAATCGGGATGTTTGTCGAGAAAATCGAGCACCACGCGGTCCGCCAGGATCTTGCTGCGATAATAATCATCGGCATCCCGCTCATCCCGCAACATGGACTCGTCTATGGTCTGTCCCTTCGCACCACGCAGTACAGCGACCGAGCTGGTATGGACGAAGCGCCGGACGCCGGCTCGATAAGCGTGATCGAGCAAGCCACGGGTTCCCGCGACATTGGCCGCGTAGAGCGCGTCCCAATGACTCCCGCCCTTGTAAGAGTCGCGGAAATAGGCCGCTGTGTGGAAAACCACGTCCACGCCCTTAAGCGCGTCAGCGAAACCCCGCACGTCGAGCATGTCGCCGGTGATGATCTCCAAATCCAGCCCGGCAAACTGCAATGTTGCTTTTTCGGGCGAGCGAACCAGCGCTCGCACGCTCCAGCCGTCGGCGATTAGTTCGCGGACCAGATTGTTGCCAAGGAGGCCGGTTGCGCCCGTCACGAAGGCAGTGGGCGCATGGGAATCATTATTGGGATAGTTCAGCATGAAAGTGTTCCATATTTGAGGGAACACCTCGTATAAGGCTGGACTAAGGTCCATGGTCAAGAGCTTGAGGGGTGAAATATGCTGATCGGAGAATTCGCCCAGCGGACAGGGTTGAGCCAGGACACTGTCCGATTTTATGTCCGCAAAGGTCTGCTCACGCCGCAACTCGGTGCCAAAGGTGGTCGCAATCCCTATCAGATCTTCACCGACCGGGACGCCTCGACGGTTCGGATGATCCGTTTCGCACAATCACTGGGTCTGCCACTCAAGGAGATCGCGGAGATTGCTACGGAACTCCAACGCGAGGGTTTATCGCCGGCGCGGGAAATCGAGATCATGAACATCCAGCTCGTCAAGCTTGAGCAGAAGGCAACCCAATTGGCCGAGCTGACCAATTACCTGCGGGCGAAGCGCGACTGGGTCGTATGCGGCAAGCCGGGCGATGAACCCCGATTTACCGATGACACGCTTTGCCTAATCCAGCGCCCGGTTTCCGGCTTCAGATGCACTTCTTCAGACGCGGATTGATTCCGGACAGGTTGGCTACCCCAACTCAGGGCAGCGCATTTCCACGGGCCTTTTTTCGGTGAGCGATTGCGGATATACCGCCCTTCTTTCCTGCTGTTGCAGCCTCCGAAATCTAATTTGGAAACACG
>NZ_CP083374.1:0-152500 GCF_017488845.2 Ensifer canadensis
ATGGGGATATCGCGGCATACGCAGACGGTATTAACGGCCCGCAGGCCGGACTCAGCACAGTTTTCTACCCCAACGTTCTGGAATTTGTTCACACCCAAACTCGTCACCGTGCTTCGCGAGGGGTATGGCTGGTCGCAATTTCGCAGCGACGCGGTCGCCGGGCTTACGGTGGCGATCGTGGCCTTGCCGCTTTCCATGGCGATTGCCATTGCTTCGGGCGTCTCCCCCGAACGCGGCCTCTTCACCGCGATTGTCGGCGGCTTCCTGATATCCGCTCTCGGCGGCAGCCGTTTCCAAATCGGTGGACCAGCAGGCGCCTTCATCGTGCTCGTAGCGGCGACTGTGCACAGCCACGGGCTGGATGGCCTGCTTCTGGCGACGACGCTGTCGGGTGTCTTCATGCTGACCGCCGGCTATATGCGGCTCGGCACCTATATCAAATTTATCCCCTATCCGGTGACCATCGGGTTTACCGCCGGTATCGCCGTCATCATCTTCGCCAGCCAGATCAAAGAACTGTTCGGGCTGAGATTGTCGGGCGCGGAACCCGGTGAACTTTTGGCGAAGCTGGCCGCACTGACCGCCGCAGCGCCCACGTTCAATTTTTCAACGCTTGCCGTGGCAATACTGACGATCAGCACCATCCTCGCCCTGAAACGTTTACGGCCGGGCTGGCCAGGCATGCTGCTCGCCGTCGCCGCCGCTTCGCTCGTCGCGGCAGTCTTCTCCTTGCCCGTGGACACTATTGGAACTCGCTTCGGTGGCATTCCGCGCGGCCTACCGCTGCCGTCAATTCCCGCGATGAGCAACGAACTTTTACTTGCCGTTTTGCCGAATGCTGTTGCCTTCGCCTTGCTCGGTTCAATCGAGTCGCTGCTTTCGGCCGTCGTTGCCGATGGCATGACAGGACGACGTCACCGTTCCAATTGCGAACTTGTAGCGCAGGGTTTGGCCAATATAGCCTCAGCGCTGTTTGGCGGCATCTGTGCGACCGGCACAATCGCGCGCACAGCGACCAATGTCCGAGCCGGCGCACATGGCCCCATCTCTGGGATGCTACATGCCTCGTTCCTCCTCGGCTTTATGCTAATTGCCGCGCCGCTCGCGAGCTACGTCCCGCTCTCTGCACTTGCCGGTTTGCTCACCGTCGTCGCCTGGAACATGATCGAGACGCAATCAGTGGTCGCGCTGATCCGCTCCTCGCGGGGTGATGCACTGGTGCTGCTCGTCACTTTCCTGCTTGTGGTCTTCCGCGACCTGACAGAGGGCATCGTCGTGGGTTTCGCGCTCGGAGCAGTACTCTTCATCGACCGTATGTCGAAGACGATCGCCGTCGAAGCTCACACTCTTCCACTGCTAGACGACACCGCCGACGAGGCAAATGGCGGGCGCGAGGCTTATCACGCGGAAGTCGCCAGCGATCCGGACACGGTTATTTACCGCATTTCCGGCGCATTCTTCTTCGCCGCTGCCACGACGGTCGGCGCAATCCTCGACCGCATCGCCGACCAGCGGCGAAACTTCATCCTCGATTGCTCGGCAGTTTCCTTTCTCGATTCTACTGCTGCCAGTGTCATTGAAGGCGCGGTGCACAAAGCTGGGCGTGCCAGAGTGCGCTTCTTCATCACGGGCGCCTCTCCGCAGGCTCGCCGCATGCTGTTTGCGCACAATGTGCGTCCCCCTCGCGTGCGGTACAAAGCCACGATTGAAGGGGCGCTAAGGCAAATCGAGAAGGAAGATAAACCCGGCGGAACATAACAACTGTACGATTGTCGGGCTCGACACGTTCATTGCCGGTGAGACGAGTTTCAGCCTCGTCGGCTATCATGCCGGCATGCGCGCCGCCCACCGGCTGGCTTGGCCAGCGGTTCAAGTTCACTGCAAATGCACCGGATTGATCTGCCTTGCCCGTTGGACGAAGGCCGCAACAACGTCTTCGTTGGCGCGGGAATCGAGATAGCCGCAATGCCCGCGATCCAGCGCTTCGACGGTCTTCATGAGCTTCCTTGCCGAGGGCGATCGCCGCGATATTGAAGGCATTGGAGCCGAACGGAGCCAAGATGAGCGAGCCGAAGCCCGTCACGGCCACAATGGGATTGGCGCTCGTCTTGAACCCATCGTTCCGCGAGACCAGCATTCCAGGCATATGTTGGCCGGTCAGCGTAATCAGGAACAGCGGCAGCGCGACCGAGATCAGCGCATTCAGCGAGAACTCCGGCAAGGTGAAGACGGGAGCGGCGAATTCCAGCTTCAGGCCGGATAGATCGACGCGACCTTGCGTGAGCAGGCAGGCAAGCCCGAGCACCCAGAATGCCGACCACCGCATAACGGGCGGAGAAGCGACATATAGGCCAGTTAGAGATGCGACAGTCCCGCCTCTTGGGACGTGAGCGGGTGGTTCATCTGGCCACCCTCAATGAAAGCTTCGGCGCAAATTCGTTGGCCGCCAACGTATGGGAAACAGTTTTCCGATAAATCAATCGTCCTAGGACGGGCCGCTGGATGATGTCCCTCCGGCATCTGGAGAGGACGAATGCACAAAGACAAGATCCGCCAGGCCCTCATCGAGCTTCTGTATCGCAACTCCTATGGCGTGGTGATCTCCAACATCGTCATTTCTGGCGCTGCCGTGTACGTCCTTCGCAATGCCGTATCGGGGAGTTGGCTCGCCGGATGGGTTGGCGCTCTCTATCTGCTCATTATCTTGCGTGTGCTCGCCTCCCGCCGTTTTTTCAGCCGCCCAAGGGATTCCCGGTCCATCATGCGATGGGCCTGGCTCGCTGCAGCATTTACCTGGGCGTCCGGTCTGCTGTGGGGCACGCTCGGCTGGGTCGGCTTCCTTCCGGATGCGCCCATCGTCCTTTCGTTCACGGTTATCGTTCTGACCGGCCTCGTCTGCGGCACGGTGCCGTCTCTTTCAGCCTTTCCGCCCGCGCTCATCGGCTCAATTCTTGTGACGGTCCTGCCGATCGCCGTCCGCTGCATTCTGACGGACAGCGATATTTCCGGCGCTTTCCTGTTCCTGCTCGCCTCCCTTGTGGCAATCAACTTCTACTACTGTCGCATCACCTACCGGATGTTGCGTGAAACCGTCAGCCTGCGACTGGAAAACGAAAGCCTCGTCGGTCACCTGCAAGAGGAACGTGATCGGGCACAGGCAGCAGACCGCGCCAAGACTCGATTTCTGGCAGCCGCCAGCCACGACCTGCGCCAGCCGATCCATGCGTTGAGCCTGCTTGTTTCCACACTGGCAGTATTGGGGCAGCGCGGAAACGTCGCCTCAGGCGATGCTCGCGATCTGGCAACGAGGGCGAAATCCGCCGTCAGCAATCTCGGCGGACTGCTGAATGCGCTGCTCGATATCTCCCGACTTGACGCCGGCATCGTGACGATCGCAAACGAGACAGTGTCGTTGCGCGACCTCTTTCGCGATCTTCGCGACGAGTTCGCCGCAGAAGCAAACCAGCGCGGCCTTGACTGGCGGATCGTCAACAGCGACTTGCTGATCGACAGCGACCCGATGATGCTCCGACGGATCCTCAACAACCTGTTGTCGAACGCGTTCCGCTATACCAAAGCGGGCGGCGTCCTCCTTGGCTGCCGCAGGCGCGGCAATTCGGTCGAAATCCAGGTCCTGGATACGGGCTCCGGCATTCCTGCCGATCAGCAAACGATGGTCTTCGAGGAATTCATGCAGTTGCAGAATCCGGCAAGGGACCGCACACAGGGTCTGGGCTTGGGTCTTGCCATCGTTCGGCGCACGGCCGAGCTGCTGCAACATCCCTTAAGATTGGTTTCCGTGCCCGGGCGCGGCTCGATGTTCTCGATTACAGTTCCGAGGGCTCGCTCGGTAGGATCTCCCCTGCAATCCGGCCGGCCATCTCCCGCGGCCGGCATCACGGCCGGTATCATACTGGTGGAGGACGAGAAGGAGGTGGCCGACGCCATGGTTCGGCTTCTGACCCTGGAGGGGCATCGGATCTATGCCGGCCGGTCTGCTGAGGAGGTGCTGAGAGTCCATTCCGAAGCCCTGGTGGCAGGCAGCGCGCCGGTCGATCTTATCGTTGCCGATTACCGCCTGCAGCATGGCGCCACAGGTCTGGACGCGATCCAGGCCCTTTGCGACCACATCGGCCGCCGCGTTCCGGCCATCATCGTTACCGGTGATACCTCGCCATCGCGCCTCAAGGAAGTTAGCGCCAGTCGTGCTCGTATTCTGCACAAGCCCATTACCGGAGAGGAACTGCGCGAAGCGATCCATGCCGCCTTGGAGGACTTCGAGCCGGAACCCCGCGGATAACCAGGGTATTGAGCGCACCAGGCGTCGGCAGCAATGTTGCCAGAGTCTCGTTGGCGCGGCTGGGCCGGCTCGCCACAGCGGGTTCAAAATAGCGACGGCGGGGGACCGGGAATACTAGCGCCGGCAAGTCTTCCCGCTTGATCGAGGGGTCGGGCCAGCCTCGCGGCACCCGGCACCCTCACACACCCGGTCTGACCAGCGACCGCGCGTAATCGCCAAGAACCGCACCGCGCCGATGTTTTCGACCGTGCGGATGGAGGCTGTCTGACGGCCAAAGCAAGCGGCAAAAAGACCGGCAAGGCTCTCGCCGCTTTTTCCACGCTAAGGGTAAATGGCGGGTTTGGGAGATCACGCCCGCGTGTCACTCCGGGAGCCCCGCCTTGCGGTAGCCATCGACGAAATGCGCAAGCGTCGCAGCGTCGCGGAATGGCTCGGTCGTCGCCCAGTGGTGGATTGTGAAACTCGGATTGCCAACCAGGAAGAGTTCGACCTCTGTGCGTGCCTCGTCGAGCCGGCCCAGCTGAGCAAGGCTTGCCGCCAGGAAACGGCGCGAGCTTGTACGGTACGTCTCGTCCCTGCGCAGCGTCTCGACAGCGGCTTCGTACTCGCCAGCCGCGTATTGGGCCTGGCCGAGCGTCAGATAGTACCAACTCGCCGGAAACGGGTTCAGCCGGAACGCCTTGCGAATGTGCTCAAGCCCCTCCTCCACCCGTCCGGCCAGGACCGCGACATCGGAGAGTGCCGCCCAACTGTCGGCCTCGTTCGGGTCGAGTTCGATCGCCGTGGCAAATTCCCGATCGGCTTCGGCGAAGCTGCGCTCATAGGCAAGCAGGTAAGCCAACACCCAGCGGCAGCCAGCATCGTTGGGATCGAGCGCGACGGCTTTGCGCGCCATTTCCAACGCTATGCCACGGCTAGCTTCGGTGGGTCCGCCCGAATGCACCCACCCCATCCAGTGGTTCATGGCAAGCCAGCGATAGGCCTCGGCATAATCAGGATCGAGCGAAACTGCGCGCGTGAGCATCAGATGCGCTTCCTGCGCCGACTGCGGCGTGTCATCCATCAGCTTACGCGCCCGCACGCAGAGATCGTAAGCCTCGATATTGTTGGGTCGGTTGCGCGACGGCGGTGCGCGCAGCCGGCCGAGCAAGGCTTCCACGATCTTGCCGGTGACCTCGTCCTGAACGGCAAAGATATCTTCCAGGCTGCGATCGAAGCGTTCCGCCCATAGGTGTTCGCCACTCACCGCATCGACCAGCTGGGCGTTGATGCGCACATGCTCGCCGGCGCGACGAGCGCTGCCCTCCAGCAGGTAACGCACGCCAAGATCCTCAGCGATCCCGCGCACGTCCATCGCCCTCCCCTTGTAGGCAAAGGCCGAATTGCGTGCGATGACAAAAAGGCCGGAGATCCTGGACAGGTCAGTGATCAGATCTTCGGTCAACCCATCCGCGAAGGATTCCTGTTCGGGGTCGTTGCTGATATTCACGAAGGGCAGCACGGCTATCGATGGTTTGCCGGGCAGCGGCAAAGGTTTTCGCATCGCGCCGCTCAGCTGCTCGATGGCCCTGGTGAAGCGGTAGCCGACGCGCGGAACCGTCGAGATCCATTCACCGCCGTCGGCGGCGGGACCAAGCAGCTTGCGCAGCTGCGCGATCTGGACGGTGAGATTGCCTTCCTCGACAGCCGTGCCCGGCCACGCCGCATCCATCAACTCGGTTTTTCCAAGAATTTCGCCGGGTCGTCCGACGAGTGCTGCAAGCAGCTTTAGCCCGCGGTGGCCAACGGCAACGGGATCACCGTTCCGAAGGAGCGTTCCAGCATCCGGATCAAGCACGAATGGACCAAAAGCAAAGCGCGATCCCTGCATACGGCGCATCTATAGTCCGTTTGGAAGTTTTTGAGAACTATTTGGGAGGCCTTAATTACGACGCCGTTTGTATCCGGCAGACTCCATCCTCTTTCAGGTCGAGGGCCGCTGGCCGCTCAAACCATATGGAGGTTGCCATGAACGATATTCCCACCTCTGCGTCGACCCTGCTTCAGGCAGCGTGGCCGGCAATGCCCGTGGAACCGGCGGAGGTGTCGCGCCGACACTACAGCCTGGCGACCTTGCGAAGCATCATCGCTACCTGGGGTGAGCGGATACGCTTTCGCTGGGAACTTGAGCAAAAGTTGAAGGAAGATCCTCATTTGATCGATGACATCGGTCTGACGAGACAGCAGTTCGAGGCAGAGATCGCCAAGTCCTTCTGGCAAGTATCAAACCCCTTATAAGGCGAATGCTTCATGACTGCCGAAAGCACGACAATATCGCGCGAGGATCGGATCCCATGGGCCGCGATGGCAGGCATCATCGCGACCGTCACGGTGTTCGCCGTGGCACAGGGGCTAACCTATCCGCTGCTCAGCTTCATTCTGGAGCGGCAGGGAATGACATCAGGCGTGATCGGCCTGTCGGCGGCGATGACGCCGCTCGGTTTCATTGTATCCGCGCCTTTCATTCCCGCGTTGACCCGGCGGGTGGGCGCGCCACGGCTTGCGATCCTGTGTTCGATGCTGGCCGCGCTCACCCTGATCGCGATTGGCTGGACACAGGAAGTATGGGCCTGGATGCCACTGCGCTTCCTGCTCGGCTTTTTCGCCAATCCGCTTTACGTGATCAGCGAAACCTGGCTGCTCGCGATCACGCCCGCGCCACGCCGGGGCCGCATCATGGGCCTCTATTCATCGATCGTGTCGGCTGGCTTCGCCATCGGCCCCCTGTCGCTCGGGCTGGTTGGCACGCAGGGCTGGCCGCCCTTCATGATCGGCATCGTCGCCTTCCTTCTCTGCGGCCTAATCGTGCTAGCGGTCGTGCCGCGCCTGCCCGACATGCCGCATGAGGGTGAGGCAACATCGGTCGGCGGCTTCTTCGCACTGGCACCGCTCCTATTGTTCGCGGTTTTCACTGCCGCTGCTTTCGAGCAGACCCTGCTTTCCTTGTTTGCTGTCTACGGAGCAGCGCTCTGCAGCGCGGAAGAGCGCATTGCTTCGCTCATCACCTGCTTCATCGTAGGCAATGCCGTGTCGCAGATTTTGCTCGGGCGCGTCGCAGAGCAGTTTGGCTCGAGACGGACGATGCTGGTCTGTGCTCTGGCTTCGCTGGCTGGCTGCCTGCTGCTGCCGTGGTTCTTCAACTCGTGGCTCATCTGGCCGCTCGTTTTCGTCTGCGGCGGGGTCTCGTTCGGGATCTACACCATGTCGCTGATCCAACTCGGCGAGCGTTTCGCCGGTCAAGCCTTGATCGCCGGCAACGCTGCCTTCGCGATCCTATGGGGTACAGGCGGCATCGTGGGCTCGCCCGTCACAGGACTGGCGATGCAACTGATCGGACATCAGGGATTGCCATTGTCCCTTGGCCTGCTGTGCTGTGTCCTGGCCCTGCTCCTGATGGCGGAGAGACGACGGGGTTGATCCGGGCACTTGCCTCATGCCGCGCCGACGATGAGAAGCCGGGTTCCACCAATAGGGAGTCAGCATGATCGCCGCCTGGTATATCCCATTGACATATCCACGGCCAACGACCTATATGGGGATATACTTAAGCCATATCCCAAGAGGTGATCGATGGACCAGGGCTCCGTATTTCAAAGCAATCGCAGCCAGGCGATCCGTCTACCGAAGGCCGTGGCGCTACCCGACGATGTCAAGAGAGTCGATGTCGTGGCGGTCGGAAGGACTCGAATAATAACCCCGGCCGGGGAAGCTTGGGACAGTTGGTTCAACGGCGAACGGGCGAGCGCCGACTTCATGGCGGATCGTGATCAGCCCGAGCAGCAAGAGCGCGAGACGTTCTGATGCTCAAATACATGCTCGATACCAACATCTGCATCTTCACGATCAAGAATCGTCCAGAGCCTGTTCGCGAGGCTTTCAACCGCCACCAGGGGCAGCTCTGCATCAGTTCGATCACTCTTATGGAACTGATTTTCGGCGCTGAAAAATCGGCAATGCCGGAGCGAAATCTCAACGTCGTTGAAGGATTTGCGGCAAGGCTCGACGTACTGCACTTTGATCGCTTGGCGGCAGCACACACTGGCCAACTCCGGGCCGAGCTGGCCAGGGCCGGCAAGCCAATCGGACCTTACGATCAATTGATTGCTGGCCATGCCCGCTCACAGGGACTGATCCTGGTCACCAACAATGGACGGGAATTCGAAAGAGTGCCTGGCTTGCGTCTTGAGGACTGGGCGACCACCTGACAATGGAAGGCATGCCCGATTGCCAGGGGCGCGAAAGCCTGGCCGGAGGAAGGAACAAACTTGCAGGATAAGCGTTCTGCGGCGAAACGGAGGCAACGCAGATGCAAGGTATCAATTGGGATCACCCCGTCAGGGTCGGTCCAGAAGGTGAGCGGTGTATCAACGGGCCAGAGGATGCGCTGCAGTATCTAAGTGAATGGCCGCAAGGCGGATGGTTCTACGAACGGGCCAGAAATCGCTGCCACGCCGCGCTGGAGCGCGGGGAGAGCCTTGGGCTGTCGCGCAAGGCCTTCATTGGCGCGGCCATCGAATGTTCATTCCCGATTGCGGAGGACGAGATATCCTCGTGAGTTGCCGGCCAGCAACCTGATTTCACGATCGGGGCGGTTCTCCACAGCCCGTGAATTTCGCACGAAATTACAAGCTCCTAAGCCTGCCGGCATTCGTGGATAACCAGTGCATCACTTGAGGGTTGCTTCGCCTGCTCCACCGCCGTTTTTCCAGTGGCATGAAATCCATCTAGGGTGCACAAGCTCCGGCGTTCCGGGCGGTTAGTGTAGCAACTATCAAAGAGGCCGCGCCCTGCTGCCGCAGGCGCGGCCTCCACGCTTTTCAGGACGACATTTTGCGGAACTGTTGAGGTTTGACTGGGCGACGCCAACTTTCACATCAACGACGTGAATCGGTTCGCCCCAACCGATTCAAAACTCTCATTGGACGCGGATTCTCCGACGCGCGATGCTGCGTTCATGACCCAGCAGTGCTCCAACCTCTACTTTCAACGGATAGATCCCAGCCGAAACATGGCGCGCTACTATGCGCTTTCGATCCAGCCGACGCTCTTTGGCGAAATCTCCCTTATCCGCGCCTGGGGACGCATCGGTACGCTCGGCCAGGAGATGAGCCATCACTTCGCATCCGAGGCCGATGCCATTGCGATCCTTCTCCAAATCGCCCGCAGAAAGAGGGCGAAAGGCTATGTTGCCAAGGCAATCTGTGGAAAATCACCTGAGGAGGCGGGAGTTGTTGCGCAAGACCGATGACATTGGCGCCATTCGGGCAAAGTATCCTTTCGTCAAAAACGAGGAGGAACAACCTTTGACCACCACAACTGAAATCGCAGAAAAGATCGCCGGCGAGCATGGCCTGACGAAGGCTCAAAGCAAAGCCGTCGTTGAATCCGTGCTTGCAGCCATCTCCGCCGCTTCGGTCTCCGGCAACGAAACCTCCCTGCCCGGCTTCGGCAAGTTCAAGGTCAAGGCCACGCCTGAGCGTGAAGCCCGCAATCCGGCAACCGGAGCGACGATCAAGGTCGCGGCAGCAAGGAAGGTGTCCTTCGTACCGGCAAAGGCTCTGAAGGACGCACTCAACAAGTAACGTCGCAGCTTTTGGCCCCGCCTGCTGGCGGGGCCACTGAACTCGCTTGGGCTCTGCGTCCAGGCAAAAGCAGAACCCGATGCCATGGGGGTTCTCAGCCGCACGCGTTTAAGCGCCACCGCCGCTGCGCACCATCGTCAAACGCAGTGAAGACGTCCGGCCGGACCGCCTTACCCGTCGAACCGGCCGTTCGAGATGTCCTCGGCCGACGTCACGGAAACCGCGACGCTGACGCCCTTGATCACCGTGCCTCCAGCCCTTTGGAGATCAACGACGGTCTGAAGGGCGCCTTTGACCGGCACCGTCATCGGCTCGACGGTCCCTGCCTCCAGGTCAATAATATAAAGTCCCTCTTCGCCGGCGAAACCTAAGATCGCAAGTTTTGCCATGCACATTCCCCCCCGCTCGGTTGAATTTCTAGAAGCCTGCCTTCTTGAGACCTTCACGATAGATGTCTTTGTGCCATTTTTCCTTAATCGGCACGATCGACAACCAGTTTTCGACATCAAAGTCGGGATGGGTTTCTCGGACTCTGGTAACGAATACATGTGCTTTGTCGCGGTGGCCGAGCATGGCCCAGCTCGCGGCCGCCAACCGGTCGGCGAGGCTGCCATCTGCCATTCTATCGATGTAGCCAATCGCCGCCTCGAAACGGCCGAGACCGTAGCAGGCGCCCGCCGCCGTCCACAGGTAGGAATCTGGGCTTATGGGATTGAGTTCGATGGCGCGCTCGATGGTCCGACACGCGGTATCCAGACGCGAACAGTGGGCCAAGGCGTCGGCGTGGTCGGCAATGATATCCGCGTAATGTGGGCTTAGCGTCTCGGCCAGTTGCAAAGTCTCGACACTTTCGTCGAGAGCACCCTGCAGCAGCTTTGCCACCCCAAGCTCGCGGTAGCCATCCGCCATGTCGCTGCTTGTCTCAATGGCCTGCAAGGCATAGGCCTCAGCCGACTTCAGCAAAACCGCCTCGCCTCGCGCCGTCAGAAGCCACTCCTCCGAATAGGTTCGTGCAAGCGAGCTGAGCGCCGGCGCGAAGTTGGCGCTTTCCTGCAAAACCGCTTTCATCTCCTTTCGGGCACGACGCAGGTTTGGCAGCGTCAAGCGGTCGAAAAACCGCCGTCCAAGCAGATAGCGGTGATACGCGGCCGGGTTCCGATCGAAATTGGAGCGCGTGATCCTGTGGCGCTCGATTTCGCTCGCGACCGAAAGTGCCAGGCGCCCGGATATGTCACGCCTGTTTTGCGCGAAACGCGCGCCATCAAGGCTGAGGCGCTCCGCCCAGACAATCTCGCTCGTGGGAAGAAACACGAGCTGTGTGAACAAGGAAAGCGCCTCGTCCACACCGCTCAACCGTGTCTCGAGCACATAGGTCAGGCCATGATGCTCAAGCATCGCGAGCTGGTCTTCAGTTTTGCGGCTTATCTGCAGGGCGGAGTAAGGTGCCAGCACCTGAACGCTATTCAGCACACAGAAGCCAATGGTGATGTCCTCCAGAAGCGAGGCCACAATCATCGCTGCGGCGGGTTCGCGGCTGTAGTTGCTGGGCGGGAGCAACGCCAGGCGCGGCAGGCTAGGCCTTGAATGTTCCGTCAGTTCAGCGGGATTGATGATCTCGACATTTGCCGCCCGCGCCGCGATCTTGGCTGGCGGGAACGATTGTTTCTCCTTCATCCAGGATGCGAGCATCTCGTTTCGCCGTTCAAACGTGCGCTTGAGAAGCTCAACCTCTCCCTGCACTTCGTAGGCCTGCAGCAGAAATTTGGGTGCGATCTGGTCGTTTGAGCCCGTGAGAAAGACGAGAAGCGCGGCCTGTTGGACGACGGCACGCTGGTCAGCTGTGTTGGCCAGAGATGCCATCAGCCGCATGGCATGATCGAGAGCTATCAGCTGACGCTCTCGCTGCTGCGCTAGCCAGTGGTCAAACAAAGAATTTTGAAGGTCGATTTTATCCAGAAAAGCCGATCGAAGCCGATCAACAAGCACCTTGAGTTCATCGAACGAGCCTTCAGGCTCGGCCATCCCAAACAACGAAACATCGCAGGTGATCGAGGATGACTTGAGCTCGATCCCATGGTTCGAAAAAACAAGAAAATGCACATTGAGCTCGGATTGACGACCTCTGATCCGCGAGATCAACCTGCGAAGATTGGTGAAAGCGACCGATGGCGTTCCCCTGCCCCAAAGCAGCTCCGCAACCTCCATTCTCGTGGCGGTCCGACGGCCTGTGGAAAAAAGGTAGGCGAGGATCACAAGCGCCTTTGCGGGGAACGGGATGGCGTGCCCATGCTCATCGAGCAACTCCAGACCGCCAAATGTCCGCAGGCGGAAGATCGTCGACTGTGGTTCGCCGCCTGAATCCAATCGCTCGACCTCTATCAGATTTCCACACGATCCTAAGTTGAAGTAGGCGGAAAATCATGCCGAAGTCAACTTACAGTATCAGAGTGCAACGGCGAACTCTCAAAGTCTCAAAGCTTCGCACATTTGTCCCAATCAATAGTGCAGCACCACGTCACAATCAGCGCAATGGGGAGCGGGTCTGATGCGTCAACACAGCGAACAAGTTCAAAGCAGCGTGGCTGAGAAGCGCCGGACCGGCCGCCTTGATAGATCTAAGAATTTGACATCGGGACCGGCAGGCGGATAAAGCTCGGCTAAGGTATCGGGCACCTGCCGCCTGCGGACGCAAGTCACGGTGAAGCCCGACGATACTCATCTTCTCACCCTCGAAGCATTTCGTCGGTAGGCAAAGCAGGCTCCCTGTCAAATGCGAAATGCCTCATTTGAGGAGTGAGCGATGTCGTCCGGACACGCACAGCAAAATCCGTTCCTGACCGCTCCGATCGGGCGGCTCTTTATTACCAATGCTTTGCCGATGATGCTTGTCATGATGATGAGCGGACTATTGACCGTGGTTGATGCCGCCATCCTCGGGCATTTCATTGGTGCCGATGCCCTGGCTGCGGTCAGCATCGTCTTTCCAGCGGCGATGGTCACCATCGCATTGTCGACGCTTGTCAGCGGCGGCATGTCCAGCCTGCTTGCCCGGCATCTAGGCGCAGGTGCGCGAGACATGGCGGCGGCAGTATTTGCACGGGCCCACGGTCTCGCGCTCGCGATGGCGCTGGTGCTGATCTTTGCCTTCCTTGTGGGCGGGCGCACCGCCACCGGCCACATAGCAGGCACCGAAGGCAACATCGCCGAAATGTCGTATCGCTACCTCCTGATCATGATCTGCGCGACGCCTGTGCAGTTTCTGCTGGGGCTGCACGCGGATGCTTGCCGCAACGAAGGCCGCGTGGGCCTGATGGCATTGATGTCGGTCGGGGTAACCTTCGCCAATATCGCGTTCAACTACGTGTTGATCGTCGAGCTCGATCTTGGCATTGCCGGATCGGCGTTGGGCACGGCGCTGGCCCAGGCCCTTGGCTTGGCACTCCTGGTCGGGATGCGGCTACACGGCGTTTGGATGATACCGCTCGCTTCGCTTGGGGCGCATAGTTGGGCCGGTGGCTGGCGGCCCATTG
Source organism: Ensifer canadensis (assembly GCF_017488845.2). Lineage (NCBI taxonomy): Bacteria > Pseudomonadati > Pseudomonadota > Alphaproteobacteria > Hyphomicrobiales > Rhizobiaceae > Ensifer > Ensifer canadensis. The sequence continues at coordinate 13,452 of NZ_CP083374.1, forward strand.
TGCTCCTCGGCATGCCGCTGAGCCTGAGCTTCATCGGCATCGCACTGGTTGCGGCCGCGGTGATCGCGACATTGCGGCTGACCGCCGGCGCCAGCTACGCCGACACTGCTGCTGCTTATGGCATCGTCATGCGCATTTTCAGCTTTACCTTCCTGCCACTCATGGCGATCGCGCTCTCCACGCAAAGCATCGTCGGCAACAATGTCGGAGCCGGTTTTTATCAGCGTTCGGACAGAATGTTGCGCCTCGCAGTAAGCGTTGCGTTTTTCTATTGCGTCGCGGTCGAACTCATCTTGCTGAGCGCAAGCAGCAGGATCGGCGCGGGCTTTGCGCAGGATGCGTCTGTCGTCGCAGAAGTCGGCGCAATCCTGCGGCCGATGGTTTCTCTTTATCTCTTTACCGGGCCCATTCTGGTGTTCGCGCTTTATTTCCAGGCCGCGGGCCAGCCTGGGAGAGCGGCGGTGCTGACGCTCGTCAAGCCGTTTGCGCTTAGCCCGCTGCTGATTGTCTGCTTTGGGGTCTTCGGCGACAGCACGGCGATCTGGTTTGCCTTTCCGGTCACAGACTGCCTTGTGGCCACCCTCGCGACAGCGATCCTTATCCCAATCCTGAAGACCCCCGCACCTGCAGGCGGCTTTGGGCTCAGGGTCCAAAGGATAACTGTATGACAAACCAAGCGGGACCACATGAGGCCGGCAGCGTTGCCGGTTGGTGATGACGCAAGGGAGCGATGTGGTGCGGTGCCACGCGAAGTTTCGTGGCGCCAAAATCAATACTGCATGTTTCCTTAAATCCTATTCGATTTAAGGATAAAAACGTGCAGCAATTCATAGGGCTACAGCGACCTTTGCGCGTCTAATAGGACGCGCGGCGCTGTAATTTCGCGCCATTGAATTGGCCCGGGACCCTACGCGGGCTTCATGAGAAAGCCCGTGGCCAGTGCGTGGAAAGCGGCTACAGCCTTCGGCAATACGCCCTGCGGATCGTCGCTGGCGGCAATCCAGAGGGCGGCATTGAGCGCAGCGCCACTGAGAAGCCGGGCGGCGGCTTCCGCGTCCACCGGCTTGAGTATCCCCTGCGCGGTCAGCCGCTCAACTGTGCGCTTTGTCGCCTGAAGACAGCTGCTCTGGCTCGGCCATTGCGATGGATCGCCCAAGACAGCAGGTCCGTCGAGCAGAACAATGCGTTGCACTTCTGGGACAAGTGCCATCTCGATATAGGCGGCACCCTCGGCCAGCAAGCCTTGCCAAGGGTCTGTCGCACGGGCGCCGATCTCCTGCGCGCGCAAAGCCATGTCGGAGTCGATCTGGTTGACGACCGCGGCCAAGAGGCCGCGCTTGTCGCCAAAATTGTGGTAAAGCGCCCCTCGCGTGAGCCCGACTTCGGCTGTCAATTCGTCCATTGAAGCAGCGGAATATCCCTTTTCGGCAAAGGCTTTTCGCGCCGCCGCGATCAGCTTGACGCGGTTTTCCTCCATCGTCTCGACACGCCGTTTCGCCATCTTGCCCTCAAATTCATATACGCCTCGTATATGGACTTGACATACGAGGCGCATTTCGGCTATTTCACATACGCACCGTACATGAAACGAGTGAGCATGGAAAGCGCTTGAAGCGTCGCCTCCGCTCATTGGATGCGGTCAAATGACAACAAGGCGAGATCAAAGATGACAGAGCGCGAAGCAATCTTTCCCGCAAACCGGCACGCTCTTTATGAGGAACACGGTTATTCGGCCGCCATTCGATCCGGTGACCTATTGTTCGTCTCCGGCCAGGTTGGTAGCCGTATCGACGGAACGCCGGAACCCGACTTTGAACGCCAGGTCCAACTGGCCTTCGAAAACCTCAAGGCGACGCTGAATGCGGCCGGGTGCACATTCGACGATCTTGTCGATGTGACGACGTTCCACACGGATCCCGAGAACCAGTTCGCAACGATCATGACCGTCAAACAACAGATTTTTAGCAAGCCGCCTTACCCGAACTGGACCGCAGTCGGTGTCAATTGGCTCGCCGGCTTCGACTTCGAGATCAAGGTCATCGCCCGCATCCCCTAGGCTCCGCCGGCGCGATCGTGGGACAGATTTCTAACAGTCGGTCGCGGTACCAATGGAACATTGGCTCAACTCCGACATTGGGAAGTCCGATGGTTTCGCCGGCCTTGCTGCTCGAGACGCATACGGCGCCGGCCGCATAGCTCGTTCTCGAATTTGTCAAGCATGAAGGAATTCGGCCCTCAGTCCGGAACGACAACCAGATTGCCGACAAAAGACTTGGCCATGAAGTCCGTCTGGGCGCGATGAAACTCACGCAGCGGATAGACGCCTGCGACCAGCGGCCGGATTCTGTTTTCTTCGATATAGCGAACCAAGCGCCTGAAATCGGCCCGGGTGCCCTGGCTTGAACCGTGCAGTTCAAGCTGCTTCAGATACATCGTGCGCAAATCGAGCTGAACGACGGCGCCGCCGATCGCGCCGGCGGTGGTGTAGCGACCCTCCGGTTTCAGCACCTTCAGAAGATCGTTGAACATCGGGCCGGCAACGAGATCGGCAACGACATCGATCGGTTTGCCCTGTGATGCTTTGGTGACTGCGTCCACGAGATCGCCTTTGTCGCGCGTGACCACGGCACTGGCGCCGATATCGAGAAGGGCCTGCTCTTTACCCGCGCTGGTAATGGCTATTGGCACCGCGCCACGAACCCGCGCCAGCTGGATAATGGCGGAACCGACGCCGCCCGAGGCACCAGTCACCAGCACGGTCTCGCCGGCGACCAGCCGTGCCCGTTCCAACATGCGTTCCGCCGTCAGGTAGGCACAACAGAACGTCGCCAGCTCGACATCCGTCAGATCGGTATCGACGACATGGGCATTTTCCGCTGGCAGCGCCATATATTGAGCATAGCCGCCGTCGCGGCCATGGCCCATGTAATCGATGTCGGCAAGGCTGTCGTCATCGCGGTTGTAGATCGAAAAATCCACCATCACTCGTTCACCGATACGCGCTGGATCGACGCGCGATCCGGTGGCGACGATGCGACCAACGGCATCGGTGCCCTGGATGCGTGGGAAAGTGAGGGTGTTGCCCTGGCGACGCCAGGTCGAAACCGCCGCTGCGTCGTCCTCCGTGCCATAGGCGCCCTGGCGCACCCAGACATCGGTGTTGTTCATTCCGCAGGCCGTCACCCTTATCAGAACCTCGTCGGAGGCCGGCTCCGGCACGGGGACAGCGCCGTTGTAGACGAGCTTGTCGAGCCCGCCATGACCGACGAGTTGCACCGCGCTCATCGTTGTCGGTATCAAGGTCATAACGGCCTCTCTCAGCGCCCGAGAACCTGGTCGATTGCCGCCGTCGCGGCTTTCACGACGATATCGGCTTCATCCCGTGTCAGGCATAGCGGCGGGGCAAAACCGAGGATATCGCCTTGCGGCATGGCGCGGCCGATGACGCCACGCTCGGCAAGAGCGGCAGAAACCTGCGGGCCGATCTTCTGGCTCACATCGAAGAACCTACGGTCGTCCTTGTCTTCGACGAACTCGACGGCTGCCATCAGCCCATCGCCACGAACCTCACCCACATGCCTGTGGCCGCCAACCGCTTCGGCAAGTCTTTCGCGGAAATAGGCGCCGGTCGTACCGGCATTTTCGATGAGGCCGAGTTCGTCGATCAGCTCGAGATTGGCGACCCCGGCCGCAGCACAGATCGGATGGGAGGAATAGGTCCAGCCATGGCCGATGGCCCCGAGTTCGTCGGATCCCTGAACCAGAACCTGCCACACCTTGTCGGAGACGATCGTTCCCGAGAGCGGTGCATAGGCGGAGGTCAGCCCCTTGGCGATGGTGATGAGATCCGGCTTCATGCCGTAGTGATCCGAGCCAAACATCGTGCCGAGACGGCCGAAGCCGGTTACGACCTCATCGGCGATTAGCAGGATGTCGTATTTGGCAAGCACCGCCTGGATCTTCTGCCAATAGCCCTTCGGCGGCGGAACGATACCGCCGGTGCCGAGGATCGGTTCACCGATGAAGGCGGCAATGGTGTCCGGGCCTTCATTGACGATCATTTCCTCAAGCTTGTCGGCGCAATATTGCGAGAACTGCTCCTCGTCCATCGAACGGTCTGGCCGGCGGAAATAATAGGGTGCCTCCGTGTGCAGGATCGGTGCGCGTGGGAGGTCGAAGGCGTTGTGAAAGAGCGCAAGACCGGTCAGCGATCCAGTCATCACGCCGGATCCGTGATAGCCACGCCAGCGTGAAATGATCTTCTTCTTTTCCGGCCGTCCGAGAATGTTGTTGTAGTACCAGATCAGCTTGATGTTGGTCTCGTTGGCGTCCGAACCGGAAAGCCCGAAATAGACGCGGGACATGCTCTCCGGTGCCCGGTCGATGATCATCTTGGACAGCGTGATCGAGGCTTCGGTGCCATGCCCGACATAGGCGTGATAGTAGGCCAGGTTCTTTGCCTGCTCGGCAATCGCGTCAGCGATCTTCTGACGGCCATAGCCGACATTGACGCAGTAGAGCCCGGCAAAGGCATCGAGACTGGTCCGCCCGTTGACGTCGGTGATGTAGACGCCCTCGCCGCCGGCAATCACCCGGGTCGGGGTCTCGCCGCGCGCATGCATGCCCATGTGGGTCGACGGATGGAAGAAGTGGTCGCGGTCCCAGGCGGTCAGTTCGTTGTTGCGGTCGAGCATGGTCTTTTGTCCTTATGCTGTCGGTCTTCGATTGGTTGATGGAGCGACTTCAGGCCGCGGTGTCGATGCAGAGATATTTGAGCTCGGTGAAGGCCTCGAGCCCGTATCTCGATCCTTCGCGGCCGAGACCCGACTGTTTCCAGCCGCCGAAGGGAACGGGCCCGCCGGTAATCTTCACCCGGTTGATCGCCACCATGCCGTAGTCGAGTGCCCGGCCGAGCCGCATCTGTCGTGCTCCGTTCTCGGTGACGACATAGGCGACCAGGCCATAGTCCGTGTCGTTGGCACGGGCGATCACCTCCGCCTCGCTGTCGAAGGAGGTGACGGCCGCCACAGGGCCAAATGTCTCTTCCCGCATGATCAGCGCGTCATCGGGAACATCGGTCAGCAGCGTCGGCTCGTAAAATAGCGCGCCCACGTGGTGCCGCCTGCCGCCGGATATAAGGGTCGCTCCGCGTTTCAGCGCGTCGGCGACCTGTTCCTCGACCTTAGCGACAGCGCGCTCATGCATCAGCGGACCGATGTCGACACCGGCATCCAGACCGCCCCCGACGTTCAGCTTGGCGATACGTGCCGCAAGCGCGGCATTGAAAGCCCTAAGGATCGGGCGTTCGACGTAGATCCGATTGGCAGCCAGACAGTCCTGGCCGGACGTCGCGAACTTGGCGTTGATAGCGATGTCGGCCGCTTTTTCGATATCCGCGTCGGCAAAGACGATGAGCGGGGCATGTCCGCCAAGCTCCATGACGAGGCGCTTCATCGTCGGCGCGCATTGGCCGGCGATCAGTCGGCCGATCTCGGTCGATCCGGTAAAGCTCATGGCGCGCAGGCGTTTGTCCGCGCACATCTGCCCGACGATCTCCGCAGCATCGCCGGTGACGACGTTAAAGACGCCTGCTGGAATTCCGGCCCGTTCGGCGAGTTCGGCGAGCGCCAGCGCCGAAAGCGGCGTTTCGCAGGACGGGTGGGCGACCACCGTGCACCCCGCCGCAAGTGCTGCGGCAGCCTTTCGGGTGACCATGGCGGACGGGAAGTTCCAAGGCGTGACAATACCGACGGCGCCGAGCGCCTCCCGACGCACGATCATCTCGGCGCCGGCAAGGTGACTTGTGACGCTTTCGGCATTCAGGCGTTTGCCTTCTTCGCCATACCACTCAAGGAAGGACGCGGCATAGTCGATCTCTCCGCGTGCTTCGGCAATCGGCTTGCCCTGCTCCAGCGTCATGATTAAAGCGAGATCGTCCTTGGCAGCCAGCATCAGTTCGCACCATTTGCGCAGTATGCCGGCGCGCTCCTGCGGAAGCATATCCCGCCACCCGGCGAAAGCCCTGTCTGCCGCGTCGATCGCCGCAGTCGTTTCATCGCCATCGAGCGACGCCACCCAGGCAAGGGTCCCGCCCGTGGCCGGGTCGGTCACCGCAAAGCTCTTGCCCTGGCGAGAAGAGGTCCAGCGACCGTTGACATAGGCAAGCTCGCGCAGCAGGTGACGATCTCCCAACTGGTTCAGCGTGTCGTGAAACGGTGTGCGGGCGAAAACGGCGGCCATCGGCATCTCCTCGGCATGGGCTGAGGAGATAGTGGCAGCGGACGGGCGAGAGATTGTCTGTTCAGCGAGCAGCGACGAGAGACTTTGTCTGAAATCGTGCCGGAGGAAAGAGAGATTGTCTAGGGTGCTGCCGGCATCAATGCGGCCAGAGGGAGAACGGTTTCTTCCTTGACGGTCTTCGTCACGATGTAGGTGAAGTAACGGTCGATCCCCAGTTCGCGATCGAGCAGGCTGTCGACCAGCCGCTGGTAGGCGTCGATATCTGCCGCGATGATCTTCAGAATATAATCGACGCCGCCGCCGACCGACCAGCAGGCGGTGATCTCGGGTATGGTTGCGACGGCGCGCTCGAAGCGCTCGAAATCAGCCTGCCGGTGATTGCCGAGCGTCACTTCCATCATCACGCTCGCCACCGGCGCCACGCGGCGCACAGCCACCCGGGCATGGTAGCCGGTGATGATGCCGGCCTTCTCCAGTTTGCGAAGTCGCATCCAGCACGGCGTCGGCGACAGCCCGGCCTTTTCGGCGAGCGCCAGCTTGGTAATGCGACCGTCCTCCTGGACAGCCTCAAGAATGCGCAGGTCGATGGCGTCGAGTTTCATTTCATGGCTTTCGCGCGTGCTGTTTCATGTCAAATCTGGGAAAAGAGATTGGGTGTTGATTTTGCCGTTGTCAATTGACCTGATTTTCAGCAGTGTAAAATCATGACAACTTGGCGCCCCGACCCTGCCCAACTCCGCCGTCCGGCCTACCTCTCGTTGGCCGAACAGTTCGCGCGCGCGATTCAGGAGGGCAAACTATCCAACGGGCAGCGCCTTCCGACCCATCGCAACCTTGCCGACGAGCTGTCGTTGTCGGTTCAAACGGTGAGCCGGGCCTATGACGAACTGATCCGCCGAGGGCTTGTGTCCGGCGAAATCGGGCGCGGCAGCTTCGTGCAGACCCAGGCAAAGGAGCCTGAGCCCCCCTATCTGCCGGAGCGCCTGGGCGAACTGATCGACCTTTCGATCCTCAAACCGGTCTGCGAACAGCTCCATCTGCAGAAAATGCGGGGAGCGTTTGCCTGGCTTGCCGAGAACCTGCCCTCGAGTTCGGCGCTCTCCTTCCGCCCCAACATGGTGTTCCCGCGTCATCGCAACGTGGCGGCAGAATGGCTTGCCCGCTGTGGCCTGGAGATATCGCCGCTCAATGTCAGCCTGACCAACGGCGCGACATCGGCCATGACGGTGGCGCTGATGAGCGTCGCGCCTCCCGGATCGACAATTGCGACCGAGGCGGTGAGCCATCATACGCTGGTGCCGCTGTCGACCTATCTCGGCATCCACCTCGAAGGCCTGCCGATCGACCATGACGGCATGATCCCTGGGGCCCTGGACGAAGCCTGCCGAAAAGGCGTCATCCGGGCGATTTTCCTGCAGCCGTCGGTCATCAACCCGAAGGCAACGCTGATGAGCGAGGCGCGGCGCGCCGCCCTTGCCGAAGTCGCCCGTCGTCATGACATCGCGATCATCGAGAACGACATTCTCGGTCCGCTCGTCGATGCGGGACTAAAGCCGGTCGCGGCCTTTGCGCCGGAGCGGACGCTCTACATCACGAGTTTCACCAAGATCACCGTTCCGGGCCTGCGCATCGGCTATCTCGCTGCACCCGATCGCTATGTGGCTGCCGTTGCCAACCGGCATCTCGTCTCGAACTGGATGGCGACACCGGCAATCGCCGAGATCGCGACGCATTGGGTGAGCGATGGAACGGCAATCGAGCTGGTCGACTGGCAGCGGCGGGCACTGGCTGCCCGCCACGCCATTGCCGCCGAGGCGCTCGGCAATCTCGACTATCATTCCCATCCGCAGAGCCTGCATATTTGGCTGCCGCTGCCGGAGGGTCATACCGAAGAGGGCTTCGTCTCGCAGGCGCGCCTGCGTGGCGTGGCGATAGCGCCAGGATCTTCCTTCCGCACCTCGGACCTCGGCTGGCGCCCGGCCGTGCGCATATCGCTGGGCTCCACCACCGAGCAGGAATTGCGACAGGGCCTCGGCATCGTCGCCTCGCTTGCGATGGGAAATCCCGAAGCGCTTCTGCTTGCGATTTGAGGCGAAAGCCTATTTTCCGGGCGGAATTGGAATAATTGTCATGATATTATTATTCCAATTGACATGATTTAGATGGGCGATCATCGTTAAGGCATCACCGGTCCCCACCAGGGAAAGACGTGAATGCCCGAACCCATCATCCGCATCGATAACATCATCAAGCGCTACGGTCCGTTGACGGTGCTCGACGGTCTGTCGATGCAGGTCATGCCAGGAGAAAAGCTTGCGCTCATCGGTCCGTCCGGCTCCGGCAAGACGACGATCCTGCGCATCCTGATGACGTTGGAGACGATCAGCGGCGGCCATATCCATGTCGATGGTGAGCAGCTCTATCACATGCCCGGGAACGGCGGCCTCGTCGCCGCCGACGAGCGCTACCTTCACCGGATGCGCGAGAAGATCGGCATGGTCTTCCAGCACTTCAACCTGTTTCCGCACAAATGCGTTCTCGACAATGTCACGCTGGCGCCGATGCTGACCAAGGGCATGGCAAGGCCGGCCGCGGAAAAGCGGGCAATGGAGCTTCTCGACATGGTGGGCATGGCCGACAAGGCCAAAAGCATGCCCGCGCAGCTGTCGGGCGGGCAGAAACAGCGGGTGGCGATTGCCCGGGCGCTGGCGCTGTCGCCGAAGATCATGCTGTTTGACGAAGTCACATCCGCACTCGACCCCGAGCTTGTCGAGGAAGTGTTGAACGTCATGCGCAAACTCGCAGCCGAGACCGACATGACGATGCTGCTCGTCACCCATGAGATGGGCTTTGCCCACGATTTTGCCGACCGGATCCTTTTCTTCGACCGCGGCAAGATCGTCGAGGAAGGCAAACCGGACGACATCTTCCGTCATCCGAAGCAAGAGCGCACGCAAGTGTTCCTGCGCAAGATAATCGCGGCAGGGCACCGCGTCTGAGCGTTCGCGCCGGGATGTGCCCCAAACAAGAAGATGAAGAACAGCCAGAGGAGCCGATACCGATGAAAATGACGCATTTTATGACAGTGGCCGCAAGCGTTTCGACGCTGATTGCATTCGTTGCCACAACCCCGGCCGCTGCTGACGACGACAAGCTGCAGCAGCTCAAGGAGCAGGGCTTTGCCCGCATTGCGATCGCCAACGAGCCGCCGTTCACCGCAGTCGGCGCCGACGGCAAGGTGTCTGGTGCCGCACCGGACGTTGCCCGCGAAATCTTCAAGCGCCTCGGCGTTGCTGATGTCGCCGCATCCATCTCCGAATATGGCGCGATGATCCCCGGCCTTCAGGCCGGGCGGCACGATGCGATCACCGCCGGCCTCTTCATGAAGCCCGAGCGCTGTGCAGCGGTTGCCTATTCGGAACCGGTTCTTTGCGACGCGGAAGCCTTCGCGCTGAAGAAGGGCAATCCCTTGAAGCTGATGAGCTACAAGGACATTGCCGACAATCCCGATGTCAAGATCGGCGCGCCGGGCGGCGGCACCGAGGAAAAGCTGGCGCTGGAAGCCGGCGTTCCGCGCGATCGCGTCATTGTCGTGCCTGATGGTCAGAGCGGGCTGAAGATGCTGCAGGATGGGCGCATCGACGTTTACTCCCTGCCGGTCCTGTCGATCAACGACCTGATGTCGAAAGCCAACGACCCGAACCTCGAGGTTGTCGCCCCTGTCGAAGGTGCGCCGGTCTACTGCGACGGCGCCGCGTTCAAGAAGGGCGACGAAGCGCTGCGCGACGCCTTCGACGTCGAGCTGGCGAAGCTGAAGGAATCCGGTGAGTTCGCCAAGATCATCGAACCCTATGGTTTTTCCGCCAAGGCGGCGATGTCGACGACGCGCGAAAAGCTCTGCGCGGCCCAGTAAGGTTCTCCGGCTCCCTTCTTCGCGCTTGCGACAAGGGAGCCGGTCTCGATCGCTCACGACGACGACTGGAAATGTGAACAACGATGATCGACTGGTCCGGCTACATAGGGCTGATATTGCAGGGCGCGCTGGTGACGCTGCAGCTGACGGTGCTTGGCTCGGCGCTCGCCGTCGTCATGGCCTTCGTGGCAGGGCTTGCGCGCGTCAGCCGCTTCATGGCGGTGCGGGCGCTGGCGACGACCTACATCGAGTTCTTTCGCGGCACCTCGATTTTCGTGCAGCTGTTCTGGGTCTATTTCGTGCTGCCTTTCGCAGGCATCACGCTGACGCCGCTACAGGCGGGCGTCCTGGCGCTCGGCCTGAATGTCGGTGCCTATGGTGCCGAGGTGGTGCGCGGTGCGGTGAAGGCGATCGGCCGGGAGCAGCGCGAAGCCTGCATCGCGCTCAACCTGACCCGCTCTCAGGCCATGCGCCACATCATCCTGCCCCAGGCCCTGCCGCTGATGTTGCCGACCTTCTGCAACAACGCCATCGAATTGTTGAAGGGCACGGCCGTCGTTTCGTTGATCTCGCTGACGGACATGACGTTTCAGGCACAGGTCGTGCGTGCCCAGACCGGCAATACGCTGATCCCGTTCACGGTGATCCTCGTTCTCTACTTCCTGATGTCCTGGGTCATTTCGCGCAGCATGCGGTGGCTGGAGCGACGCATGACACGCGGCCTTGATGGCGTGAGGGTTTGATCCGATGGAATGGGATTGGAATTTCGTCTGGCAGATCATGCCGACCCTGCTCGAAGGCCTGAAGATCACGATCCTGGCCACGGTTCTGGGGGCAGTGGTCGCCGCCGTCGTCGGCCTCGTCTTTGCGATCCTCAGGCTCTCGGCCCCGAAACCGATTGCCCGAGTGGTCGGCTTCATCCTCGAGTTCATTCGCGGCACGCCGCTGCTTGTCCAGCTTTACTTCATCTTCTACGTCCTGCCTGACATAGGCATCAGCCTGCCTGCGCTTGTCGCCGGCGTCATCGGGCTTGGAATCCACTACGGCACCTACACGGCTGAAGTCTATCGCGCCGGCATCGAGAACGTGCCGCGCGGGCAATGGGAGGCGGCGCGCGCCACCAATCTGACGCTGCGCCAGACCTGGCTGCACGTGATCCTGCCGCAGGCGATACCGCCCATGATCCCGGCGCTGGCGAACTATCTGATTGCCATGTTCAAGGAGACACCGCTGTTGTCGGCCATCACCGTACTGGAACTGATGAATCAGGCGAAAAGCATCGCCAACAGCAACTATCGCTACATCGAACCGATGACGCTTGTCGGCGTCTTCTTCCTGATCATGAGCCTGATCTCTGTCGTCTTCCTCAGGTGGCTGGAAGAACGCTACAGCCGGGTGGAGGAACGCTGATGGAAAAAACGCTGTCTCTTTCCCTTGCTTCTCGCGCACCGAAGCTTGACGAGCGCCCGCTCGAAAAACGCGTCGGGCTGATTATCCTCGCCACCGACCACACGACCGAGCCGGACTTCCAGCGCATGGTCGCAAGCGATCGTATCGGCATCTATGTCGCGCGCATCCATTATGCCAATCCGGTCACGCCTGAAAACCTGCGCGCGATGCAGCCGTCGCTGACGACGGCCGCCGGCCTGATCCTGCCCGACGAACAGCTCGACGTTATCATGTATTCCTGCACCTCGGCCTCGGTGGTCATCGGCGACGAGCAGGTCACGGCGGCAATCCATGCATCAAAGCCCAACGTGCCGGTCGTCACCCCGACGGCGGCGGCGGTCAAAGGCCTCCATGCCCTCGGTGCCCGCCGCATTTCCGTGCTGACCCCCTATACCCTCGAGACCAGCCGGCCGATGGCGGATTATTTTGCTGAGAGCGGATTTACGATCGATCGGTTTACCTGCCTGGGCCTGACGGATGATCGCGAAATGGCGCGTATCGGTTCCGACGAAATCATTGCTTTCGCCAGGGAGGCGATGGCGGAGAAATCCGACGCGCTCTTCATTTCCTGCACGGCGGTCCGCGCCGCCTCTGTCGCTGCCCGGATCGAGGATGCGATTGGCAAGCCCGTTGTCACCAGCAATCTGGCAACCGCCTGGGCGTGCCTGCGCCTTTGCGGCGATGACGAGCACCGTCCTCAGCTCGGCCGGCTGATGACGCTGCCGATGGCGGGAGCGTGAGCATGGCCGGATCTCCCCTGCCCGTGGCCTATGGCGACATTGAAGCGGCCGCCCGCCGGATTTCGGCGCATGTGCTGAGAACGCCTTTGGTTCTCTCACCATCCCTGTCCGAGTTGTCGGGTGTGCCTGTCGGGCTCAAGCTGGAACATCACCAGACCACCGGCAGCTTCAAATTGCGCGGCGCCTGCAACGCCTTGCTGTCCATGTCGCCTGACGAGCGCAAGCGCGGCGTCGTTGCCGCCTCCACCGGCAATCACGGCCGGGCTCTCGCCCATGCCGCAAAGGCCGAAGGCACGATTGCGACGATCTGCATGTCGCACCTCGTTCCCGACAACAAGGTCGCTGAAATTCGTCGTCTTGGCGCCAGGGTCCATATCACCGGTGCCTCGCAGGACGATGCCCAGCGCGAAGTCGAAAGGCTCGTCGAGCAGGACGGGCTCGTGATGGTGCCGCCGTTCGACAATCCGGCTGTTGTTGCCGGCCAGGGCACGCTCGGTCTCGAAATCGTCGACAGCATGCCGGAGGTCGGAACCGTGCTCGTTCCGCTTTCCGGCGGCGGCCTGGCCTCGGGCGTGGCGCTGGCGGTCAAGACGCGCCGGCCGGGCGTTCGCGTGATCGGCATCACCATGGAACGTGGCGCGGCGATGAGGGCGAGCCTCGATGCGGGTCGCCCCGTCGAGGTTCCCGAGGTGCCAAGTCTTGCGGACTCGCTCGGCGGCGGTATCGGCCTTGCCAATCGCGTCACCTTTGCCATGTGTCACGCGCTGCTCGATGACATCGTGTTGCTCTCGGAAGCGGAGATCGCCGCTGGCATGCGGCACGCCTACGCGCAAGAGCGCGAGATCGTCGAAGGCGCAGGTGCGGTCGGTATTGCGGCACTGCTTGCCGGCAAGATCGACACGCACGGCCGCCCGCTTGCGCTGATCCTCTCCGGCCGAAACGTCGACATGGGGCTGCACCGGCGCGTGGTGAATGGCGAGACGGATCTGTTGCGGGAGAACGCGGCATGACACGCATGACCATTTTGACCGAGGCCGACCTGAGGGCGCTCGTGCCGCTGGACCTTGCGGCCGTCGATTGCGTCGAGAATGCCTTTCACGCGCTCGCCACGAAAGCTGTGGTGATGCCGCCGATCCTGCGCCTCGATATCCCCGAACACCGGGGCGAAGTCGACGTCAAAACAGCCTATGTCCCCGGTCTAGACGGGTTCGCGATCAAGATCAGTCCCGGCTTCTTCGACAATCCCATGCTCGGACTGCCGAGCACCAACGGCCTGATGGTGTTGCTGTCGGCCACAACAGGTGTCGTGCAGGCGCTGCTCCTCGACAATGGCTATTTAACCGACGTGCGCACGGCGGCGGCGGGCGCGGTTGCTGCCAGGCACGTCTCGCGACCGGACGCCTCGGTGGCCGCTATTTTCGGTGCCGGCATGCAGGCAACGCTGCAGCTCGAAGCGCTTTGCCTGGTACGGCCGATCCGGGAAGCGCGGATCTGGGGTCGGGATAGCGAAAAGGCAGAGGCTGCGGCGCGGTCGCTGACAGCGAAGTTCGGATTTCCCGTGCGCGCTGAACGCGATGCGCAGCGAGCGGTGGATGGCGCGCATGTGATCGTCACCACGACGCCGGCGGAAACACCGATCCTCCAAGCTGCCTGGCTGCAGCCCGGCCAACATCTGACCGCGATGGGTTCCGACGCCGAGCACAAGAACGAGATCGAACCCGCAGCAATCGCCCGAGCCTCGCTCTATGTCGCCGATAGTCTGAAGCAGACGCGGCGTCTCGGCGAACTGCACCACGCCATAGAGGCCGGCTCCATTGCCGCCGACGCCGATTTTGCCGAGCTCGGCCAAATCATCGCCGGCCAGCGGCAGGGACGCACCGATGCGAACCAGATCACGATCGTCGACCTGACCGGCACCGGGATCCAGGACACCGCCATTGCCACGCTTGCCTTCGCCCGCGCGCAGGAGCGCGGCAAGGGCACGACATTTGAAAGTTGAGACCGGCACGGCCGGAGAATGAGGGAGAGACATGACCCAACCCAATCTCAAATTTTCCCTTGGGGAGTATGAGGCGCGATTGAAAAAGACGCGCAAGGCCATGGAGGAAAAGGGCGTCGACCTGCTCATTGTCAGCGATCCGACCAATATGGCCTGGCTCACCGGCTATGACGGATGGTCGTTCTACGTGCATCAGGCGGTGGTGGTGCCGCCGACCGGCGAGCCGATCTGGTACGGGCGCGGGCAGGATGCCAATGGCGCCAAGCTGACGGCCTATCTGAGCCATAAGAACATCATCGGCTACCCTGATCACTATGTGCAGTCCACGGAGCGCCATCCGATGGATTATCTCGCTGCAAAGCTCATCGAGCGCGGTCTCGACAAGCTGCGGATCGGTGTCGAGATGGACAACTATTGGTTCTCGGCGGCCGCCTATGCGGCCTTGCAGAAGCATCTGCCCAATGCCCGCTTCGTCGATACGACGGCGCTGGTCAACTGGCAGCGCGCGGTGAAGAGCCCAACCGAAATCGGCTATATGCGCAACGCTGCCCGTATCGTCGAAGGCATGCATCAGCGCATTTTCGACAAGATCGAGGTCGGCATGCGCAAGTGCGATCTCGTCGCCGAGATCTACGATGCCGGCACGCGCGGCGTCGACGGCATCGGCGGCGACTATCCCGCGATCGTGCCATTGCTGCCTTCAGGCGTCGAGGCGTCTGCCCCACATCTGACCTGGGACGACCGGCCGATGAAGTCGGGTGAAGGCACATTCTTCGAGATTGCCGGCTGCTACAATCGCTACCATCTGCCGCTATCGCGTACCGTATTCCTCGGCAAGCCGACGCCGGCGTTTATCGACGCAGAAAAGGCGACACTGGAAGGCATGGAGGCGGGGCTTGCCCAGGCCAAGCCGGGCAACACCTGCGAGGATATCGCCAAGGCGTTCTTCACTGTCTTGAAGAAGTACGGCATCGTCAAGGACAACCGCACGGGTTACTCGATCGGCATGTCCTATCCGCCGGATTGGGGCGAGCGCACCATGAGCCTGCGTCCCGGCGACAGGACCGAGCTGAAGCCCGGCATGACCTTCCACTTCATGACCGGCCTGTGGCTCGAGGACATGGGTTTTGAAACCACAGAAAGCATCCTGATCACCGAGACGGGGGTCGAATGCCTCGCCAATGTGCCGCGCAAGCTTTTCGTGAAGGACTGATCATGACGGTTTCAGAGCTGCGCCCGTCTGCGATCTCGCCGACCGTCGATTTCTCGATGGACGGCGTCCAGCATGGCTTCCTGCGGCTGCCCTATAGCCGCGATGATTCCGCCTGGGGCTCGGTGATGATCCCCGTCACCGTCGTAAAAAACGGCGAAGGGCCGACGGCCCTTCTGACCGGTGGCAATCACGGCGACGAGTATGAGGGGCCGATCGCCCTGTTCGACCTTGCGCGAACCCTGAAGGCTGAAGACGTGGCCGGCCGGGTCATCATTCTGCCGGCGATGAACTACCCCGCCTTCGTCTCGGGGACGCGCACATCACCGATCGATAAGGGCAACATGAACCGCAGTTTCCCGGGAAGGCCCGACGGCACGGTGACGGAGAAGATCGCCGATTACCTCCAGCGCGAACTGCTGCCGCTCGCCGATATCGTCCTCGATTTTCACTCCGGCGGAAAGACGCTGGATTTCCTGCCGTTCTGCGCGGCGCACATCCTGTCGGACAAGCAGCAGGAGGCACGATCGTTTGAACTCGTGGACGCATTTTGCGCGCCCTACTCGATGAAGATGCTCGAGATCGACGCGGTTGGAATGTACGACACCGCGGCGGAGGAGATGGGCAAGATCTTCATCACGACGGAACTTGGAGGCGGTGGCACGGCAACTGCAAAAAGCGCAGGCATTGCCAAACAGGGTGTCACCAACGTCTTGCGCAGGGCCGACATCCTGAAGGGTGGGGACAGGTCGGCTGCCGGCCGGACGCAATGGCTGGATATGCCGGATGGAAATTGCTTTTCCTTTGCCGAGGACGCCGGCCTGATCGAACCTCTGGTCGACATGGGGGACAGCGTCGTTGCCGGTCAGGTCGTCGCCCGCATCCACCCGATCGGCAAAACCGGCGCCCTGCCTTCCGACGTCTGCACGAAGATGGATGGCATCCTGTGCGCCCGGCATTTCCCAGGCCTCGTCAAGGCAGGAGACTGCGTCGCGGTCGTTGCGGTTGCCGTCTAGTTCGACCCGTTCTACTGCACGCTTTGACCCGACTGCCGGCTGTCATCGCAAGTGATCCGTCGGGGTCGTCACCGCTGGAGGGTGGTACCGCAAATACTGGCTCGGTGTCGGCGCCGCTCAGTCCGCTGCAGCAAAATGCGCCATCTGGTCCGCGTGTGCCTTTGCGAAGCATGGACGGGCCGCGGGGTTACTGGCGAAGCTCTTACAATTGGACTTCTTCGCCTTGCGATTGCCGAACGTGTGCCTTTGCATATTTTGCCAATCCGATCTTGATGGCGACCAGCACCGGGGCGGCAAACAGAAAAAGCAGTGCGACGGCGTTGAAGGCAGTGTCGAAGGCAATCACCGTCGATTGACTTGTGACCGCCCGGCCCAGAAGGCTCGTTGCTGCCCGGCTAGCGGCAGCTCCTTCCATCCCTTTCGCCATCAGCATAGCTGTCGTGATCTTCAGTCGTTCGAGCACCGCGATCTCCCCTCCGGTCACGTCGGCGGCAAGCACAGCGACATTGGCGGCAACGTTATGGTCTATCAATGTTTGCAGCCCTGCGACCCCGATCAGTCCACCAAGCTGGCGACCGGTATTGAAGAGGCCGATCCCGGAGGCAAGATTGCGGCTGTTAAGGTTGCTGAATGCGATCAGGGTGATCGATAGAAACAGGAAGCCGAGACCCAGACCGCGCAACAGGACCGCCGCCATCATGTCGTCCGCGCCGCTCTCGCTGGTCGAGCCGGACAGCATCCACATCGCGACCATGATCATCAGGATGCCGAAGGGCACCGTGGCAAACGGAGGAAGGTGGCGGGCCTGCATGAGATAGGCAGCCAGCAGGAGCGCGCCGATGAAAAGTGCACCGCTCGGCAACAAGAGCTGCCCAGCGTCGGTGGGCGTGAATGCGAGAACGGACACGGCGAATGAGGGAATGAGGAAGGCGCTCCCGAACAGTGCGGCGCCGGCAACGAAGCTGACGATGAAGGCGAAGCTGAAATCCTCCGACCGGAACAGGGTAAAATCGAGCAGACCCTGCCCCTTTGCCAGCACCTGTTGGCCAAGAAACGCCAGCAGCGTGGCCATGCCAATCACCGTTAGCCACAGGATCCGAGGCTCCTCGAGCCAATCCCATCGACTTCCCTGGCTGAGGACATACGTGAGCGAAAAGAGCGCGACGGACATCAGTGTAAAACCGATCCAGTCAAACGGGCGATGCGCCGCTTTTGCCGGCATTGGCATGTCTACGATCGGTAGAAGCCCGGCGGCGCCGAGCGCCACCGGGACAATACTGTAGAAGATCCATGTCCAGGACTGGCTGTCGAGCAACCATCCCTGAAGCGCTGGGGCGATCGTCGCTGGCGCGACAACGGCCCCCATGGCGAACAACGCTTGCAGGATTGGTTGACGAGTTCTGGGATAGGCGAGGAAAATAATCGCCTGACCGCCGACCAACAGGGTGCCGCCGGAGAAGCCCTGAATTACTCGAAGGACGACCAGCAAGTCCAGGCGAGTGGCCATGGCGGCGATGGCGCACGCCAAGCCCATGGCAAGGGTCGAGGCAATAATCAGGCGCAAGGGATGGATGCGGCTGAGCAGCCAGGGGGCCGTCATGAAGCCGATGAGTTTGAAACTGGTGTATCCGACATCCAGCCAGGCGAACTCGTCTGGCGTTGCATAGGTGTCGCCGATGATATCACTACGCCCGAGCGACAGGACGGTGCTGGCGATCGCCTCCGTCAGGGCGGCAAGCACAATGCCAATGACCAGAAGCGCGCCTGTCGTCGATCTCTCACGCTCCGGGATCGCGATGACGACCATTGTCATGACCCGCTCCCAAGATCGATCGCGACTCGCGCGGAAAGGCCAGGAACTAGACGACCAAGCAGCGGACTGCCGGCAAGCCGGATCTTCACCGGAACGCGCTGGACGACACGAACGAAGTTGCCAGTTGCATTGTCGGTGGGGAGCAAGCTGAAGGCAGAACCGCTGCCAGGCGCAAAACTGTCAACAACACCTTCAAGGGCATCGTTCGGATAGCCGTCGATGCGAATGCGCACGCGCTGCCCGGACCGGATATGTTCGAGCTGCGTTTCCTTGAAGTTCGCCACCACCCACACACCGGCGACCGGTACGATATCGAGCAAGGCGTTGCCTGGTGCGACAAGCCTTCCGATACGGACTTGGCGGTTACCGATGACACCAGCGATAGGCGCGCGAACCACGGTGCTTTCGAGATCGATCTGGGCGAGATCACGAGCGGCCTGTGCCTGGGCCACGGCGGCAACGGCGGCCTCGCGCTGAGCGGCAAAGACCGTTATGCGTTGCTGCTGAGCCTCGACTGTGGCGGATGCAGCCGCCACGCCCGCCTCCGCTCTTGATCGCGCGGTATCGCTTTCATCGACATGAGCCTGGCTGATTGTGTTGCTGCGGATAAGCTCACGACGGCGGCCATAGGCCTTGGTCGCCAGATCCATCTCGGCGACAGCCGAACGTTTCTGTGCTGCGGCCTGTCGAATGAGGGCGTGCTGAAGTTCGGTCTCCGCGTCGACATTGGTGAGGCGAGCTTCGGCAGCTTCCACGTTGGCCACCGCTTGCGCAAGGCGCGCCCTGTAGTCCCGATCATCGATCCGGAACAGTACCTGCCCTGCGCTTACAGTCTGGTTGTCATCAACCTCCACCGCCGTGACGTAGCCGCCGACTTTTGGGGCAAGCGCGGTCACATCGCCGCGCACATAGGCGTTGTCGGTCGACGCCTCGCCGCTCGGACGAGCCCAGGCCCATCCGCCGGCCACGGCGATCACTGCGCCGAGACACAGAAGCAGGCCGACGACCTTTTTCTTGTTGCCTTGTTTTGCTGCGCCACGGATCGCTGCGCCCTCGCCCACGACGGTGGCGGCTTTGTCCTCGAGCGGATCCATTTTCTCAGTTCCTGTTGGGGTTAAGTGGCCGCGAGGCAGCCCTTCGATGGAGTTGCCAAAGGCTGCCTGAGCGGAAACGCGTTCGACGCGTTATTCGCCGATCGGCGTGGTCAGTTCCTTTTCACCAGTGTCGACGACGAACACCGCGAGCAATCGCGCCGGCTTCGTGTCGCTGGCGTTTGCACTGACGCCATGACGAGCGCCGGGATCCTCGTAGAAGTTCTCGCCGGCCGCGTAGACCCGTTCCGGTGCGCCGTTGACGCTGCTGCGGATCGCGCCTTCGAGCACTGTTGCGTAGATGAAGGCCGAGTCCGGATGCGTATGGCCGGGCGATGCGCCACCCGGCCCGTATTCGACGAGCACGCCCTTCATGCTCTTGCCGGGAACGTTCGGAAGGACGTGGTCGAATACGATTGTCACCTTGCCTTCGGGTCGGTCGGCGGCTGAAACCGGGGTGATCGAGATCGTTGCCAGGGCAAAGGCCTGGAGAAACCGTGTCAGCATTGTCGTTTTCCTTTGGGTGTTTCGTGGGACGCCGCGCCAGGTCCCGCACGGGCGTCTTTGGCGTCTGCGCCAGGCTCAGTGTGTGACTTGCTGGCCGAGCCAGTCCTCGAAGCGGATCATGCCGAGGCGCGGTTTGTCGCCTGGTGTCAGCGACTGATCGTTAAGCACCGCACCGAAGTAGCGTGCGTGAACGTCCGGCACGACCTTGCGCGTGTCATGCTTTGCCTTGAGGAAGCGCCTCACCAGTTCATCGAGCGGAACGGCCTCGGGGCCGGCGACTTCGACCGTGCCGTTGATCGGCGGTGCGAGTGCGACATCGGTGAGCGCCGCCGCCACATCGTCGGACGCAATCGGCTGGAACAGCGCCGGCGACAGGCGGATCTCGCCGTCGACGTCGGCCGATTGCGCGATGCCGCCGACAAACTCGAAGAACTGCGTGGCGCGCAGGATGGTGTAGGGAATGCCGGACGCCTTGATCAGGTTTTCCTGCGCGATCTTGGCCCGGAAATAACCGTTGTCCGGAAGGCGTTCGCTGCCGACGATCGACAGGGCAACGTGATGGCGAACGCCGGCAGCGGCTTCGGCCGCCAATAGATTACGACCCGAGGTCTCGAAAAACTCGAGAACGGCCTTGTCTTCCCAGACCGGCGCATTCGCCACGTCGACGACGATCTCGGCGCCATCCATCGCTCCCGCGAGCCCCTCGCGGGTGATAGTGTTCACGCCGGTATTGGGAGAGGCAGGCAGCACGTCATGACCGCGCTCGCGCAGGTTCTTCACAAGTTTCGATCCAATGAGGCCGGTGCCTCCGATGACGACGATCTTCATGGGTTTTCTCCGCTTTTCCCGACCGCAACCATTGCCGTCTGTACGAATGGAGAGTACCTGCGGGTATGTGGGAAGTCCTTGAGGCAGGCTTGAATTGCCTTTGAAGGATGCTTGAATATATGTCCAAGACGCCTGCCTGACCGAAGCCCTTACGGGGCGGGTGGCGGGCCAGACGTCTGCTACCGATGTCAGACATCAATTCGTCAGTTGCCTCGGCCGCGAGCCGGTGGCGCGCGTTCAGGGATGCCGGCCTTGCAGTTCATGTTTGCAGACTACGTGCTTGATCGGGAGCGCAGGGAACTGACCCTGCGCGGGCAAGTCGTGGCAGTCGGACCGCAGGTGTTCGATCTTCTGCTCCACCTGGTGGTGAACCGCAACCGCGTCGTCAGCAAGGACGACTTGCTGGAGGCGGTGTGGAGCGGTCGGATTGTCTCGGAATCGACGATCACCAGCCACATCAATGCGGTTCGCAAGGCCATCGGCGACAGTGGCGAGGAGCAGTGCCTGGTTCGCACGATCGCGCGCAAGGGTTTCCGCTTCGTCGGCGAAATCACCGTCGATGAGACCGGTAAGACGCGACAACCCGGCGTGCACGGCGCCACCGAGCAGGCCCTGGGAAAATTGCAGGAGCAGCCGTCCGCGCTTGTCCTTCCCGACAAGCCCTCCATTACCGTCCTGCCGTTCCAGCACCTGAGCGGCGATCCGGAGCAGGAGTATTTCGCCGACGGCGTGGTCGAGGACATCATCACGGCACTGTCGCGCATCCGCTGGCTGTTCGTCATCGCGCGCAACTCGAGCTTTACCTACAAGGGCCGGACGGTGGACGTGAAGGAAGTCGGCCGGGAACTGGGCGTGCGCTACGTGCTGGAAGGCAGCCTGCGCAAGGCGGGCAACCAGGTGCGCATCACCGGCCAGTTGATCGACGCCACGACCGGGGCGCATCTCTGGGCAGAGCGCTTCGAGGGCGCGCTCGACAACATTTTCGACCTTCAGGATCAGATTTCGGCCAGTGTCGTCGGCGCGATCTCACCGCAACTCGAGCGCGTGGAAATCGAGCGCGCCAAACGCAAGCCGACGGAAAGCCTTGACGCCTACGACTATTACCTGCGCGGCATGGCGAAACTGCACATCGGAACCCGCGAAGCGATCGAGGCAGCGTTGGCCCTTTTCTACAAGGCGATCGAGCTCGACCCCGACTTTTCATCGGCCTATGGCGGGGCGGCCTGGTGCCATTTCTGGCGCAAGCTGAACGGCTGGATGGTCGACCGGAACCACGAGATCGCCGAAGGCGTGCGGCTGGCGCGGCTGGCGGTGGAGCTGGGTCGCGATGATGCGGTGGCATTAACGAGAGCCGGC
Source organism: Ensifer canadensis (assembly GCF_017488845.2). Lineage (NCBI taxonomy): Bacteria > Pseudomonadati > Pseudomonadota > Alphaproteobacteria > Hyphomicrobiales > Rhizobiaceae > Ensifer > Ensifer canadensis. The sequence goes on from NZ_CP083374.1 coordinate 35,614, forward strand.
CACGCGCTCGGGCATCTCACCGGCGACGTCGACGGCGGCATTGCGCTCATCGACAGGGCACGGCTACTCAATCCGAACTTCGCCCCCGCCTGGTTCCTCGGCGGGGCTCTGCGTGTCTTCCGTGGCGAAACGGAAAACGCCATCGAGGATCTCGCGCATGCCGTTCGTTTGAGCCCATTAGATCCGGAAATGTTTCGAATGGAGGCCGCCACTTCGCTCGCGTATTTCTTCGACGGGCGCTTTGATTCCGCCTCGTCTTGGGCGGAAAAGGCGCTGGGAAACCTGCCCAGCCTCCTCGTCGCGGTCGCCCTTCTGGCGTCGAGCCACGCGCTCGCGGGGCGGCTCGTAGAAGCGCGACAGGCCATGCGGCGCCTGCGCGCGCTTGATCCATCCTTGCGCATCGCCAATCTCAAGGACTGGCTTCCGATCCATCGCCCGGAAGATTATGCGCGGTTTGCCGATGGTCTGCGCCTGTCTGGGTTGCCGGAATGAGCCCACCGGCTTGAACTGGATGACGACGTCACCGCCCTCGCCGGGACAGACTGGCCGCCGTCAACGAGCCAGTCCTCTTTTCCCTGCTCAACCGAGCACTCTAAAGGCTACTCGACAGGGTCAATCCAGAAGACAGCCCGGTATCGCCCAGTGGCAACGCGAAGCAGGCGATGGCGAAGGCCCGAGGGCGCCTTTCGTCAACGCGCCCAGATCACAGCTGCGCAAAAATACGCTTCAGTTTGAGGCCCAATGTCGCCGCGCGCGCCAGCATCAACACCATCATCCCGAGCCAGAGCCCGTGATTGCCCCAGACTTGCTGGAGAATGTATGCCGTCGCGAGGAAGACCATCGTCGAGATAAACATGCTGTTGCGCAGTTCCCGGGTGCGTATTGCGCCAATGAACACACCATCGAGCATGTAACTCGTCACCGAGATCAGCGGCAACACGACGACGTAGGGAAGAAAGCGGACGGCCGCGGCGCGAACTTCCTCCTGGTTGGTCAACAGGGAAATGATCGTCGGACCAGCCAGCGCATAACACAGTGAAAACAGCAGCGCCACCAGGCCGGACCACAGGAAGGCCGCCTTGATCACACGTCGAAGGGCCTGTTTGCGGCGTGCACCGATGACGGATCCGACAAGGGTCTCGGTCGCATGGGCAAAACCATCGAGGCCATAGGAGGTGATGCCATGGAGGTTCAAGAGCACGGCGTTGGCCGCCAGGATCGCGTCGCCTTCTGCAGCGCCGCTTCGCGCAAACCAGCCGAAGCACACCAGCAGGAAGAGGCTGCGCAAGAATATGTCGCGGTTGACTGCAATCAAGCTTCGAAAGGCGGCACCATCAAGGAGGTCGCGCAAGTCCAGCGGTTGCCCCGCACTGAACGGTCGCACGATCAACAAACCGGCAATGAAGGCAGCCCATTCGGCCATGGCGGTGCCAGCGCCGATGCCGGCGACCCCCCAGTCGAACACGAAGACCAAGGTCACGGTCGCGGCCAGGTTGAGCACATTGAGCGCTACCTGCAAGGCCAGCGAAATCATCACCCGCTGGCGACCCAGCAGATAACCGAGCAGAACGAAATTCCCGAGAGCCGCGGGGGCGGACCAGATTCGCGCCGACGCGTAAGCCACGGCACTCTCGTAGACCGCTTCGCTGCCACCAAGGAGCGCAAGCCCGATTTCGATGATCGGCTTCTGCAGCACTATGATGATCGCGCCACCGGCAGCGGCAATGAGAAGCGCCCTGAGCAGATGCTTGCGCACAAGCGCGCCGTCCTCGGCCCCCGATGCCTGAGCGACCAGTCCGGTTGTCGCCATCCGCAGAAAGCTGAAGCTCCAGAACAGGAAATTGAACAGAACGCCGCTGAGCGCCACCCCGCCGAGAGACCAGGGACCGGGAAGATGCCCCGCCACCATCGTGTCGACCAGCGACAACACCGGCTGCGCGAGATTGGCCAGGATGATCGGAAACGCCAGCGTGACCATCCGGCGGTTCCAGTTTTCCTGCAGCTCCACAGGTGGCGAAATGTTCATCGCGCATTCGACCTTGGCGGAAGTATCCACACGGCCGCACCAGTTTGCCTAAACATCTCTATCACCCCGGCCGGTTGGCCTGTTTACGTCGATACTGTCTGCAAAACGTTGTCCCGCTTACCAGTCCATGACGACCTTGCCGGAGTTGCCGGAGCGCATGGCCTCGAAGCCGTCGCGGAACTCGTCGATGCCGATGCGGTGGGTGATGACCGGTGACAGGTCGAGCCCGCCCTGGACGAAGGCGATCATCTTGTACCAGGTCTCGAACATCTCGCGGCCATAGATGCCCTTGAGGTTGAGCATCTTGAAGATCACCTTGTTCCAGTCGATCTCGAAGCCGGCCGGCGCGATGCCGAGAATGGCGATCTTGCCACCATTGTTCATCTTGTCGATCATGTCGCGGAAGGCGGGTGCCGCCCCCGACATTTCCAGCCCGACGTCGAAGCCCTCGGTCATGCCGATCGCCTTCATCACGTCGGTCAGGTTCTGCTTCGACGCATCGACGACATGGTCGATGCCGACCTTGCGGGCAAGCTCCAGCCGCGTCGGGTTGATGTCGGTGATCACCACCTTGCGCGCGCCCGAGCGCTTGGCAACCAGTGCCCCCATAATGCCGATCGGCCCGGCGCCGGTCACCAGCACATCCTCGCCGACCAGATCGAACGACAGTGCGGTGTGCACCGCATTGCCGAAGGGATCGAAGATCGCGGCGATCTCGTCGGGAACGTCTTCGGGGATCGGCACGACATTGTATTCCGGCAGGCAGACGAATTCGCCGAACGAACCCGGCCGGTTGACACCGACGCCGAGCGTGTTGCGGCAAAGATGGCCACGGCCGGCGCGGCAATTGCGGCACTTGCCGCAGACGATATGGCCCTCGCCCGAGACCCGCTCGCCGACATGGTATTTGGTGACGGCCGAGCCGACCGCGGCGATCTCGCCCATGAACTCATGGCCGACGACCATCGGCACCGGAATGGTTTTCTGGGCCCATTGGTCCCAGTTCCAGATATGCACGTCGGTGCCGCAGATCGCCGACTTCTTCACCTTGATCAGCACGTCGTTCGGTCCGACCTCCGGCACCGGCACACGTTCCATCCAGAGCCCGACCTCCGGCTTCGTCTTGACCAGCGCCTTCATCATCTTCGTCATTTGGTTGTCTCCAAAATCAACTGCCCGCCTGGGGCCTGCCCCTCATCCGGCTGCCGCCACCTTCTCCCCGCGAGACGGGGAGAAGGACTATGCCGCACCCCTTGGGCCCATCTCGGACTGCCCGCAGGCTCAGCCTCTTGCCGGGCACGTCCCCTCTCCCCGTATACGGGGAGAGGGTCAGGGTGAGGAGCAGAGCTCTACACTCACTTGATCACACCGAGCTCGCGGCCGACCTCTTCGAATGCGGCGATCGCCCGGCGCACGTCGTTTTCGCTGTGGGCGGCCGACATCTGCGTGCGGATGCGCGCCTGGCCCTTTGGCACCACCGGGAAGGAGAAGCCGATGACGTAGACGCCCTTCTTGAGCATGCGCGCCGCCATCTCCTGCGCCAGGGCGGCATCGCCGAGCATCACCGGGATGATCGGATGGCCCTCGCCGGCGAGCGTGAAGCCGAGCTTCGACATCTGGTCACGAAACAGCGCCGCATTGTCCGACAGCCGCGCCCGCAGCGCATCGCCGTTGTCGATCAGGTCGAACACTTTGAGCGAGGCGGCGGCAATCACCGGCGCCAGCGTGTTGGAAAACAGATAGGGCCGCGAGCGCTGGCGCAGCCAGTCGACAACCTCGGCCTTGGCCGACGTGTAACCGCCCGAGGCGCCGCCGAGCGCCTTGCCGAGCGTGCCGGTGATGATGTCGACGCGGCCCTCGACACCGCAATGTTCGGCCGAGCCGCGACCGTTCCTGCCGACGAAGCCGACCGCATGGCTGTCATCGACCATGACCATGGCGCCATACTTCTCGGCGAGGTCACAGACGCCCCCGAGATTGGCGATGATGCCGTCCATCGAGAACACGCCGTCGGTGGCGATCAGCTTGAAGCGACTGCCTTCGGCCTTCTTCAGCTCTTCCTCCAGCGCCGCCATGTCGTTGTTGGCATAGCGGAAGCGCTTGGCCTTGGAGAGGCGCACGCCGTCGATGATCGAGGCGTGGTTCAAGGCGTCGGAGATGATCGCGTCCTCTTCGCCCAGCAGCGTCTCGAACAGGCCGCCATTGGCGTCGAAACAGGAGGAATAAAGGATCGTGTCTTCCAGGCCGAGGAAGGCGGAGATGCGCGCCTCCAACTGCTTGTGCTCTTCCTGCGTGCCGCAGATGAAGCGCACCGAGGCCATGCCGTAGCCATAACGATCGAGCGCCTTTTTGCCGGCCTCAGTCAGCTCCTCGTTGTCGGCCAGGCCGAGATAGTTGTTGGCACAGAAGTTCAGCACCCGCTCGCCCGAGGCAACCTCGATCTCGCCCGCCTGTTTCGAGACGATCACCCGCTCCGACTTGTAGAGACCGGATGATTTCAAGCCATCGAGTTCGGAGCGGAGATGGGAAAGAAAAGCATTGGTCATGGCGGGGTAAAGCCTCACTCTTGCCGGCGAAACACTTCCATGTCGCAGCACTGGGAAATCCATATTGAACAACGAGGACCGGGCTGTTGCCCGATCGTTTGCCACAATCGCCCGGCCTTCACGCACGATCGGCGGGCTGGCTGCCGCGAGCGCGTGAAAGCGGGCAATCAGGACTGAAGTCAGGCCGCCGCGGCAAACCCGTTGCGGCACAGCTCCTTGAGCTCGTCCAGCGACATCGCGTCGAGATCAAGGGCCGTCAGAAGGTCGTTCTCCGCGGTGAAATCACGGCCATACATCGCCGAGAAAATTCGGATGCCCGCCTCGTGCAGTTCCGCGGGATGGCCTGCGAGACGTCCGATCTTCGCCGTCATGACCAGACCGAAGGGCACGTCTTCCGTCACGTAGCGGCTATCGGCAGTGGTCGGGCCGCTGCCGCCATTGCCGGCTTCGTGCATCTCCTGATTCATCTGGGAGATGGAGCTCATCGGCACGTGGAATGACAGATGAAAGTGCTGAAAGATATTGCGCACCTCAAGTCCGAGCTTGCTGGCGATGGCGATGCGCTCCCGGTCGAGATCCTCAAGAAGGCGTCCGACGTTCGGCGTCACGTTCTGGCCCTGGCTCCAGCTTTCGCCGCGCTCCATGCGGGTCATGTTGCCGAGCGCGATGCCCATATGGTTCTGCGGATTGAGGTTGGAAAGCGCGATCGCCATCAGGCTGCCGCGGTCGAGGAAACGGTCGCCGAACAAGGACTGGCAGATCGAGAGCCCCTTGGCGCTCTCGGATGCCGGCACCGTCGCGAGATCGACCTGCTTGCGGATCGTGTTCACATTGACCGAGGTCGGGCTCAACTGCCGCCCCGATACAGCTGTCGTGCCCCAAGCGACGATCGGGACAGTAACGCCGCGCGCTGCCAGCAGGCGGGAGAGATAAAGCGCACCAAACGAGGCGTGCGAACTGAAGATGACGATCTGTCCCGGGGTAATGTGCGGTGCAATCGCATCGAGGACAGTCTTGTGACCATAGGCCGGCAGCGCGATGACGAGCGCCTCGGCACCGGCAACAAGGTCCTTTGCGCTGGTGGCAACGGCCGGATGGAAGGTGCCCTTGATCGCGCCTTCCGCAACCAGCGCCTGGCCGCTGGCCAAGGCACGCGTCCGTTCGCCGGATGGCGACCACAAGGTCACCTCGTGGCCCTGCTGCTCAACAAGCGCCGCCGTTCCAAAAGCGATCGAACCCGCCCCGACTATTCCTACCCGCATTATCATTCCCTTTTCTGCTCATGAATTCGGCCCGCTGGCCGATCGTTATTTCGGACGTATCGACGTTCTCGGCGTGTTCGGCCCGACATCGCCGGACGCAACCACCAGGAATGCCCCCGCCCCGACAGGACCGACGCTTGTCAGCGAATGGGGGACGTCGGCGGCATAGCGCGCCGTTTCTCCGGCCCGAACGATCATGGTGTTGCCTGCGCTGCGCACCACGATCTCACCCTTGGTGCAGTGCAGATGCTCAACGGTGCCTGCCCCATGCGGGTCGCTCACCAGTTCCCCTTCAGCCTCAAAACTCAGCAAATACCATTCGATCAGCGACACCATGCTGGCCGGGGACAGGATCTGCAGCGTGCAACTGCCGTCCGCACTGCGGATGGTCGGCGTCAGGTTTCCCGGCTGGAGGTCGATGATGGAACCGCCGCGCTCTTCGCTTGCGCCGCTGACCAGACTGTTGAGGTCGATCTTGAGCGCACGCGTCAGATGCCACAGCGTTCCGTAGGTCGGGTTGGCATTGCCGCGCTCAATCTCCGACAGCATGGAGCGCGATACGCCGGACATTGCAGCCAGTTCGGCGAGTGTCAGATTCAACTCTTTTCGATATGCCTGCAAGCGCGGCCCGATCTCGGGCGGGTTGACCAACACCATGGCTTGTCCCTCTTTGCCAATCGAGTGAGTGTCTCCTCCTGTCATTCCCTGATCGGTTCGCCGAGCGTATGCATAAGCCGGTTGGCCCAGCCGAACAGAGAGGTGGACAGGATGAGATCGAGGATTTCCTCCTTACCTAAACCGGCCTCCACCAGCGCCGCCATATCATCGGCGCTTGCTTCGGACGGGCATTTCGAAAGCTTGACCGCAAACTTCAAGATCGCCTTCAACCGCGGCTCGATCTCGGCATCGACGCCATCGGCAAAAATGGACGCAATCACATCGGTGCTTTTGGTCAACTGGTTGTAGCGACTGGCATGAACGGCCGCACAGTAGACGCAACGGTTGACGATGGAAGCACCGACGGCGCCGATCTCGCGCTCGGCGCGTGACAGGCCGCCACTATTATACATGACACCGTTGAAGAGCGGGCTTCTGTGCGTCAGCGTTTCGACATCATGCGCCAGCACCAGCACATAGTCCGAGACCTTGGTGTTGGATGGAGTGACCTTGAGCGCTTCGAGCTGCTCGGCGCTCGCGTCCGCCAGCTTGAGCGGGGTCACATAAGACCTCCAGACCGGGATATCGGTGGTCAAGTCGTGCACGATCTCGCTCATGCCAGCCCCCTCATCAACTCCAGGCCGACGGCAACCCTGATCTGGTAGCTGACGAAGGCGACGAGTTCTGAAAGCCGCACGATGTCGTCATCGGCAAGACCCGCTTCCTGCAACAATTCGATGTCACGGCGGGTTGCCTGCTTCGGCGCATGCGCCACCAGGTCGACGTGGCGGATCAGCGCCTTGGCACGGATATCGCTGCCACCATCGAACCAGATATCGGCCATCCGGGCAGCGGCGTCGGGCGCACCGGCTTTTTCCAGCAAAGCCTCGAAATGATCCTCGAAGGCTTTATGGTCATTGATCTTTGCAATGCGCCAGGCAAGTGCTGCGCGCTCGGCATGCGACAGGCCTCCGGGATTTTCCGGCGTCAGCGCACTGTCATGTGTCTTCTGGGTCAGCGCCATGATGTCCGCGCGCGCCGATAGCACGCCGGCCATCGCGCTGCCGGGCTCGATGCCGACGATCGCGGCAATCACGTCCTCGTTTTCAGCCATGTGATCCTCCTATGCCTGCTTGCGATCGTTGACCGCTACGCTGTCCGGCAAGGGCGATGCCGTCCATTCGTCGCCGCGCAATTCGGGCGTGTCGTAGTCAAGCAAACGCTGCCAATATTGGTCGAAATTCTCTGAGTAGAGCTTGGCGGCGATCTCCCGCACCAGCCACGACGCGCCTTCGCTGATGCCCGGAATGTCGCCACTCACCTTGCCGAGGCTGGCGGCAGCGCCCGAGTTGAAGCTGTGGATGTTGGCAAGCCACGGAGCCTGGCCTGGTTCGCGCTCGAGGAAACTGAAATCGTCGGCGAGATAGGGGAACCGGCCGAGTTGGTCATTCTCCTCGCTCTCAGGCGGCGTGAATCGGTCCTGCCACAAAAGGATCTTGTCGGCGTAGCCGTCGAGTTCCTTGCGCGCCAGCGGATCGACCCCAAAGCCGGTGCCGAGGATAAGGAAATCCGCGCGGACCGACTTGCCTTGCGACGTCTCGATGACGATTTCGTCGCCGTCGAGTTCGACACTTTCGACGGCGGCGTCAAAATGGAAATAGGCGTTGGGATGGCGGCTGACGCGCATCGTCGACCCACGCGGCGCCGGCGTCTGGGTGCGCAGCGAGTAGTTCATGATCTGCCACCGCCTGGCGTCACCCAGCTGCGGGAACGCAGCGGTGAAGCCGAACGAGCCGATACCCATCAGTTTGTTGATGCAGGGCATTTCCTTGCGCCGGATGAGATGGCGGACTTCGGCAGCCCCCGCTTCCAGCGCCTCGGCGGCGTTGTCGACCGCCGAGGCGCCGACCCCGACAACCACGACCCGCTTGCCGCTGAGGGCAGCAAAGTCGATCTCGTCAGAGGAATGCGCCCAGTATTTCTCCGGCAGATCGCCGACGAAGTCGGGAATGCTGGGATGCCCCATGCCGTCGCGGCCGGTTGCCATCACCACCTTCCGGGTAAGCACCGACGTTTCCCGCGCGCCCTTGCCTGTTATCGTCAACCGCATGAAAGCGCCCTCGGGCTGGATCGCCTTGACCTCGACGCCGTTTTCGACCGGCAGATCGAGCACCTTGCGGTACCAGCTCAGATACTCCATCCACATCGGGCGGGGGATCTTGTCGAGCTTGGCCCATGCGTCATTGCCGAACTGGGCAACGTGCCAGGCGCGGAAGGTGAGCGAGGCCATGCCATAGGCCGGGCCGGTCAGTTGCTTGGGCGAACGCAGAGTCTCCATGCGCGCATAGGTCAGCCATGGCCCTTCGAGGCCCTCTTCGCTGCGATCGAAGATGCGGATATTCTGAATGCCGGCGCCGATCAGAGCGAAACTGGCGACCAGGCCGCACATGCCGCCACCGATGACGACGACGTCATGGACCTGTTCATCGGAGGCGGTGGGCACAACCCAGTTTGCCGGCGGATAGCACAGGCAGGCAAGATCGTCGCGGACACGCTGTTCCAGCTCCAGCAGGCTCGTCGCCGCCGATGGGATCGGTGTCTCTACGTTATAAGCCATGGTTCACCTCCGTCGGCCGATGGAACTTGGGGTTCGCATTGGCCGCCTTGCCTGCTTAGGACCCGCACCAATGCGATGCGCGCCGTTGGTTGATTAGTTGTGAGCGTGCCGGTCGGGAATGACCGTCGCCGTCTCGGGCTTCCAACCGACCCAGATGTCCTCGCCGTTAAGTTGCGCGACATCGCTTGGATGCACAAGGGTGTTGAGCAAGGTGCCCGCGCCGACATCGACCATCAGCGAGGTGTGGTTGCCCTTGAACACCCGTTGACGGATCTTGCCCTTGATGCGGTTTCCGCTGGTCGGCTCGCTCGCCGAACAATGGATCGCCTCCGGGCGCAGGACCACGTAGAGATGCTCGCCGACCTTCGGCGAAAGCCCGCCTTGGTTTGCCGTGATGGTGATGCCGTTCCAGCTGAGAGCCGCGACATCGCCTTCGGTTCCGACAACGGTACTGCGCAACAGGTTGGTCTCGCCGATGAAGTTGGCGACGAAGACCGAGCCGGGGCGGCCGTACAGCGTGTGAGGATCGCCCATCTGCTCGATCCGGCCCTTGTTCATGACCACGATCGTGTCGGACATGGTCAACGCTTCTTCCTGATCGTGGGTGACGAACATGAAGGTCTTGCCGGTCTTTTCCTGGATGGCCTTGAGCTCGATCTGCATCTGCTGACGCAGCTTGGCGTCGAGTGCGGAAAGCGGCTCATCGAGCAGCAGCACGTCCGGATCCGGCGCAAGGGCGCGCATGAGCGCGACGCGCTGGCGCTGACCGCCGGACAGCTCCGCCGGCAGGCGATTGGCATAGTCCTGGAGCTGGACCAGTTCCAGGAGTTCCGATACCCGGCGATGAATCGCCTGGTTGTCGAGGCCCTTCAGCTCGAGGCCGAAGGCAATGTTCTTGGCAACAGTCATATGCGGGAATAGCGCATAGTCCTGGAACACGATGTTGACGTTGCGCTTGTTGGGCGGAACCTTGGTGACGTCCTTGCCGCTCAGCAGGATGCGGCCGGATGTCGGCGTTTCGAAACCGCCAAGCATGCGAAGCGACGTCGACTTTCCGCAACCGGAAGGTCCGAGCAAGGTGACGAACTTGCCAGCCTCGATGCTCAGGTTCAGGTTGTCGACGGCGACGTGCTTGCCGTAGCTCTTGTTGACATTGTCGAATTGGACGACGGGTTCCATCAGCGGGTCCTCGCGCGGCGGGTGAGATGTTCGGCGTACAGTCCGACCGCGGCCGTAACCACGAGGACAAGCGTCGCCATTGCGTTGATTTCAGGAGACATGCCGCCCTGCACCTTGGCGAAGATCAGCATGGGCAGGGTCGGGCGATAGCCGCCAAGGAAGAAGGTGCGGACAAAATCGTCGATCGACAGAAGCACACAGAAGATCATGCCACCGAGCAGCGCCGGTCCGAGATAGGGCAGCGTCACGCGGAAGAAGGCAACGACGCTGTCGGCACCGAGATCGCGTGCCGCATCGACGAGGTTGCCGGGCATCGAGCGCAGGCGGGTGAGCGCCATGACGACGACGAAGGGCACGGCGTGCACGGTGTGGCCGAGGATGACGGCCGCCGTACCCGTCGGCATGTCGATGGTCGAGATGAAGATGCGCAGTGAGATCGCCGAGATCATGCCCGGAACGACCGCCGGCAGACAGGCGAGCGCGAAGATGATGACCTGGCCGCGGACGCCCTCGGCAACGATCAGCATGGCGATCCAGACACCGAGGATTGTCGCCGCAAGCGTCGTCGCTCCCGCGATCATGATGGAATAGAGGCAGGCTTCCAGGAACTGCTTGTCCTGCATCACCTTGACGTACCAGTCGAACGTCCACTCCCCGATCGGGAAGGCGACGAAATTGGCGCCCTTGAAGCTCATGGCCATCATCAGCGTGAGCGGCAGAAGCAGATAGAGGATGAAGGCCCAATAGAACGCGGTCAGTGATGCGCGCGGGGCATCGGAAAACAGATTGCGCATTAGATTGCTCTCCTTTTACGCCCGCCGACCAGCCGCATGAAGATGGCGGCGGCGACAAGTGCGGTCACCAGCATGATCAGGGCGAAGGCGGCGCCGACCGGCCACTTGTCGCTGGCACCATGGAAGAAACCGCTGATCGTTTCGGGAAACAGCACGGTGTTGGGGCCGCCGAGCAGCATGGGGGTGGCAAAGACGCCGATACATGTCAGGAAGACCAGGCAGCAGCCCGATACGATGCCATCGCGCGACAGCGGCAGGATGATCCGGCGGAAGCGCGTGAACGGCCCGGCGCCGAGATCGGCAGCCGCATCCAGCAACGGCGACGGGATCTTTTCGATCGCCGAATAAAGCGGCAGCAGCATGTAGAGGCAGATCAGGTAGACAAGGCCGAAGCCCAGCGAGAACGACGTATAAAGCATCGGGATCGGCCGGTCGATCAGGCCGATCTCGCGCAGCAGAACGTTGACGGCGCCGCGGTTGGCAAGCAGCATGATCACCGAAAACGTCCGGATCAGTTCGCCCGCCCAGAACGGCACGAGCAACAACAGCAGCGCCTTGGAGCGGCCCTCCGGCCTGACGACCTTGGCGACGTAGTAGGCAACCGGATAGACCACGACCAGGGTCGCGGCGGTCGCGACGGTGGCAAAGATGAAGCTCTTGATCAGCGGCGTGAAATAGATCGCTTCCCGGAAGAAGATCGCATAGTTGTCGAGGGTGAAGCGCGACTCCACGCCCGGCTGAACCGGGTAATGGGACAGGAGGCTGATCTTCAGCATCTGATAGATCGGCCCGACATGCAGCATGATCAGCCAGATCATCGGCACACCGGCCAGAAGGATGATGCGACCGATCCGCGATTCCACCGCCGCCCCCAGCGTTTTCCGGTAAAGCGAGGAGTTGACCACCTTGGCTATGCCGGTGGAATATCTCGGCACGGCCGCATCGCGCACCGTGCCGTATCCGGCTGTCGTGTTGCTAGTCACCATTAGACGATCTCAGTTGGCGCAGCCCGACCAGTGCCGCGCGGCGTCGTCGGCGGTCAGTCATTGCGCGTTGTTGGCTGGAAGGGGCCAGCAGGCCGGCCACCGGCCCGGAGATCGCCGAAGCGCCCCGGGACAGGTGCAAGCTATGCGAAGCGTCGCCTGATCAGGCCGCCTTGACCTCGGTGGTCGCACGGTCGATCATTTCGTTCTTCATGTCGCGGTTGACCGACGAGAAGAAGATGATGCGCTCGACTTCTTCCTGCGGAAGCGTCGAGGCGAGCTTTTCGCGTTCGTTGAGCAGATCGCCGACGCCGTTCATGGTCGAGCTGTAGCCCGACTGGCGGGTCATTGCAGCGCCGACTTCCGGGCTCGCCAGGATGGCGTCGAGCAGCTTGTACGCGTTCTCTGCGTTCGGCGCGTTGTTGACGACATTGAGTGTGTAGCAGAAGCCGAACGTGCCTTCCTTCGGCACTGACAGCTGGATCGGATGACCGTCGATGATCAGTTTGGCGGCCGGGCCAGACCACGAATGGGCCAGATAGATGTCCTCGTTGATGAACATCTGCTGCACTTCAGACCCGGCATCATAGTACTTGCGAACCATGTCCTTGTTCTTGATCAGGAAGTCGCGCGCCTCGTTGGTCGCCTTCTGGGCGACGTCCGCTTTACCGGCATAGCTGACGAAGTCGCCGTCATGGCCGAGATATTGCATGACGATGGTCATGAAATCGCTGACGATGTAGGAGGTTTGGCCCTTGAACTGCGGATCGAACATGATCTCCCAGCTCGGCGCCTCCTTCACATAGTCGACGTTGCGGGCGAGACCCTCGTAGCCGGCCAGGATTGGCAGACCCCACAGATTGCCGTCGACACGCGCCCAGGGCGCGTCCTGATAGGCGGGATTGAGGTTCTTCCAGTTGGCAATCTTGCCGGTGTCGAGCGGCTGCAGCAGCTTTGAGCTGATGAACTGCGAATAGCGGTGGCCGGCAACGGTGACGATATCGGTCGACGGATTAGCACCCTCGGCGGTAAGCAGGTTGTACTGTTTGCCCTGGTCGTCGGTCAGACGGATGCGAACCTCGATACCGGTGTCTTTCTGGAACTTGTCGATGAATTCCTGCGGCAGGAACTTGTCATAGGTGGTGATGTTGAGGACACCATTGTCGGCCCAGGCCGGGCGCGGACGAATAATGTATGGCGCCGCAAGAACAGCCCCTCCCGCACCAAGCAGTTTCAGCGCAGTTCTACGATTGATGGATACAATTTCACTCATTTAAGTCCCCCTTTTTTAGTTTTGACTTGTGAGAGCAGATATTTTGGAATGTTCACGCACCAACTGGGCGCATTTGTCCGCAGGCAACATGGTGCCTCAGCGCGATCTGTAGAAAAGGCCTCCCCGCCCTTGTCCGGTATACCGAACTTTGCGTCCGCTAAACAGGAATTGACCTGTATAATGGACGAATGTCAAGCGAGCTTTGCAGGAAAATTACTGGGATCATCGACTGTGATGGGTGGAATCGAACCCGAGAAAAAACGCACAGGTCCGGTTGACGGAAACCGCTCAGCACGTTCTCTCTGGTTTCGTCGCTCAAAGTCGTGATTAACAGTGATTGCTTTCCTATATCGAGAGATGCCAAACCCGGCAGAGTGACGTGTTTCCGAGAAGACAAGGTTGAATTTTCATGACCGAGAAATCCCCCGCCGATAATTTCCCCGCCGGCTATGCACTTCCTAAGGTCTGGACCTGGGAAGCGGGCAATGGCGGCGCGTTTGCCAGCATAAACCGCCCGATTGCCGGCCCGACCCATGACAAGGCGTTGCCCGTCGGCAAGCATCCGCTGCAGCTCTATTCGCTCGCCACACCCAATGGCGTGAAGGTCACGATCATGCTGGAAGAGCTTCTGGCTGCCGGCCATCCGGAGGCGGAATACGACGCCTGGCCAATCCGCATCGGCGATGGCGACCAGTTCGGTTCCGGCTTCGTCGAGGCCAATCCGAATTCCAAGATCCCGGCGATGATCGACCACGCGCCGAAAGGTGGCGGAGCGCCGGTTCGCGTCTTCGAATCTGCTTCCATCCTGCTCTATCTCGCGGAAAAGTTTAGCGCCTTCCTGCCGACCGAGCTTCGCGCCCGCACGGAAACGTTCAACTGGCTGTTCTGGCAGATGGGCTCCGCGCCCTTTCTCGGGGGCGGCTTCGGCCATTTCTATGCCTATGCGCCGATGCACATCAAATACGCCATCGACCGCTACGCCATGGAAGTGAAGCGTCAGCTCGACGTGCTCGACCGCCATCTCGAAGGCAATCGGTTCATGGCCGGGTCCGAATACACTATCGCCGACATGGCCATCTGGCCCTGGTATGGCGGCCTGGCCCTTCACCAGACCTATGGCGACGCCGGCACCTTTCTCGATGTAGGGAGCTACAAGCACGTCCAGCGCTGGACGGCCGAAATCGCGGCGCGTCCGGCAGTCAAGCGCGGCCGCATGGTCAACCGCCTGAGCGGTGATCCGTCGGAACAATTGCACGAACGCCACGATGCCTCCGACTTCGACACGAAGACGCAGGATAAGATCGCCCAGAAAGAGACCGCGTAAGGAGAGTGGAATGGCCAAGCTGCCTGATATGACGAAACACCGGGGATTTCCCTACGCCATGCCGGGTACAGGCATCCAGTTCGTGATCCGTCGCGCCAATCCAAAGGGGGCAACGCCGATCAAGGCGTTGCCCCGCCATGCCCGACCGGGCTCGGGAGCGCACCGCATCGACGCGGCCTTCCTCCACGCCCTTTGGCATCATTTCGGCGCGGAACCGTTCGAACGTGGCAATCTTGACGCCGCCCGGCTGAACCTCCTGTTCGGCCGCGAGGTCTTGGCTGTGGACAAGGACTTCGACCCGGTGTCCTATGAAGCCATGCTCGTCATCAACGAAAAGGTCGCTCGCCAGAGCTTCCCGGAATCGTTCGAGGACGTGTTCGAGGTATGAAGGTGACGGGCCGCGACCAGTGCGCCTGTTAGCGGCCCGCACCAACAGATACGGGGATCAACGGCGACCTGAGCCAACCGTAGGGCGGATGCAAACTCTCCGAACCCAGACGCGATAGTGCCCCGGCGCGGTTCTGGAGCGCGATATCTTCGATATCCCGATCAACGAGATTGGCGAGACGAAAGTCGAGGCGACCCTGCTGCAGGGCAAGCCGGTCTTTGATGCGGACAAGCTTTTCCAGCCAAATGACGTGCTGCACTCGAACTGCTGCAAAAATGCGCGCCACCCGCCCCCCTCCCGCGCGGAAGCTTTCCCGATTGATGACCGTCAGCTAGTTCGGAGCGATTGCCTTGACACCGGCAGAACTGAGATGGCCACATCGCCAGACACCGTAGCCAGCGTTGGTATCCCAGTCATAATAGAACGCGGCTTCCAATCGCGCTGACGATATGAGGTCGCTAAAAACCGATCGTATCGCCGCCACCGCCTTGGTGCGCTTCTGGTCGTCGAGCGGGCAGGAACGGGCGGAGTTCGCCACGCCCCATTCGGTGATCCAGCAGGGCTTGCCCGTCTCCCCTGCCCCACAGAAACGAAGGAGTTCGCGGATATAGCCGGCAAGCTTCGGCCCTGCCTTGCGTCCCGGATAGACGTGAATGCCATAGGCATCGACATACTCGTCGAGCCCACGCGATTTCAGTAGGGTGACCACTTCTTCCGGGTCCAGGCGCTCCATGCCCCTTTGATCCGCCTCCCCGGCGCTCATGTCGGACAAACCGGCCGAAACGACCACCGCGTCGCGGCTATGGATCGTCGCCTTCAGCTCCTGCCGGGTAATCCTGGCAACCTCCACATAGGTTGCCAGTCCTCGCTCGAAGGCCTGCCTGTTGCGGATGTCGGAGACACGGCGCGGTGTGACGGCACCGGGTTTTCGATAAACGACGAGATCGCCATTGTAGGCGCTGTAATTGATCTCGTTACCGGGCTCGACGGCCACGAGCGTAACGCCTGCATCGTCCAATCTGCGCAATGCCGCCTTGAGGCTTTCGCGGTACTT
This sequence comes from Ensifer canadensis, assembly GCF_017488845.2. Taxonomy (NCBI): domain Bacteria; kingdom Pseudomonadati; phylum Pseudomonadota; class Alphaproteobacteria; order Hyphomicrobiales; family Rhizobiaceae; genus Ensifer; species Ensifer canadensis. The sequence goes on from NZ_CP083374.1 coordinate 51,717, forward strand.
CGCCGGATCGAGGTCAGAGAGGCGGCGAATGTCCCAGATACGACCGAAGCCGGTTCGAGCACGAACCTCATCCGCATAGTAGTCGGGATTCGCGAGCTGAATCTCCAGCAGGATCTTCAACCCGAGGCCATGAGCGATCTCGACCGCGTCGATGCTCTTGTCTACCGGGGCTGACAGGGATAGCCGCACGTGGGTTGCACCGCTCGCGGCGATGTCACCAAGGATTTTTCCCTGCTCGTCGGGTGTCTGCCAAGCGAGATTGACCCTATTGATCCCGACGATCGCCGCCGGGTTTTGATCCCGTGCGATCGCCGACCTGGTTTCGAAGACAAAAAGCGAAAGCAGCGCGCAAAGAAGGACCGTGCGCGCTGCAACCTTCCATGCCACGCGCTCAGATCCCAATCTGGCCGAGCACATTTCTGAAGTTGGTCTCACAGGCGCGATAACGGTCGACGGCCGCCTCAGCGTCGATCTTGGAAAGGAAGTTCGAAAGATAGGTCCGCTTGTCGGCCTCGCGATTCCAGGTTGCCGCCTCGATATAGGGGAAGCCGATGAACTCGAGCATTTCGCGCATGCGGTCGTCGACCGCGATCATCAGCGCCGGAACGCCAGCCTGCATGCCGATGATGCAGCCATGGAACCGACGGCCGAAACACATGTCTCTGGTCGTCGTCCAGCCTCGCCATTGGTTGGTGTCGAAGAAGGTGATCAGCTCGTGTTCGCGCTGCCACTTCTCCTTGTGCTTGTACTGCGTCGCCCCGGTAATGCGTCCACTGGCGCGATCGTAAACCGGGGTCGTATCATCACCCGGCAGATCGAGATTGTAGGCGATGACCTCGTCCTGGACCACATAGCTGGCAACGGACTTCGGCCCAAGCAGTGCATGCGCGTCGACGATCGTGTCGGCGACGCTGCCGAGGTAACCACCGAAGGCGATCTTCTGCGCGTCCGCCAAGGCCGGGTTGGCAAGTGCCGTCAGCGATCGGACCATTTCGTTCGGGGCGAAATAGAGCGAGGGGCAGCCCGTCGGCTTGACGAATTTCATCCCCTGCTCTCTCAGGAACTCCGCGGTAAAATAGCCGCGTGTCAGGAAGAAGCTTTCCCTGTTCCTGAGCACGTCCAGGAACTTGAGCGTGCCTGCCGGCAGCAACTCCTTGAGACCTTCCTTGCGCTGGATGCCGATGCCCATCACCACCACAGGCATCTTCAGCTTGGCGAAAACCTCGGCTTCGAGATCGGCGGAATATCCGGGCCGCAACAGGTTGGCGGAAGCGAAGACGCAGATATCGAATTCGCGATTTGCCTGCTCGTAGACATCGTCCGAGGTGCGATTGTTGACCAGGTGCCAGAAGGGCACATAGGTGACATCGTGCCCCCGCAGGCTTTGTGCAGCACCCTCGCCGATCAGATAATTGCCGGTATTGGCGATTCTCCTGACCTGGGAGAGGAAGTCCTTCTTCGCCGTCACCTCGTCGAAATACGGGCGGTGGTGCACCGTCATGCCGGCAACTGAGCCGATCGTGCGCTGCAGATACGAGGGGATCCCTGTAAGTAAGATACGCATAACTGTCCTTTGAACGAGCGCTTGGGAGGATGCCGAGTTCTGCTAGTGACCGATGCCGATTTCCCGCAAAGTCGAACGGAATGTGCGCTCGCGATCGGAATATCTGTCGACGAGCTCCGAAGCATTGAGCTTCCCCAGATGGTCGGCGACGAATTCGCTGCGGTTCTCGGCGCTGTCGATCTCGTTGATGTCGACTGCAGGCAATCCGGTGTAGCCGAGCATTTCGCGCATGCGGTCGTCCACCGCGACCATCAGGCTCGGCACGGCCGCCTGCATGGCGATGATCGAGCCGTGGAAACGGCGACCCAGATTGAAGTCCATCGACGAAGCCCAGGCTCGCCACTGGTTGGTGTCGAAGAAGGTGCGCACCTGGAATGGCTTGCCGAGCCTGTCGGCGCCGGGATAGGCGAGGTTGCCCACCATCGTGCCCGACGCCGTGTCGTAGACGCGCCCCTCCCCATTGGGCTCGACGCTCATGTCGAAGTGCAGAAACTCGTCCTGGACCACGTATTGCGGGACGCTGTCGCCGCCAGGCAGAGCCTTGGCATCCAGGACCGTATCCTGATTGCCGCCAAGGTAACCGGAGAAAATGGTGCGCGCCTTGCCGACATCGACCTCAGGCAGCTTTCTGAGCGATTTCCGCATGTTGTCGGGCATGAAATAGACGGACGGGCAACCGGTCGGCCGCACGAAGTTAAAGCCTTGATCTTTCAGGAAACCTTCCGTCTCGAAGCCGCGCGTCAGGAAGAAGTGCTCACGCTCCTTGAGAATGGCCAGCAGCCGCTTCGTGCCCTCTGGCAGGTTGTTCTCCAGGTCCTTGCGGTTCTGCTGACCGATGCCGAGCATGACGATCGGCATCTTGAGCTGCTCGAGCACATCGGCTTCCGCGTCGGCCGAAAGCCCCTTGCGCAGCAGATTGGCGCAGGTGAAGACGCAGATATCGAAATTCGAATTGAATTCGTCGAGGCCGACGCCATTCTTGGCGCAATTATAGAGATGCCAGAACGGCACGTGCTTGGCGTGGGGTGAAAGCGCGCGCAGGGCACCTTCGCCAATGAGATAGTTGCCGGTGTTGCTGATATTGCGCAACTCCTGCAGAAACTCCTCTTTCGTCTCCGGCTGTTTTTGACGCTCCGCATAGGAGACGGACAAACCGTGGGCGCCATTGACGAGGCGGGTGTAGTGACCGGGAATACCGGTCACAAGAATCCTTGCAGGCATGCAATCGACCTTTCTGCTTGAAATACCGGCGTGGGCTCAACTGGCCGCCCGGATGCCGGCGTCTACCGCTGGATCCGCTGGAAAGACGGCCGTTCTTGACTGGGACGAGTTATCGACCCAGGTGTCGCACCACGCGAGAAACTGCGAAAACGAGGATGTCCACGAACGACGGGATGCAGTCTTGATGCAGCCTTCGATCAGCGGAGCAAGTTGGTCTGGGTTGCGGGCAACCGCCTCGATGGCCTGTGCCATCGACCTGACGACTTCGGGATCGGCCGCCGCATGGATCAGCACGCCATCTTCGCCGTCGATGATGAGTTCGTCGACGGCGCCAACCGCCGTGGCAATCGGAACGCATCCGAGCTGCTGCGCCTCGGCGATGGCAAGCGGCGCGCCTTCCCAACGGGACGGCATGACGAGCACATCCGCCCAGGACAGTGCCTTGATGAGTTCCTTGCTGGCGAAGGCCGGTGGACGGACGTCGACGGAGAGATCCTTCAATCGTTCCGTCCATGAGACGCTCGAGTCGGCAAGAATCTCGCCGCCGACGGCACGCGCCTCGAATGGAACATTCCTCGCGCGAAGCTCGGACAGCGTCGCTGCCAGCCTGTCGATCCCCTTCTGCCGATCAAGCCGCCCCATGTAGAGTACATGCAAGCGCGCATCGTCGCGCGGCTGCCGTCGGGCGGCGATCACGTCTGCCTGGACTTTCGGTGGCACCGTAAAGCCCGCGCTGTTGGAGACGGCAAAGACCTTTGCGTGCGGCACGCCAAAACTGTGCAGGTAGGTCTTCAACTGCTCGGAGCAGGTCAGGAACGCGTCGTAGCAATGTTCGTGGGCTATCGCGGCAAAAGGCTGGCCCGCCGGGCGCTTGAACGCAGTGTTGTCGACGACGTGAAGATAGCATGCCGTGCGCGTTCCCTCGGAACGCAGCCGGGCGATGAGGGGATGGACGGCCATGACATGGTTGTTGATCACCAGATCGAAACCAGACAGCTGGCCCTTCAACGCCTGCCAATCGACGCCATGCCCGTCAGCGATGAAATCCTGTCCGAGGAATGAGCCCGACCCGCCCCATGCAGGAACGCCGGCATCCCAGAAGTGAATGTGATCAAAGCTCGCATCGAATTCGTCGATGACATCCATCTTGGCGCTGCCGAGCACGAACAGATGTGTTTCGAAACCGGTTCGCTTCAGCTCGCGCGCGACAGCATAAATGACCTTTTCGGCTCCCCCGAAAGAGGCATTCGGCACCAGCAGAGCCGCGGTGCGCTTGCCGGAGCTGTGACCGAGCGGCAGGATCGGCGAACCACCGACTTCCCTTCGCAGCTCCTTGTATAGCTCGCCATAGGGCACCAGCCGCGACGGCCGCCACGTCCACCGTTTGCCCGCCGTATGGCGCAAGGGGCTGGAAGCGATGGCATTGATGCAATTGATCATCATCTGCTGCGGGGTGATCAGCGAGCGGCGCGACAGGCTCTTGGGGAATGGAAAGCGAACTTTCAGCAGCGTCACCGTCGGCCAGACCTGCTGGTTGCCGATCGATGCGAACCACTCCAGCGCGTTGTTCTGGATCACGTCTCTGACCAGCGGCGTCGGAAGGAAAACAAGATCCGCCGGCCCGACATTCTGCGAACCTGCCGGTAGCGCAACTGCCTCGATCCCGCGCTTCACGCCGTCATTTGCAAGCTGCACGAACAACGCGTTGGTATTTTCGCTCAACCGCTCCAGGTGGGCGAGAATGTTTGGAAGCATGCGCGAGCGCAATAAGAGATCGAAAGCCGAACCACTGCCCGCCACGAGAAAGGGCGGGAAGTGTGCATTGTCGGGTTCGCCGACATTTGCCCAGAACGCCGGGATGATATCGTCCAGCCGAAGCACGGTTGGTGCCTTGGTCGGATCGGTAAACAGCGAGATCGACGCATTTTCGGTGCGGGCGAAGAGATAGCGCGGCGCTTCCTCATGCTCGAAATCGACGAGCATCGGCCGGCGATACAGAGCCTTGTGGCGTTTTCTGAGGTAACTGACCGAAGTAGCGCGTTCCCGGTTGGCTTCCTTGAAACGGCTTTCGGCGCGCAACCGATACTCAAAGACCGTGTCGTGGCATGGCACCCCGACGAAGCCGTTCTCGATGCAGGACAACCAGAATTCCCAGTCTTCAAATCCGTTCTGCCGGTCGTCGCTGAAGCGCACGCCGGCGCGGAAAACGTCGATGGAAATCAGCGACCCCGTGTCGCAAATGTTGTCCGTGATGCAATGCGCCAGCCGCGAATACTGATTGCCGTAATGCGCGCGCCAGGATACCGAGAACGTATCGATGTTGGTATAGACCCAGCCACAAGCACTGCTGCCGAGCTTTTCATAGAGGGTCTCGATGGTGCGAGGCAGGACGCGATTGTCGGCATCGAGGAAATACACCGCCCGCGCCTCGGGCAGATGCTCGAGAATGAAGTCGATGGCGCGGTTGCGGGCACCACCCGGCCCCGCGTTGCGGCCGAATATCACGTGAATGAACGGATGGACCGCAGCATAGAGCAACAGCTGGTCGAACGTTTCGTGGCACGGGTCGCCATCGACCGAAACCACGATCGCAAGCCTGGAGGTGTTCAGATCGGACGCAAGAGCGGATTCGATGGCTTCCAGGACAAGCGCCGCATGACCGTAAAGCGGCATCGCGATGGCGATGAGATCGGCCTCTGGATTACCTGGCATTCAGGGCCTCCGTCGACTGCTTTACCAGTCGGAAGCTCGACAACTTGAGCCAGCAAAAATCGACGGTCTCATCCACGGCCCGGCTGAGGATGATCAGATCCATTGGAACGCGGATCGCTTCGTCCATCTGCATGCTGATGCTGATGGATTGCTGGCCACCGACTTCGCGCCAGCCGCTGAACAGGGTCGAAGGTTTCACCGAACCCTTGCGTGCGAGCTCGGCGACTTCCGCGCGCGCGTTCGAACTGGCGGGGCTCAAGAGAAAACTGACGGCTGCCGGCGCGCCCTTGGGATGATCGATAATGGCGCTTGCCGACAACGAGACGGTGCCAGGCTCGATGGCGCGGTTGATCGCCCCGGCTGAGATACCGGTCGGCAGCGGGTGGCAGACGATCGCATGTTCGTGTTCGAGGAACCGGATCGTCTGGAAATCCGGGACGATCTGGGTCACCGAAACGTCAGTGATCTGGCTGAGCTTCTCGATCCCCAGCCTGTAATCGACGGTAAATTGTCCTTCCAGCAAACTGGTGGGAGCGATCATGTTCGCGGTGCTGGCGGGCTTGACCCCGGGCAGCCCCGTAAACACCCGGAACGCAAGCGGGCGCAGGTCAAGGTCAGGATGCGGATGTTCCGATCGCGCCGAGTAGCGCTCGCTGGCGATGTGGTGCCCGAGCGAAAGGCCAAGCGCGTCGGAGCCGCTTGCAGATACGCGCAGGCGAAGTGTCCTTGCCGCGCCGCCGCACGCACGCGGCAGAGAAAAGAAGTTCCAGCCGGAAACCAGGCCGACATAGGGAACATTCCATTCCGCCACGCCTTCGCCACTTTCCAGGTAGTTCAAAGTGACGATGAGCTCTCCACTGCCCTTCGGCAATGAGTGCAGGTGAAGCGCGAAGCCGGCGACCCCGAGGCTCGAGACGGGCAGGAGCTGCTCGATGAACGCGCTGCTCAACAGCTGCCCTACACCCTCGTCCTTCGGATCGGCAAAGGGATCATGGGCAAAGACTTCGGCAACCGGCTCCCAGTTTCGCGCATGGAAGGCGTCTTCCAGAAGGCGATAGTTTTCGAACAGTTCTTCGCGCTCACGCCTCAGCATGGCGAGTTCCGACGTGATCGAAGCCGAATATCGGGCGAGCCGGCCTACTCCGTCTTCGGCAAGCGCACGCAGGAGCGCCGAGCTCTCCGCCACATTGACCGGGTCAAGACGCAGGACCGCCAGCTCCGGGAGCGTTCGCAAGGCAGACAGTCGCGCCAGCCCCTTCTTCAGGTCCACCTCTGCCTTGTCGGAAAAGGCGACCGCGGCGATCGGAAACGTATCCTTCAACGTGTCGAAGGAACCACCGTCGGCTTCCACATAGTCCACCAGATGGGCAACATTGCTGCCCTGCAAGATCGCCCGATCGCGATCCGATGCCAGAAGCAGCTTTTTCAAACCGAGCCGAGGCCCCATGGCGGAGTGTCTTACTTCTTGCACGTAACGCCCTCAGAAGAAACGATAACGCATATCGATGGAGTTTCTGAACCGACGACAGCTATACTGTCGATCGCCATTCATCACGCTGATTACGTAGCAGTGAATTTCGCAGTGCACAACGGCAAAATACATAGCACGCCCAACAATAAACATAACAAATACTTCAATATTTGAAGTATATTGAAATGCTACTGTCACATTGCTGCGGGACGCCCCGTCATCGTTGTCATGAGGTCTCGCTGACGCAGCAGGCAATCCTCGAGCCGGAAGCGCCGCTCGACAGTCCTTCGCGCTGCCGCCCGCATGCCGACGGACGCCTGCGGATTGCTGACGGCGCCGAGGATTGCTTCACTGAGCGCGTCGGCGTCGAAGAACGGCACAAGGATACCGTTGTGACCCGAGCGAATGACTTCGCGAACCGGAGGCGTGTCGGATCCGATAACCAAGGCGCCGCATGCCATGGCCTCGAGCACGGACCAGGAAAGCACGAACGGATAGGTCATGTAGACATGCGCAGCGGAGACCTGAAAAAGCTGGCGAAGGATGTGGTGCGGGACAACGCCTGGAAAGATGATGTTGTCAGGCGACACGTCAAGCGAGGCGAGCAGGTGCGATTTCCATGAACCACCGCCAGGAGGCGGCGGCCCGTAGCTGGTTCCGTCACCTCCGACGAAGACGAAAACCGTGTCAGGGCGCTTCTTCACGACCTGTGCGGCGGCCTGCAGTGCCTGGGGAAAACCACGATAGGGCTCAAGATCGCGGGCGACAAAGGTGACCACCGGCGGATCATTGGCCTTCAGCACGCGACCGTCCGGAAGCCGCACCGACGCCGAAGCGTTGGGGCGGAACAGCGCGGTATCGATACCTTCGTGGCAAACGGCAATGCGCTCGCGCGTATCGGCGGGATAAAGGCTCTTTTGCCATTCGGTGGGGCTGATGCCGCCATCCATGGCTTCCAGTGACAGCAATTGCGCGACGTTGCGCAGTCGCAATCTCTTGCGCTCTTCGAGGTCGGGTTGATCGTCGGGCGCAAAGCCGATATCGGCCCCCTGCGACCGATAGAAAAACTCGCAGTAGCCAAGGGCCGGAACGCGAGGAAGGGCATCCTTGACGAACATCATGCTGCCCCAGCCGATGTGGCCGACGACGATGTCCGGCGTCATGTCCTGTCGCGTCATCGCATCGAGCGTTTCGGCAACGCGATGTCCGATCCGGGCATGGTGATCCGGCACCGCCATGTGCCGAGCGATGGCCGCGGACATGCGCGGCCCGGGCTCGGCCCGGTGCCGAATGACGCGCACGGACGGAATCTTCTGATCCACGGTTTCGGTGATCAGGCTGACGCTGTTGCCGGACCGCACCAGGTCAGCCGCCAACGCGGCGAACTGGCCGAAGCCGCGCCGATGAACAAATGCCACATGCATGCTATCTAATCCGCTACCTGAATGACGTCCACATTGGGTTCTGCCCGGTCACATGTCGTAACGTGACGCGCTGCCCCAGACGAGTTCGAGTTGATGCAGGGTCTGAAAGGCGGTCTCCAGGTTCTGGCGATCCTGATGGCCGCGATTGAGCGCCCGCTCGTAGGCCATCGCCGCGTCGCGCAAGTTCGCCCTCAGCAGCCGGCCCTTTTCCGTAAGCTTGATGCGCGCCGAACGCTTGTCGCGCTGGGAGGCAACCCGATCGATATAGTCGCCATCTGCAAGTTGCTTCAGATAGTACGACACGTTCGAGCCGACATAGTGCCCGCGATCGAGCAGCTCGGCCACCGACAGCTCGGCATCTCCGATTGCCAGCAAGACCATGGCCTGAGCCGGACCGATGTCGTCGACACGCAGCTTGGTCAGCTCGGCGCGCACCAAACCGGAAAACCGCCTGCTCACCCTCTCCATCAGGCGCGCAAGCTCGAAATAGGTCAGCTGTCGGCAATCGTTCGCGGCTTCGGCTTGATCGTGGGCTCCTACCGCCTTCGACGTCTGCTCCTCCTGCTGGAGCAACGACACATCTTTGATCCCCGTGGACGGATAGAGTACTCTTTCATTCATCCAACTCTCCATTTCGAAATTTACTTCAAATCTTGAAGTAAATCAGACTACAACATCCCCTCCCCTCTACCTTGAACTTGCATTACCTCTTGCTTTTGTGCCACACATAGCGAAGCAATACTACGCTTCACCCTATTTTAAAGCCAGACGTCCTCCACGGATGGCTTTAACGTCAACCTCAGGCTACTGCCCATGCGTGATACTGTTCGGAACGAGACGATAAGCAACGCTCAAATTTTAGGGGTTCTGCGCCAGGATGAAATTATCAATCCAAGATTGCTAATATTGCAAGCCAAGCGTGTGTTTCTTTCCGTATCACTTTACGCCGCATTGCTCAGTGTCTGCATAAGCCTGCTTCAGCTCACGATACCGCTGTTCATGTTGCAGATTCATGACAGGGTTCTCAACAGCCAGAGCTTTGATACGCTCACCATGCTGACGCTGCTCGCGATCAGCGCATTGGTCGTCTATGGGGTCCTAGATCTTATCCGAGCCCTTGCTTTCCAAGCGATGGGCAGCGCCATCGTGCGAAGACTGAATGCTCCGGTTCTGGCATCGGCGGTGCAGGCATCGGTGAACCAGGGGCTTACTCGCGCCGCCCAATCCCTCCGCGACCTGTCGGAACTTCGCAGCTTCCTCACTTCATCGGCTGTGGTCGCGCCGCTCGACGCCGCTTGGTCCCCGATCTTTCTAGGGGCGCTGTTCCTGCTGCATCCGCTTTTCGGCCTGATCGGCGTCGTGTCCGTGGTGTTGCTCGTGTGCTGCGGACTGGTCAACGATTTGATGACGCGCCAGCTCACCAAAGAGGCCAACCAGGCGAATGTCGAAGCGGTCTCGAAGATCGCCGGCTCCCTTAGGCACGCCGAAGCGATCGAGGCGATGGGTATGTTGCCGGCGCTCGCAAGGCGCTGGCGTGGCCTGCAAATCCACGCTTTGGGCGCTCTTGAGGCCGGAGGAACCAGGAGCAGGGCGATGGCGTCGCTGACGCGCAGCCTGCGCTATTCGATCCAAGTGATCACGCTCGCCGCCGGCGCCCTGCTGGTTCTCGACCAGGCCATCACCCCCGGCCCGATGATGGCTTCGAGCATCCTTGTCGGCCGTCTGCTCATCCCCTTCGACACGATCATTGAAAACTGGCGCCAATGGGTGCTTGCCATTGCCGGCTGGCGCCGGCTCGAGGCGGCGATCGGCGAAGATCTGGCAATCCGCCAGACGACACCGACGCCCCATTCGGTCGGCGACGTGGGCGACATGATTGTGGATAAACTCGTTTACGCCGTCCCCGGCGTCGAGGTTCCGATCATCAAGGGCATTTCCTTCTCGCTTTCCCCCGGCGAAGTGCTGGGCGTGGTCGGCCCGTCGGCCGCCGGAAAATCGACGCTGGCCCGGCTGCTGGTCGGCATCTTGAAGCCGACCTCGGGTGGGGTCTTTCTCGATGGCCACAATACTTATCTTTGGGAGCGCGGGTCCTTTGGGGAATCGGTCGGATACCTCCCGCAATCGGTATCGCTGCTGGAGGGCACGATCCGGGAAAACATTGCCAGAATGGAAGATGGGGACCCCTACAAGGTCATCGAGGCCGCGCGGCTTGCAGAAGTGCACGAGATGATCGGCCGCCTGCCGCTCGGCTATGACACGCCCGTCGGCGATGGTCACCTGACGCTTTCCGGTGGACAAAGGCAGCGCATCGCGCTGGCGCGCTGCCTCTACAATCGCCCGCGCCTAGTCGTTCTCGATGAACCCAATGCCAACCTCGATTCGCTTGGCGAGCGCGCGCTGGTGCGTGCGATCCAGCGCATGCGCGACCAGGGTGCCATCGTCATCATGATCGCCCACCGGCCATCGATCATGCAGGTCGCCGACAAGCTTCTTGTCCTCGAAAATGGTCGTATCAGCCAGTTTGGGCCGCGAACGGATATCCTGACGACCGTGCCTGGGCCCGGCGAAACTCGGCGCGAGGTTGCTTCCGCATGACCGACAAACAGATGCTTCCGCTTCGTCCGCAGCCTTCAGAGCCCGTTGTCAGACCGCTGGCAAAAATCGCCCCTCAGGCGGCACCGACCCTGGCCGATATCGATGAGGCGCATTCCGAACGCGCGCTTCGCCGCCTGATGGTGGCGGGGCTTGCGACCATCATCGTATCCTTCGGTGGCTTCTTCACATGGGCGGTGTCGACGGAACTCAGCAGCGCGACCGTTGCCAACGGCAGCGTGATCGTCGACTCCAAGCGCAAGACGATCAGCCATTTCGAAGGAGGTGTCATGGGGCGCCTTCTGGTTCAGGAGGGCGAACAGGTGGCCGTGGGTCAGCCGCTCATCCTCTTGGAAGACACGCGGGCACGCTCCAACTTGAATGCCCTCACCAGCCGTCGCATCGGCCTCATTGCCAGGCTCGCCAGGCTCAAGGCGGAACAGGACGGCGCCGCCGCAATCGCCTTCCCAAAAAATTTCGGCGAAGCCGGCGAGATCGCCGTCGACGAAGCGATCAAGGCGGAGAATGTCTTCTTCGACAAGCGACACGAGGCCAAGGCCGGGCGCGTCGACGTTCAGACGAAAACGATCGAGGAATATGGCGAACAGACAAAATCGCTGCTCATCCAGCTCGAAGCGACCGACCGGCAGATCGCCCTCATCACCGAACAGCGCACCGCAATCGCCACGCTGGTCGAGAAGGGCTTCGTGCAGCGCGCGAAGCTCATCGAGGTCGATACGCGCCTGAGTGAGCTCGCCAGAGCGCGCGGCGAACTGGCCGGAGACAAGGCGCAGGCAGAAAAGGCAAGGGCTGGCGCCCAACTCGCGTTGATCGGCATCGAAAGCGAGTTTCAATCGACCATCGCGGGTGAGATAACCACGGCGCGCATCGACCTGACGGATGTCGAAGAACAGATCGTTGCGGCAAAGGATGTCTTGCGGCGCATGGAAATCCGCTCGCCCCAGGCAGGCGTGGTCAGCAACATCTGGCTGCGTACCCCCGGAAGTGCTGTCACGCCTGGCCAGCCCCTGATGGAAATCGTACCCGAAGACGAGCCGTTGGTCGTCGAGATGCGCGTCAACCCTCGTGACATCGACAGCATATCGGTGGGCTCTCCGACGCAGATCCGTCTGACCGCCTACAATCAGCGCTCGCGCATGCCCTTCAATGGCGCGGTGACCTACATTGCCGCGGACCAGACGGTCGATGAGAAGTCGGGTGCCTCCTATTTCACCGCTCGCGCCAAGATCGATGCGGCGTCTCTTGCTGCCGATCCCGATGTTCGCCTGTATCCGGGGGCGCCTGCCGAGGTGCTGATCGTGCACAAGGCACGCCGCGCCATCGACTACCTGGTGTCTCCTCTGACAGAAAGCTTCAATCGCGCCTTCAGGGAAGATTGATCCGGCGCCGGCAAGCGGGATACGTAGTAAATTACTACAAATATTGAACTAGTTTGCTACTAAACTACCCACTAAATCGCGGAAAACTATGCATAGTTTAATTTCTGTATTGATTTCCCACGAAACTTGGCAATAATGTCGCGAAGATTTCATGATTTAATCTGGAATCGATGTTGAAATATATTCGAGGCCGATGCACACTCCCGGCGCATCAACATCGACCTGGTCGGTGGACGTGCGATTTATCCACCAAGAGGAGAGGCAGATGGCCACACTAGAAGGCGGCGCATACGACGACGCGCTGTTCGGCTCTCGCTTCAACGATTTCATCCATGCTCGAGCGGGTGATGATTTCGTGAGCGGCGGCAACGGACATGACATCATTTTCGGTGACGAAGGTGACGACCAGCTTTTCGGCGGCAACGGCAACGATACGCTGTTTGGCGGCGAAGGCGACGACGTTCTCTATGGCGAGAACGGCAACGATACGCTGACCGGTGGATGGGGTGATGATCTCCTTTCCGGCGGCAATGGCAGCGACATTTTGCTCGGCGGTCAGGGTAACGACTTCCTGTCCGGCGGCAAAGGCAGCGACATGCTCTTCGGCGGTGGCGGCAATGACGTCATCGACGGCGGCGCTGGCGACGACCTCCTGGTTGGCGGTGCCGGCAGTGACGTCTTCGTATTCGACGGCGGCGGCGGCAACGACGTCATCCTCGACTTCACGCCCGGTGAAGATCTGCTGCAGATCTCGAAGGGCATCAATGGTCTCGATATCACCTCGCCTGACGACCTCGCTTCGCGGGTCACCCAGGTCGGCGGCAATGTCATCATCGACCTCGGCCACGGCGATTCACTGACCCTGGTCAACGTCGACGTCGACGACATTCACGCAAATCCCGAGAACTATTTCACGGTTCACTAAGCGTGGACTAGGCGTGCCCTGCATTCCTCCCGCAGGGCGCGCACTCCAAGAGGGATTGAATTTGCCGTTCAGCGATATCAAGCAGCCGAATACCGATCATCGGGACGCAAAGGCATTTCGTTTAGGATCGGACCTGGCTGTTCTCATCTGGGACCTGCCGCCGGGGCTGCCAATTCCAACGCGGCCGGTGCTGACGATGTCAAAGCCGCCGGTGCCGCTCGTGAGCGTAACTCTTTCGCTCGTTGACGGACATCAGCGAACGCTGTGGGCGATGCGGACAGCGAGAGCGCCGATGTCGGCTGTCATTGCCGTCGAAGGCAGCGACAGCGCAGTGCCGATCGGCATCGAACCGGCAAGCGGTCTGCCTCCACTCGACATGGAGCAGCTGTTCCTGGAACTCGCGCCGGAAGCGCGTATCAGATTTCTCAACGTCCTGCTGACGACGTGGCGAAGCGCATTCAAGGTCGCTAGCGACCCATATTTCTCACTTATCGTCGAAGACGCCCTCAACGCATTGGCGCCAACGCCTCGACCGGCGCGCATCACCTGCGAGCTGGGCCGCGGACGGTTCTTGATCGAAACGACCATCAATCCGGAGTTCGACGACAAGCTCGGGATCTATGTCGTGAGCGCTGCAAGCGTCAGCCAATTAAGGCCGAAGGCGATCATCCGTCGCGGCACACGCTCGGCCTGGCAGGCCTGCCACTTCATTGCCGAGATGCCAAGCCTCAGCCCACCCTTTCAGATTGTGCTGCTCAGCAAGAACGGCATCGCCATAAGACAGCTTTCCGAGCGCGAAGCGCAATGTCCAAGCCTTACGCGCTGGTGGGCAGACAATCGCGACGCGCTCGAACTGCGCGAATTGCTCGTTCAGCATCTCGCCGCCTGGCCGAACGGTGGACCGGCGACCGCAATCGACCTGCAGGTCCGGGCGCCCTTGAAAGAGCGTCACGTTCCGAGAGCGGCACAGCAGCCATCCGGACAGGTCGACCTGGCGCTCGCCCTTTCCGACAGCCTGCTGGTCGGCGGATGGTATCATGATCCGTCATCCATGCTCGCCGGCATCGACTATCTGCAGGCGGATGGCAAAGCGGTGCCGCTGGACGGCAATATCTACGAATTCCCCGGATGGGCGCAGACACAGGCCGACAAATCGAAGACGGACGTGACCGGCTTCGTTGCCCGTCTACCCCTCGATCAACCGCTCGGCCCGCTGCTTCAGCCGCGTTTTCAGATGCGGCTCGCCTCCGGGGCCGTGAAATCCCTCATCCCGCCGCCGCAACCCTTCGAACCCGTGCTGCAGCGAAACCAGATCCTGCGCGCGGTCCCGCCGCAACACGCCATCGACGATGCATTCCGCACGATACTTGCGCCGGCGCTGCGAGAAGTGGAGCAACGTCTGGGCAAGACGGTCGAGGTCAAGCGGACGAGAGACTATGGCCTGCCGCAGCATGCACCGCTCGTTTCCATCGTCATCCCGCTCTACAAGGTTCTCGATTTTCTCCGCTTTCAGCTGTCGGGCATGGCGACGGACCCCTGGCTCATGGAAAACGCGGAACTGGTCTTCGTTCTGGATTCCCCGGAAATTCAGGACGAGACCGAGCATCTGCTCGGCGGGCTGCATCTGTTGCACGGTTTGCCCATGCGGCTGGTGGTCATGAACCGGAACGGCGGCTACGCGCGGGCGTGCAATACCGGCGCGCGTATGGCGCGCGGCTCCGTTCTGGTCATGCTCAATTCCGATGTCGTGCCCTGCGAACCCGGCTGGGTGCAGACGCTGATAGATCCGATCATGAGCGGGGCGTTCGGCGCGGTCGGCCCCAGGCTGATCTTCGAAGACAGATCGCTGCAGCACGCGGGCCTCTATTTCGGCCGCGACCAGCGTGGGATCTGGCTGAACCACCACTTCTACAAGGGCATGCCCAGCGACTACATGCCGGCGCAGCAGGCGCGAACGGTTCCCGGTGTCACGGGCGCCTGCCTCGTCACCACGAGGGATCTCTACGAGAGCGTCGGCGGCTTCACCGAGGACTATATCATCGGTGATTATGAAGACAGCGACCTTTGCCTGAAGATCCGCCGGGCCGGCTTCGAGATCGGCTACGAGCCGTCGGCCTGCCTGTATCACTTCGAGCGCCAGTCGATCCGGCGCAGCCAGGACTACATGCGCGGGGTCGCCAGCCAATACAACTCCTGGCTCCACACCCAGCGCTGGGACGATGACATCGCCGCGCTGATGGCGCGCGACTATCGATCGCCGAGCAGCCCCAAGACCGCGTCTCCCGATGACCACGCAATTGAATGGACGAATGCATGATCGATGCCCTGCCCCGCGATGAAATCGGTGCACCACCGCCACTGGACGACGCACATCTTCGCTGGCTGACCGACAGCGTGTCGCGCAACCGGTTCCTTCCGCAGCCGGACGCGAACAGCATTTTTGTCGGCGACGGTGATTTCCGTGCGATCGGCGCGGAGTTTCTCGGACATTTCATCCGCATGGGCGGCTTGCGGGCCAATCATCGCGTTCTCGATATCGGCTGCGGCATCGGCCGCATGGCCGTGCCGCTCACCCAATATCTCGATGGCGACCGAGGCCGTTATGATGGCCTCGATCCCGTGGAGGGCGGCATCCGCTGGTGCCGGGCGACCGTGACGCCGACCTATCCGAACTTCACCTTCCAACGCCTCGACATCGCCCATGATCTCTACAACCCGACGGGGACGATCAAGGGCCGGGAACTGAAACTGCCATTTGCAGACGCGCAGTTCGATTTCATCATCATGACGTCGGTCGTCACGCACCTGCCGGCTGACGAGGTCATGGCCTATCTGGCGGAGATCGTCCGGGTCCTGGCACATGGCGGCCGTTTGTTCATGACAGCCTTCATCGTCGACGAGATCGCCAGGCGAAATGCCACGGGGCGGCGCGATCCGCGCCTTGCCTTCGAGCGCGCCGGCCAGGGGCCCTGCTGGTTCGTACCGGGTCAGCCGCCGTTGGCCGCCGTCGGCTTCGACGATGGTTTTCTCGACGGCGCGTTCAATCGCACCGGTCTCTCGCTCGCGCTCAAGTCCTTTGGCCATTGGCGCGAACCGGGCGGCACACACTATCAAGATGTGCTCGTGGGTGAGCGTCACCGGAGCCGCCCATGAGCGAGCGCATTCTCGTGGTGGCGCACAATCATCCGGCCCTTCATCCCGGCGGCACGGAAGTCTTTGCGCACGATCTCTTCCGCGCCTACCAGCGCGCAGGACACGAGGCGCTGTTCCTGGGCGCGGTCAACCAGGTCCATCGCGAGGCCAGACCGGGCACGAGTTTCCAGGCCATAGGGCCGACAGGCGACGAAATCCTGCTTTGGGCGGGGCATTTCGATCGCTTTTTCATGAGCCAGATCGACCTTTACGGTTTCGTGCCGGATCTGGTGGAACTGCTGCGCGAATTCCGGCCCGATGTGGTTCATCTCCACCATATTCTGCTCATGGGCGCCGAGTTTCCACATATCGTGCGCAGAGCGTTGCCGGCGTGCAAGATCGTCATGACCCTGCATGATTACTACCCGATTTGCCATCATGACGGTCTGATGGTGCGCACCGACAAGCGGGAGCTCTGCCACGGCTCTAGTCCGGACCGTTGTCACGCCTGCTTCAAGGACATCAAGCCCGACCGCTTCGCGCTCAGGGAACAACATCTCAAGGCGCTTCTGAGCACGATTGATCGTTTTGCTGCGCCGAGCGAGTTCCTGAAACGACGCTATGTCGACTGGGGAATTGCCGAAGACCGCATCTCCGTCATCGCCAACGGCCTACCGCCCCAGGCGTTTGAGGCCGGCAAGGACAAACCCAAGAGCGGACGCCCCGTCTTCGGCTATTTCGGCAATCTGAACCCTTGGAAAGGGATCAAGGTGCTGCTGGAGGCGGCGCGCCAGCTGATCGCCGATGGCGTCGACTTCGAGCTGCGCGTCCATGGCGGCGCACCGTTTCAGACCCAGGAATTCGTCGCCGACATCGACCGCCTGTTTTCCGAAACCGCACCCTTCGTCCAGCGGCGCGGCCCCTACCGCCGAGAAGATGTGGCAGCCCTCATCGGCGGCGTCGACTGCACCGTTGTCCCCTCCATCTGGTGGGAAAATGCGCCGCTGGTGATCCAGGAGGCGCAGGCGCAGGGACGCCCGGTGATCGCCAGCAATATCGGCGGAATGGCCGAACTGGTCAGGAACGGCGTCAATGGCCTGACCGTGGCACCCGACGATCCACGCCAGCTCGCAGCCGCCATGCGGCAGGTCATCGAAAAGCCGACGCTTCTGCGACAGCTTTCCGGCCGAGCCGTTCGCCCTGATGACATCGACACCACAGCCGGTCGTTACCTTGCTCTTTTCAATCTCCAGCAGGTTCAGGCCGCATAAAGAGGACCCATGGCCCAAGTCGCAGAAAAACTCGACACGCCGCCGCCCGAGAATGAAGGCGCCAAACCCATCAACGGTCGCGTCGATGCCATCGATGGGGGACGCCTGTTCGGCTGGGCGCACGATCCCGCCGCCCCCGGCCAACGCCTCAAAGTGCGCGTCCTCCTCGATGGCGCACCGGTCGCCGAAGCGATCGCCGACCGCAATCGCCCGGACCTCAAGCGAAACGGGATCGGTGACGGCCAGCACGCATTCGAAATCGCCCTGCCTGAGGCGGTGCAGAAGCGCAGCCGCGATCTCGTCGTCATGGCGTTTACGGGAGACGGAGCGGGGCAGCCCCTCCGCGTGCCGCAACCCGACGAACAGGCAGCCGAAGCGCTGATCGCAGCACCATTGACCAGGGTGCTTGACAAACTGGACGTGCTGATGGCTGCGCAGCGTCAGCTGCAGATTTCCCAACGTTCGCTGCAGCGCGTACCTCATATCGGTGCAGATGCGGCGGAAACCGACGGAGCGGCAGACCCGAGCGCCGGCATCGACGGCCTTCGTGCCGAGATGAGCCGACGGCTCGACGATCTGGACGTGCATCTGCTGCGAATGGATGGCGTCGTGGCGGGCATGGAGAAGACACTCTCCACACTTCAAAAACGGGCGGGCGGCGAGACCAGGCCGCTCGTGTTGCTTCTCTTCGTCCTCATGGGATTTGCAGCCGGAGCGCTGCTGGCATTGCTGGCAAGATGATGATGCGGCAGACGATGGCGAACGATGAAAGACCCGCTGGCACCAACGGCACCCGCGCCGCGGGGGCACCCTTGCGCTTCGGCAAGGGTCGGGCCGTTTCCGCTCGGATCGATCAGGAAACCATGCTCGTCCTTGGCAGCGGACGAGCCAGGGGCCACGCTGTTTCCGTCAGGGCCGATGGCGCAAAGCCCGCGCGAGACGGCGCTTCTGTTGCAAGCTGGCCCTTGTCTGCATCGTCGCCGTCGGCGACGCACGGTTTTGCGGCGCTCCTGACGCAACCGAAGCCCGATGTGCCCATCTCGCTGATCGACGTTGACGATGGGCGCATCAGCGAGCGCTTCATCGTTGCCCCCAGACCGATTTCGATCGAAGATGCCGCAACCCTTATTGCGCAGACCGCAGCAGGAGAAACGGCCGTCGTCGTCAGTCGCCTCGCCGATCAGCTCATGGCGCAGCCGGGCAACCGCAACAGGGTTTTCGCCGGACTTTCGCTGATCAAGGCACTGCAGCCGTCCGACGGCTTCATCGAACTGGTCGGAGAGACCCATGACGGCGTCATCGTCATCATGGGCTGGAGCCGCGCATTCGTTCCCGGCCGTTGCCAAGCCTATCTGCTAGCCGGCGCAACGACCGTCGCCGATTGTTTCGTCGCCAGTTTTGCCCGGCCGGATATACCGGAGGGCGAACTGGGCTTCGTCGCCGTTCTGGAAACGGGCGGGAGGGTGCGCGCCGACGCGCTCAAAGGCATCGTCTACAATGCCGGCGGAGGCTGGCACCTGACACCGGCGCATTCGCGCGTGCAGATCAGCGCGGCCCTGGACACTCCGGACCACATCCGGTCCGTGCTGCTCGAAGCCCGGGCAACGCCAGAGGCCATGCTGCGCCTGCGTTCGGCGGCAAACGGGTTCACCGGCAAGGACACAATATCGAGCCTTCCATACCCGGTTCGCCTGGACGTTGACCGGGTGTTCGAAACCGATGAAGGCGACATGCTGATTTCGGGCTGGCTGCTCGACCCGGAGCACCATGTTTCCTCCGTCAAACTGCGGCGGCCGGGCGCAGAGGCCAGGCTCGACGACATCTGGACGCGCCTGGATCGGCTCGACGTTTCGCAAAGCTTCGCCGATCAACCCGCATTCCGGGCATCGCTCGACAGCGACGATCAGGCCCACGGATTTGTCGCCCATGCGAGACTGCCTGGCGGCAATCTCGACGCTACACCCTATCTTGAACTGACCTTGAGAGAAGGTCGGCGCGCGTTTCTGCCCTTGACACCCAAGCGGATGCCGGCGCGACGGGCCGCAATCCAGCAATTGTCTTTGTTCGATGCCGCCAACTGGGCGCTGCCGGCGATCGTCGATCACCAGATCGTCCCGCTTCTCTCCAAGGCCGCCTGCGCCGCGCCGCGCATGGAAACGATCATCGACGTCGGGGTGTTCGACGAAAATGCCGGCGTTCCCATCATCGTCGGCTCCACCGTCGGAATGCCGGAAGTCGGCCCGCTCCTCGCATTGTTTGCGCTCGACCCGCAGACGCGCTGCGCTCCGCTCGTGATCGTTGTCAGCAAGCCGGCCTTCCAGAGGGATCTCGTCCGTCTTAGACAGCTGGCACGGTTTTATGGTCTCTCGGTCCGCCTGGTCTGCGCGGCCGCGGCACAAGATCGCTTCGATCTGCTGTCCGTCGGGGCGGAGGTGGTTTCATGCGACACGATCGTAACCATGGCGGGCTCACTCGTCCCTACCGGCAAAGGCTGGTACGACGCACTGACGGCAGTCGGAGAGGCCCACGTCGGAAGCGTGATTTCGCCGATGCTTGCCTATGACGATCACTCGGTGAAATGGGCAGGAAGCTGGCTCTCCGAGGACGGCGATCAACTGCTGCTCGATCGCTATGCCGGTTATCCGCTGATGGCGATTGCGGCACTGCAATTGACGCGGGTCGACGTCGCGTCGCTCGAATGCTGCATCATGCCGCGTGCGGTCCTGAACGACGCGATGCGCGATTGCGGCGTCTATCTCGGCTCAAAACAGAAGGCCTGCGAAATCGGGCTCCGGATCAACCGGGCAGGCACCGCTGCCTACTTGCTGCCATCGATCCAATTGCTCGGCTGCGACGAGCCGATGTCGGGAGAGCAGAACGGCAAGCTTGCCGCGCTCGCCGAGCGCATCGATGTCGAAATCCTCAAGTCGCGGTGGCGAAGTGCTCACCAGAACCAAAGATCGTTTGACAGGGTTTCCGCATGAGGGAGCAAAAGCTTCGCGTCCTGGTGATCTCGCATGCGCACCCCTCGTTTTCGCTTGGAGGGGCGGAGATCGCTTCGCACAACCTGCATCGCGGCCTGAACGCGATGGAAGGTGTCGAATCCGTGTATCTGGCGGCCGCCTCCCCGCCACTGCAACGACACGCCTCGTCGGCGCTGATGAGTGCGCGCCTGCCGCAGGAAGAGGTGTTGTTCCACACCGATGCCTATGATCATTTTCACCTCGCGAATGAGGACGTCGAGTCGATCGAGCGTGATCTCCTGCGCTTCGTGCGCGATGTGAAACCGGATGTCATTCATTTCCATCACGTTCTGGGTTTCGGTCTCGAGGCCCTCTATGCGGTGCGCTCCGCACTGCCAGACGCGGCAATCCTTCTCACCCTTCATGAATTCGTGCCGATCTGCCACAACCACGGCCAGATGGTAAAACGCCCGACTGGTCAGCTTTGCGAGCAAGCTTCGCCGACCGCCTGCAACAGCTGTTTTCCGGATATTCCGGCATCAAGGTTCCTCCGGCGTGAGGCGCTCGTGCGCGCCATGCTCCTCGATATGGTCGACGCGTTCGTTGCGCCGAGCGCCTTTCTCGCCAAGCGCTATGCGGAGTGGGGCATAGATCGCCAACGCATTCACGTCATCGAAAACGGGATTATGGGCGAGGAAGCGACACCCGTGCGCGAACTTGCGCGAAGCGACGCGCGACGCAACCGCTTCGCCTTCTTCGGCCAGATGACGCCGTTCAAGGGCGTCGACGTGCTGATCGATGCCATCGGCCGCGTACCGGATGAGATCTGGGGCGATGACGCCTACCTGATGATCTTCGGCGCCAATCTCGAGCGCCAACCGGTCGAATTCCAGGCGCGGATGAAGAAGCTGATCGAGCGAGCCGGTCGTCGGGTGCGCTTTTACGGCAGCTACCAAAATGCGGATCTGCCGAAGCTCATGCGCTCCGTCGATTGGGTGATCTTCCCATCGATCTGGTGGGAGAACTCACCCGTCGTCATCCAGGAAGCGCTGCTGCACCGCCGGCCGATCATCTGCTCCGACATTGGCGGCATGGCCGAGAAAGTTCGCGATGGCGCTGATGGCCTGCATTTTCGCGCCGGCAACGGCCAGCACCTCGCGGATCGGATCGTCGAGGTCCTGAACGACGACACGGTCTGGGACCGCTTGCGCAGCAGCATGCGCGGTCCCTTCAGCTCCAAGGATTGCGCACGGGAACACCTGGGCGTCTATCGCAGCCTGCTGCGCGAGAAAGACGGTGCCGCGCAACGCGAACATCGCATCGAGATGCGCGTCTCGTCACAGTTCCAATGACGGATTAAGCTTTTGGCACGCATATTGGTCATGATCCCCGCCGGTGAAGTCTACGCACATGACAGCGTTCGCTGGTATCAACATCAAGACATCCAGTCTCACATCAACCACTACCACAATATGGGCGATGCCTTCGTCTTCGACTCGTCGCTGAAACTGCTGCGGTTCGAAGAACTCGGTGTGCTCGAAATATCGGAATTCAGGCCACGCGACATCGCCCGGCTTCGCGAGGAATACGACTACGTGTTCCTGCGCGGATCAAATTACATTCACGACGCCATGAACTGGGAGGCGGCAGCAACGGTCCTGAAGGCGCTCGGCCTGCCTGTGATCGGCTTCGGCATCGGCGCGCAGGCGCCGGTGGATGGAAAAATCAGGCTCTCCGACGATACGCGCGCCGTTCTGCGTCTGATGTCGGAATCGACGGCATCAATCGGTGTGCGGGGCGCCTATTCGGCCGAGGTTCTGTGGGATCTCGGCATCCGCAACGTCCGGATCATCGGATGCCCGACCGCCTTCCGCCTGAACGATCCGGAATTGCGCATCACGCTGCCGCCGCTCGAACAGGTCCGCAAGGTCGGGGTCACCGTCAGGCGAGAAGTCTCCAATGCCTATGCCAAGGATATCGAACGCTATCTCGGCTTCCACCGCGAACTGGTGAAAACCGTGGCAGGGCGCTTCGAGACCGTGCTGTTGACGCAGGGCGAGGTCGAGGAAAAGAAGCTTGTCCTGGGAGACGAGGCCCAGCGCGAAGAAGCACTCGCCGCGCTCAAGGCCGACCATTGGACATCGTCTTGGTATCTCGATGAGGTGATGCTGCGCCTCTACCAGCAAAGGCTGTTCTATTCCGATGTGGTTGCCGATTACGAACGGCTGATCCGCGCCCAGGACCTGGTGCTCGGCTACCGCCTGCACGGCAATCTCATGGCGCTGGCGAATGGGGTTCCGTCGATCTACTGCACCTATGACAGCCGAACGGCCGAGTTCTGCGACACATTCAAGATCCCCAGTTTCGACATCTTCGGGCAGCAGGCGTTCTGCCTCGAGGACTATTGGGACCAGGCCCTCTTCGATAGGTACAACCGTGCCTGGTTCCACACCTACGGCGAAATGTACCGTTTCCTTACTGAAAATGGTGTCGAGCACAAGATGCACGACATCCTCAAATCCCCACCCGCAAAAATCTCCCGAGTTGCTTGAAGCGAAAAGGTGCTGACATGCAGAACAAAGTGCGCAAGGCGATCATCCCGGCCGCCGGATTCGGTACGCGAATGCTGCCGGCGACAAAAAGCGTTCCCAAGGAACTGCTGCCGATCGTTGATCGGCCGATCCTCGACTACATCGTCAGCGAGGCGTTTGCCGCAGGCATCGAACACGTCATCATCGTCACCGGCCGCATGAAGGGTGCGATCGAGGATTATTTCGATCACGCATTCGAGGTCGACGCAACGCTGCGGCGAGCCGGCAAGAACCCGCTTGCCGATCGGCTGGCGACGGCAACGCCTGATGTCGGCAGCATCTCATTCGTGCGTCAGCAACAGGCGCGTGGCCTTGGCCACGCCGTCTGGACGGCGCGCCACATCGTCGGCGACGAACCTTTCGCCGTGCTGCTGCCGGATATGCTGATGGTCGATCACGAACCCTGCCTCCAATCGATGACGACCCTTCACCAGCGACATGGCGGCAATGTCGTGGCGGTCGAACGGTGCTTGCCGGAAGAGGCTCACAAATTCGGCATCGTTTCCCTGAAGCAGACCATTGGGGGCGCACTGGTCGATGGCCTCGTGGAAAAACCGGCCCCGGGCACGGCGCCGAGCAACCTGTTTATCTCAGGGCGCTACATTCTGCAGCCGGAGATCTTCAACATCCTCGAAAACCAGGAGCCGGGTGCAGGCGGCGAGATCCAGTTGACCGACGCGATGATCACCCTGATGAAAGACCAGGAAATTCGCGCTTTCGAATTCGGCGGCCGCACGTTCGACTGCGGAAATCCGACCGGCTTCGTCGCGGCCAACCTGCACATGGCAATGGCGCGCGCCGACATTGCAGCAGGGATCTCCGGCGAGATGCATGCACTGATGACGCCCCTGCGCGCAATCGCCTGATGACGCTACGCCGCAAGGAGCGGCCGTGCCGCCAGGTTGCGCAATCTGTGTTCATGGCGGCGGCGTTTAAGGATAAAAACATGCAGCAGTTCAAAGGGCTACAGCGACCTTTTCGCGTCTAATAAGACGTGCGGCGCTGTAGAACATCAAAAGGCCCGCAGACATTCCTGTTTGCGGGCCTTGTTTGATTTGGCTGTCAATCTCTTCCGGATTTTCAACGATCACGAGACCGGAGAATCCTTGGCGCCCCGTTATCTGCCGACCACGATCAACTGTCTGGCCCCGCCGAATGGCGGGCCACAACGGTCAATTCACGGGTGCCGGAGGAAGCGTTTCGCGGATCTGATCGATCTTGCCGACGTCAGGCCCGACGCCAAGGATATCCTTGGCTTCGTCGAGCATATCATCGGTTACGACACCGTCTTTCGAGAAGCCGGCAAGCGCATCGCGCAGAGCCTCGTCGCTGAGGGCTGGGTCGCTTGGGATGGCGTCCACGCCGTTCTCAGCCTCAAACTCTGCATAGGCGATGGCGTAGGCGGAAACCGCGGCCATACGGGGATCGTTCGAGTTGAGATAAGCGTGATAGTTGCGGTTCAGCGAGCGCAGTCCCGGCGTGCCGACGCCAGCTTCAATTGGCTCCACCTTGGTCAACTTGTCGGCCTTCGCAGCTTTTTTCGCGGTGTCCGGGCCTTTCTTGCCACGTGTGAACAATGATTTCCACGTCGGCGTGTCGCTGGCGCTGGCCTTGCCCGACCGGGTGTCCTTGCTTGCACGCGCGGTTCCCGATTTTCCATGGCTGGAACCTGAGCCCCCGCCATGGTTGCCGCCATTTCCATTTCCATTTCCATTACCGCCGCCGCCGCCGCCGCCACCGGAATTGCCATGGCCTTCCTTGGCCAGGGCTGTGCCCGCCGCACCGACCATCCCGCCTACCGCGGGGGCTACGACCAGACTCAGCGCCAAGGCGCCACGAGCGATTGCTTTCGCGAAAACCATAAGAAACTCCTCTTCGAATAGCCGCGGCACCGACTTCGATGAAGGCCGCGTTTGTAGAGAAGCGTAACTTATCTTGGGCAAAAGGGAGCGACTATGCCCCCCGGACCATTGCGGCGGCCTATAGGACCTTGGTCCTGTCCGGCAGACAGCCTAAGGTCCGATAAGGATTGAGAACCGTGCCACGGCATTGACCAGCCTGCCCAAGCGTTTAGGTTAACGTGGGTTTGTTGTACCACAGCGACGCTGGCGACCAGCAGTCGATACCGGGAAATTTCGTGCGCGCCACCCAACTCATCAAAAATTGGAACGCCCGCTCACTGGCATCGCAGTTCCTGCTGATCGGCGGCCTTGTTGCAGCGGCTGCAATGGTGCTGGTTGGGGCGTTTGTTTCACGCCTTATCGAGGAGGCCGTCACTCGCAACTCCGCCGCAACCACGGCTCTCTATGTGGACAGTGTGATAGCACCGTTGTTGCCCGATATGCAGACGACCCAGATACTCGACGGCGGTGTCGCGCGCGCTCTCGACGAAACCCTTGGTCAGGGCGCCTTGGGAGACCGTCTCGTGTCCTTCCGCCTTTGGCGGGCAGACGGCACGGTTCTCTATTCAAGCGACGAAGCCCAGATTGGAAAACGGCTGGAGCTCAGCGACGAGCTGCGAACGGCATTCTCCGGCAGGATGGTGGCGCTCTTCGATCAATCAGGGGAGCAGTCAGACAAACGCCCCGCCGACATGCCGATCCTTGAGATCTACAATCCGGTGCTGCAACCGTGGTCGGGAGAGGTCGTCGCCGTTTCTGAATTTCATGAGGTCTCCTATGATTTCCAACACGGCTTGAACCAAGCGCGCTTCTATACCTGGTTAGCGGTCGCAGCCTTCACGCTTGCTTTTTTCGTGGTTCTCTCTGCGATCGTGCTGCGAGGCAGCCGGACCATTGAAACGCAGCGCCATGCGCTCAAGGATCGGATCGCCCAGCTTTCAGCACTGCTCGCGCAGAACGAAGCTCTACGTGGGCGGCTCCAGCGGGCCTCGCAGCGCACGGCGGCGCTCAACGAAAGTCATCTGCGCCGCATCGGCGCTGATCTGCACGACGGGCCGGCGCAACTGCTGGCCTTCGCCTCCCTGCGGCTCGACAGCGATGCTTTGACGAACCCGAAAACACCCGGAGCGACGCGCGAGCGCAGCATCGCCGAAATCAAGGAAAGCCTCGATGAAGCAATGCAGGAGATCCGGACGATCTGCAGCGGTCTTGTTCTGCCGCAGATAGAAACAGCGACCCTGCCCGAGATCTTGAAGCGGGTCGTTCACGCCCATCAGCAGCGAACGGAAACGACCGTGGAACTGTCGGTTTTCGACCCGCCTGATCACCTCGCTCTGTCCGCCAAAATCTGCATCTACCGTTTCGTGCAGGAAGCGCTCAACAACGCGTACCGCCATGGCGGCGGCGTCGGCCAGCGTGTCTCGCAATCGACGGTGGGTGAGCAGGTGACGGTCGAGGTCGGGGACAATGGGCCTGGCTTCGACCCGGATCGCGTCGAGCCAACGGGCCTTGGCCTTGAGGGATTAAGGGAACGCATCGAAAGCTTGGGTGGAGCCTTCGAGATTAAAGTCTCAACATCTGGCACCGTTGTTCGTATGACAATCAGCACCGAGGAGACAAAAGCGGTATGAAGACAGCGATACGCATAGCCGTGGTCGATGACCATCCCTTGTTTCGAGAGGGCGTAACAAGAAGCCTGCTGGAGATCGGCGGCTTCGAAATCGTTGCCGAGGGGAGTTCCAGGGATGATGCCCTGCTTATTGCCGAGAATCTGCGTCCCGATGTCATGCTGCTGGACATATCCATGCCGGGGGGCGGCTTGAACGCAATCCCACCTATCCTCGAGTTATCGCCGTCGCAAAAAATCATCATGCTGACCGTTTCCGAAACGAGCGACGATGTCACTGCAGCCCTCGAACGAGGGGCGCTGGGATATGTGCTGAAGGGCGTAGGTGGCCGAGCCCTGGCGGAAATCATACGCAACGTCGCCACGGGCGAGAGCTATGTCACTCCGGCGCTCTCGGCCAAACTTCTCTCCAATCGGACGCGCGGTCCATCAAACCTGTCGGCCCTAGTCGCCAGCCTGACCGCGCGTGAACATGAAGTGCTGCAGTTGGTGGCCGCAGGCATGAGCAACAAGCACGTCGCCCGGAAACTCGAACTTCAGGAAAAGACAGTAAAGCACCATATGACGCAGATCATGGCCAAGCTCAGTGTCACCAACCGAACCGAGGCTGCCATGGTGCTGCGCGACGCGGCCGATTGGCGTCCCCTCACTGAATGAGGGACTGAATTCGTTTCAAGTCCGCCAGGGTCGCCTTTCGGTTGATGATCGTGCGCCCCCGCGCATCCTTCATTATGTAGCGGCCGTTATTGATCTCCTCGCTCATACCATCGGCATGGCGCACGCCGACCCTGGAAGCACCGCCGCCGGCACCCTTCGAATTGCCACGGGCGTTGCCGCCGCTCGAGTTGCCTTTTCCAGACCTGCCCCCTCCGTTTCCTCCGCCGTTACCACCGCCATTTCCTCCACCACTTCCTCCGCCATTTCCTCCACCGTTACTACCGCCGCCGCCGCCGCCCCCACCATTGCCGTTATTCTCCCCGCTCTTGGCAAAAGCGGCCTGGGGAACAAGTTCCAGCAACGAGCCGGCAGGGCCGAGGGTATATGGAAGGGCTGTGGCGAACAGACAAACGGCTCCCGAACTGACTGCGGTAAGAAACTTCCGACGCGTAGGCATGACATCTCCTAAGTACAGAACTTTGCCCGGGCTTCGACAGGTTGTCGAGATTGGGCATGCTCTGCCAGACCGCAATCCGGCGGTCGATAGCATGAGTTCAACCGAGACAACCGCCTCGACAAACCCCTGTAAATGAAAGCCCTGATCGCTGAAACGCGTTGGGCCAGGGCGCCGCGAACGACCCGTGGCAGGCTTTCAGTGCGGACCTTCGGCTTTGCCGGCACGGTCCACCTTCTCAATACAGGACATGAGCCGCATTTCAATATCGCGACACAGAACTTCAAACTCCCGGATCGCATCCTGCCGCGGATGCGTTTCTAGCTGTAGCCTGTGCAGTTCCGTGACCGCCAGGTTGTAGGCTTGGCAAAGGTCAAGAAGAGACTCCAGAACATGTGTCCTGGGCGCCAGTTCTTGCCCGAGCGTCGGAGAAAGAAGTCGGCTCAGAGAGTTCTTGATCCTCATTTTCGTGACACCAGCCCAACATGCTGTCAGCGTGCGGAACAAGCGGGCCTGTGTCAAAGCGGACTGAAGTCGGATCAGGAGTAGGACCAAAGTCCGCCGGACGCGCTTTCTCGACAGCGGAAGAACGGGTTTTCCCCGCGGCCGTCTTGAATTTGCACGCCGAGCGCGAATATTCAGGCGGCAGTTATGCCGTTTTGGTGCATTTCCCTGGTACATTCTATGCGGTGCATAAAGTTGTAGATACCTAGGAAAGGGAATATGCATAAAACCGCACTAGACCGATTATCGTCAGTGAATCGGGAGCTGGATGCATGCAGAGAGAGTTACCATTCAACGGGCAGAGGGATTGGCGGATCGTGCGCTATGTCCTGGCCGGCATCGTTGGTTTCGCCGTACTCGCCCAGGTTCTGGTTTATCTCAGCCTGGTCGCTCTCGTCGACCGGCCCTATGCGGCAGCGATGGTCGGCGCGGCCTTGATTTCCTTGCTGATGGGTGTGCCGCTGATCGTCGTCGCGGCCATGCAGTTTCGCCGGGCCCAGCGCCTCCGCAACCAGATCAACCACGTCGTTGCCCATGACGCCACGACCGGCTGCGTTACCGGCCGCGGGCTCGTCCAGCATGTTAATGGTCTCGAGCGCCGCCGTCAGCGCGGTGCCGAGGAGCTTCACGGGGCTCTCATCCATCTGCGGATCAACAATCTCGACGATGTCGGCGCCGCTTTCGGCCCGGAATGGAGTGATGAACTGCTCCAATTCGTCGCCTCCACCATCAGCACCTCGGTGCGGCGCGACGATGTCGTCGCGCGAACCGGTCCAGCGAGCTTCGACGTCCTGTTGGTGGGTGCGACCGAAGCTGATGCAGAGCAGGTTTGCACACGCCTGACGAAAGCGCTGACCTCGTCGCATTTCGCTGCCGACGGCAGCAAGGTCGATCTTGCCTTCAGCGTTGGCGGTGCGTTGTTCGACGGCAGCGTTGACCTGGAGCAGCTGCGCCGCACTGCCGCTTCCGAGGCCGTTGCTGTTGCGGCGACTCAGAGCGTCGGTTTTGTCCGCCTGCCCTCGGCTTGAATCAATGTGGGCGCTGGCGCTCACGTTAGGTGAAGATACAACCTTGCGCGCGGCGACTGAGATTCAGCGGCTGAATTCGCACCTGCATTGAGTTGTAGACGGCAACTTAGTCGCTCAAATCCTGAAGACGCGATGCGCGATCGGTTCTATTTCAATAGCTTAACGGATCCCGGCTTAAAGGGCGCGATTGTTCCATTTTTGCAACATGACCGTGCGAAAGGCTGGGATACTCTTGCACCACCCCAAAAGTGGTGGCCGCCTTTTATTACAGCTGTATTATTTAGCGATAAATTTCTGCAGTTGTAATGTGCGCTTGGATTTGCAAGCGTGACGTACTGATTGCGAGGGGGATAGTATTGAACGTGGGGAAAACCTTTAAGGGCGGGTTGTTTTCTATTCTGCTCGCGTCAACCGTGTTTGCGGGCGGTGCGGCCGATGCGATGACGCTCAGGGAAGCGCTTCAAATCGCGATGGAATCGAACCCGGAGATCGGGCAGTCGATGGAGAACCGCGAGGCGATCGAGTTCGAACTGCGGCAGGCCCGCGGTCTCTACCTGCCGAGCCTCGATGTGGAAGCTTCCACGGGCGTGCAACACCTCGAGGACGAAGCACGACGGCTCGGCTCCATCGAAAACGACCCGCTCTATCCTTCCGATGTCGGTCTGACAGTCACTCAGAAGCTCTTTGACGGCGGTGGTCGTCGTGCCGAACTGGAGCGGCAGGCAGCACGCGTCGACAGCGCCTCCTTCCGTGTGCTGGAACGTTCCGAAACCATTGGGTTGCAGATCGTCCGCGAGTACTTCGAGTATATTCTTCAGCAGCAGATCGTGGCGGAGGCCCGCAAGAACGTCGGCGTTCATCAGTCGATCCTATCGGATATCAGCTCGCTGATTTCAGGTGGAACGTTGACTGATGCGGATCGCCAACAGGCCAGTGAACGCCTGCTTTCCGCAAAGGCCCGCCTATTGGAAGCGGAGGAAGCGCTCGATACCGTCAAGATCAGCTTCAATCGCCTGGTGGGCCAGCCGCTTACCAAGCCGTCGATGCCGAAGTCGGTTGCGAACGTCTTGCCGAAAACGCTGGAGACGGCGATCGGCATCGCCCGCGGCAACAACCCGCGCATCAAGGCTGCCGATTCCGACATCAGTGTCGCGGACTCGCAGGTAAAGGCTGCGCGCTCGAGCATGTTTCCGGAGGTCTTTGCCGAAGGAAGCGTGCGCTCCGGAAACGATATCGACGGCGCGACCGGCAATTCCTGGGACGCGCAAGCGCGGATCGTCGCAAAATGGAATCTCTATCGTGGCGGCATAGACATCGCCAACGAGCAGGAACAGATGCGCCGGGCGAGCGAGCAGCGGCTGGTCTTCCACCAGGCGCATCGCGAGGTCGAGGAGGCCGTTCGCATTTCCTGGGAACGCCGCACGAGCCAGTATGACATTTCGCGCACGCTGAATGCACAGGCCCAGATGAACGTGCAGATCGTCGAGTCCTATCGCGAGCAGCTCAAGGTCGGCCAGCGCTCGCTGCTCGACGTGCTGGGCGCGCAGAACGCACGTTTCAATGTCAGCGTCCTGGCGAAAACATCGCAATATGCAGCCTTGTTTGCCGAATATCGCCTGCTTGCCGCAACTGGCCAGCTCCTGGCGACGATGCAGATCAAAGCACCGGCTCAATCCGAAGCCTATGCGCGCACCGAGTTCAATGTTCCGGACACGCCTGCTACGGAAACCTATCGCCGTGTTCCGTCGCGCCAGACGAACGATTTGCCGCTCGACTTGTTGGCGCCGATCCGGCAGAAATGATAGTCCTCGTGAGGGCGGACACAACCGGTGGTGATGCAAGCTATTGACAGGCATGCGCAGATTGGCCCGTCCTTGACTGGCTTTTCCGAGGCGTTCAAGGAGATTTGCGTCTTCTTGAACCGCCCCTCGTCAGACAGTGTGCTCTATTCCGACGTGCCCTTCGACGCCCGGTCGCCGAGCGCCGAAGACGTTTCCCGCATAGCTGAGCGCGTTGGCCTGGAGACGGAGCTTGTTTCCACGCGGGCCCTTGCCAATCGCGATTTCGTGTTCCCGCTGCTGCTCGTCTTTCGCGATGGCAGCGCCACGGCGTTGTTGGAGGAGGCGCCGGACGGGACTCTCAGTCTTTCGAACAAATTGGCAAGGCCCGACGAGACGGCGGTGAAGCTGTCCGATCTGCAACTCGGCGGGCTCGCCTATGCCGCATCGTTCTCGGCGACCTATTTGAACGCGGCTGCCGGCCGGGGTGTTGGCGAGGCGCGCAACATTGACCGCCGGCACTGGCTGACTTCGACGATCAAGCCCTTCTGGCAAGCCTATGTCCAGGTGGCGATCGCGACATTCTTCATCAACGTCCTGGCGCTCGCCGCGCCGCTGTTCACGATGAACGTGTACGATCGCATCCTGCCGAACAAGGCGATCGCGACGCTCTGGGTCCTGGCGCTGGGCATCAGCACCGCCATCCTTTTCGATTTCCTATTGAAGACCGTACGCGCGGCGCTGATCGACTACGCCGGCCGCAAGGCCGATCTGAAACTCTCCTACATGCTATTCGAGAAGATTCTGCATGCAACCATGGCGTCGCGGCCGCCGTCCACCGGCGAGTATGCGAACCGGGCGATGCAGTACGAATTCGTGCGGGAGTTTTTCACGTCGAATACGCTCAGCATGATCATCGACAGTCTTTTCGTCTTCGTCTTCATCGCCGCCATCTATGCGGTGGCAGGTTGGATCGCGCTCATTCCAGCGATTGCTTTTATCTTGAGCCTCATCATCGGCTACGTCGCGCAGTACAAGATCGGCAATCGCGTCGCCGCGGCATCCAACGAGTCCGCCCAGCGCCAGGCACTCCTGGTCGAAACGATCAGCGCGATCGAGACGGTGAAAACGCTGCATTCGGAAAAACAGCTGCTTCGCCGCTGGAACGAATTGGCCAAGCATTCCTCGAACACGGCCGAGAAAATCAAGGAGATTTCCTCCTGGGCGTCGCACGCGACGCAGTTCGTGCAGCAGTTGGTGACGGTCTGCATCGTCGTGGCCGGCGCCTATGAATTCACCGAAGGAAACATCTCCTCGGGCGCGATCATCGCCGCCAGCATGCTGGCCGGCCGCGCCGTCGCACCGCTCGGCCAGATTGCGATGACGCTGGCGCGACTGCGCCAGGCGCTTCTATCGCTGCGGATCCTGAATGCGGTGATGGAGCAGCCGGAGGATCGGCCCGATACGATCGGTTTCGTTAATCGCGAGATCCGCAACGGCAGCATTACCTTCGCCAATCTCGACTTCGCCTACCCGGGGACCGACCACAAAGTGGTCAGCGGCATGAACGTGGCGATCAAAGCGGGAGAGCGGGTGGGCATCATCGGCCGCATCGGTTCCGGCAAGACGACGATCGGCCGTCTGCTTGCCGGCCTCTACCCACCAAGCGCGGGGCGAATCCTGCTCGACGGCGTCGACATTCGCCAACTGCACCCCTCTGTCGTTCGCTCGGCGGTATCGTTCGTGTCGCAGAATTCTGATCTGTTCTCGGGCACGATCAAGGAAAACCTCCTGATGGCAAATCCGACCGCCAGCGATGAAGAAGTGGTGGCGGCAGCGAGGCTTGCCGGCGTGGACGAATTCGTCTCCCACCATCCGCGCGGCTATGACATGCCCGTAGGTGAACGCGGTTCTCAGCTTTCCGGCGGGCAACGCCAGGCGGTCGCCATCGCACGGCTGCTATTGCGCAAGCCGAAGGTCGTCTTCCTTGATGAACCCTCCGGGGCAATGGACCTTGCAAGCGAACGTGAGCTGATCAACAAGCTCTCCACCGTCTTCAGCAGCGATGTCACCCTTTTGATATCGACGCATCGCCATAGCATGCTGAGCCTCGTCGATCGGCTGCTGGTTCTTGACCGCGGGCGCGTCGTTGCCGATGGCCCGAAGGCTGAGGTCATCGAGCAGTTGCAAAGGCGGCCCGGTCCTGCTGGCCCAGTGGCCGGAGCCGGCCTATGATGCACGCTTTCACAAAGATGACGAAAAGACGTCGGTTCGCAAATGGCGGGAGGGGTCAGCATGACTGAGAAACCGCCGCTTGCCGCGCGCGCCGGGTTGCTTGTCATCGGCTTGCTGATCAGCTCTTTCGTCGCCTGGGCGGCGATCGCCGAGGTTGATGAGATCGCCCGCGGTGAAGGCAAGGTCATCCCCGTCTCGAAGACGCAGATTATCCAGTCGAGTGAACCCGGCATCGTGCGCGAGATCGCGGTACAGCCCGGACAGGTCGTTCGCCGCGGCGATCTGATCCTCCGGCTCGACGATACCGCGAGCGGCTCCTCCCTTGGCGAACTCGAGGCCAAGGGGCGATCGCTGCGCGCGCAAGTCGCGCGGCTCAAACTCGAGGAGACCGGGGCCTACGACGCAAAATACCAATGTCCTGAGGACATCACTAAGGTCGCGCCGGCCATATGCGCGAACGAGGAACAACTGCTTCAAGCCAAGGCCGGCAATTTCAACAACAAGCTGTCGGTCATGCAAGCGCGCGAAGGCCAGCGGCAGAAGGAGCTTGCCGAGGCGGCGGCCAATATCACCCGCCTGACAGAGAGCCTGCAGTTGACCGAGCAAGAACAGGAAATGCTCGCGCCGATGGTCAAGCGCAAGCTCGTCGCGCAAACCGAGGTGCTCAGGGTCGAGAAAGAGCTGACCGATACCCGGGGTCAGCTCGCCCTCTGGAAGGAGTCAGTCGGAAAGCTAGAGGCGGCGCTCAGGGAGGCAACCCTCCAGGTGACCGAATTGTCGCTGCAACTGAAGCAGGAGGCCCTGGCGGAAAAGACCGAGGCGCTTTCGCAACTTTCCGTTATCGAGGAAACCATCCGCGGCGCCAGCAGCCGGGTCGCCAACACCGACATTCGCTCACCAGTCGACGGCATCATCAATACGCTCGATGTCAACACAGTCGGCGCCTATGTGACGCCCGGTGGGGTGATCGCCGGCGTCGTACCGACGTCGGAGATTCTGCTCGTCGAGGCACGGCTATCTCCAAGGGACGTTGCGTTCGTGCGCGCCGGCCAGCCGGCACTGATCAAGGTCTCGGCTTATGACTTCTCGATTTACGGTGGCCTCGGCGGTGTCGTTGAGACCATCAGCGCCGACAGCCTGGTTGATCAGAACAATGGCGAAACCTACTATCTCGTGCGCGTCAAGACCGACACAGCCGCGCTGGTGAAGGATGGGCGCGAATATGCGATCATGCCCGGCATGATTGCGTCCGTGGATATCATGACCGGCAAGAAAACGATCCTTGCCTATCTGATGAAGCCGATCAACAAGGCGCGCGAGGAAGCTCTGCGGGAGCGCTGACGATGAACGAGACGCCGCCTCCCCCGTCCGACGCGGACCTGAGCGCTCTGCGGTTCCGTGTCGTCACCGTCGGCGGTCAGCGCCGCGGGATCAAACTTGAGGAGATCTATTGGCAGAGCCTTGGCGAGCTTGCCGCGCGGCAAGGCCGTAAGCTCGCGGATATCGTTGCCGCCTGCGAAACAGAACTCGAGGGCGAAGGCAACCTGACGGCGCGGCTGCGCTTTATCGCCACCCGCTACCTGCGCGACGAACTCTCGTCGGCCAAGGAGCGCAGCAATCTGGCGGTGGTTGCAGGCCAGGTCCGCGCAAGTCCGTCGCCGGCCTTTGCGCTCACGGGGAACAAGCACATCATTGCCTATAACCCCGCCTTTCTCTCCTTCGTCCAGTCACGTGTCCTGCGCTCGCACCTGCCTCAACCCGCAAGGGGCTTGAAGCTCTCCTTCGACGTTCAGTTTGTCGATCTCGTGCACCGCCTCAAGGAGACCCCCGGCGAACCGCAATCGGCCGGCTTCACCATCGGCGCGCAGGGACAGATCACGCGGGGCAAGTTTACCGCCGCCCTCGCTCCGCTCTCCGACCAGGACGTCATCATCGGCTTTATTCTGGCCTGATCCAATGCGACCGCCGCTGCGACAGCGTAGTTAAAATGGCGACCCTTTCGAGCGGTCACCCATTCGACGAAAGGCGTTGCGTTTGGAGATGAGGTTTAGCGAAGCGCGACACCCTCTCCGGGCATGACATCGGACAGAGGTGCGGCCGAAGCGACCTTGTCGCCGGTCGACCTGACGCCGTGGATCCAGGAGCGGTCGGCGCTGACCGAGAAGAGCGGCTGGTAGTTGGGCAGAGCACGGTCGGGCTTCACCTCGTCGCTCAAATTGTCGAGAATGAAGTGGCCCTGGCTCGTCGTGATCGCGAGCACCGCGTGATAGAGGTTGCGTCGGACATCGCGCAGAACGACGACCGACATGGCTTCCGGCGGCAGGCCGGCCGCCTTCAGAGCCGCCATCTTCAGGATGGCATAGTCTTCGCAGTCGCCCTTGCCGCGGGCGAGAATTTCGTCCGGCGTTGCCCAATAATCCTTGGAGCCGTAGTTCTCAGCGTCCGGCTGGTAGCGGACAAGCCGGTTCACCGTCCGGTTGATGCCGCTGATCTTCTGCCGGAAGGCGAGGCCGTTGGCGTTTTCGATCGCCCTGCCGAGGATGCCGCGAGCGGCACAACCACTCTCGTTGGCGCAGTGGTCGAAATCGGCTGCCGCGACCGCCGGAAAGACGGTTTTCCATTTGCGGGCCACGGGGATCGAAGAGACGCGGAAGGCGACGGAATGGAAAACGGCGGAGGGCGTCGACTGCGCCGGTGTTTGGCCACCGAGGTTGGTGCCTGCCGTCACCGCCACTTTCTGCACCCGCTGCCGCTTGAGCCCTTCGGAGGCTTGCTTCGACCAGGTGCCGATTGCCTCAGTGGCGACGGCCGCCAGCGGACTCGCGAGGCTCAGCATCTGCTGGAAGACGCCGGGCTGGAGCATGCCGGGCTGTCCGGCCTGCACAGAGGATATCGCTGAAAGCGATGCCAGGCCGATCGCAAACACCGAAGTCTTCAGGTATTTTTCGCAGTGCTTCCAGCTCTTCTTGTTCATCGCCGTGTCTCTCGGTTGCATGGAGACACTCTACGAATCAAAAGAAAAATGCAGGTAAAGCCGTATGTATTATTTAGTATGTGCCACGCCAATACGTTTTATGTAAAATTTTATTCAAACTTTATACTTGTGTATGCTTTTGGAGCACTGACGGATTCGTTTATAGAAGTCGCCGACTCCGTCATCATGAAAGCGATCGCCAGCCCGGAGCATGCCGTTTGGCACCTGTGCCGGTTGTTTCATGAGGATGCGTTCAACGGAACGTCTTGCAACGCGGCCAGTTGCGATTGACGGGCGCATTTTGCCACTGTTCTCTGTGACATCAGGGCTTCTTTTTATAGCTCAGGCGGCCCGGATGGGGCATTCGTTTCGAACCCATGACCAGAACTATTAAAATTGCGTCAATCTAACCAATTTTGGGTATTAGCATATCATATTATGCTGTTTTTCTCTAATCCCTTCGATGCCGATTGCGGCTGCACAAGGTTGATGTTCTCTTGCCCGCAAAGGTCGAGGGGTATTTTCTATGGCAACCGCAGGCACCACAAATTCCAACGATGCCGCCGCAAACCCGGCAGAGGCAATCGAGTACCGCGACGCACCGGATGGCAAAGCCGGCCGGTTGGTAGCACAGACCGGGGGTGGCGCGACGGACGAGCCGCAGCTCCTGGACCAGGCAACCGGCGCTCCGGTGAAGGGCGCTGAGAACGCGCTCCAAACGCCGCCGATGCCGGCGACGGTCAGCGCCGATGCTTCAAATGTCGTGCACCTCCCTGCAGGCGCATCGATCGAAAAGATCCAGGTGGTCGGCACTGATATCGTTTTAGAACAGCCTGATGGCTCTACAATCACGATCCAGAACGCCGCATTGAAAGTTCCGACCTTCGTCATCGGCGACGCCGAAATCGCCCGCGAAACCCTCGTGGCGGTGCTCGGCGAAAACGGTATCAACGTCGCCGCGGGGCCGGATGGCACCATCAGCGTCGTGTCGAACCAAAGCAGCGGCGGGGATCTCTCCGATGCGACCGGCGACATCGGCCAGGCCGGGCCGGTCATCGACTTGCTCGCCCCGACCGCCCTGGAGTTTCCTGCGCTTGAAGCGACCGAGCGTCTGCCCTTCGCGCTTGACCCCAACGATGACCCGTCGATCACCCCCGACTCCAAAGATAATCCAGGCGGCATCGCGGTGAGCGACAGGCAAGTCGACGAAGCCGGCCTCGCAGGCGGATCGCGTGCGGGCGATGGCAGTGCGTCGGTCAGCGGTGTGTTTGCCCTCACCGATCCGGACGGGCTTGACGACATCGCTGGCCTGACCGTCAACGGTCAGACGTTCGCCATCGGCGGTCTCGTCGGGCAAACGGTTGTGGGTCAATTCGGTACATTGACCATCACCGGCTACAACCCGCTTACCGGTGTGGCGGATTACACCTACGAGCTGACGAGCGCAGTCACGAGTTCCGGGGTCAATCCCGGGACGAATATCGAGCAGGACCGGGACATCTTCGACCTCACGGTCACCGATCACGATGGTGCCGGCGGTTCGGCCACCCTCCAGATCGATATCATCGACGACGTTCCAGTGATCGGGATCACCGATCCGGCCGCGCCGAGCGTGGTGGAAGGCCAGACGCTTGCCGGCAGTTGGACGCTTTCGGCAGGTGCCGATGGCGTCGGCACAGTCGACGTGACGGCCGGCAACACAACGCAGACGCTGACCTTGACGGCGGGCCAGTCGGTGGCGTTTGCGCTTGCCGAGGGCACGCTGACGGTCAATGCCGACAACACCTGGACGTTTGCAGCGGCCAGCAACCTCAACAATGCCGGCGGCGTCAATGTCAGCTTCACGCTGTCGGCCAAGGATGCCGACAACGACACGACGAGCGACAGCCAGACGATCACGGTGACGGACGGCGCCGGCCCGACAGTCAATCCGCTTGCGGCTTCCGCATCGCTTGCACTCGACGACCAGAACCTGGCCGACGGCAGCACGCCGGGCGCCGACGCCAGCAGCGGCACGATCGGCTTCGTGGCCGGTTCGGATGCGATCGCCACCATCGTGTTCGGCGACACCAGCACCCTCACCGGTGCGCTGACCTGGGATAGGGTCTCCGACACCCAGATCGTAGGTAAGGCCGGCGGCGTGACCATCGTCACCCTCGACCTGGTGCGCAGCGGCGACAGCGCGAGGGTGACGGCGACACTTACCGACAACTATGCCAGCCATCCCGGCGTCAATGCCGACGATCTCGCCGCACTCGGCTCGGTCAAGGTCATCGCTTCCGACACGGACGGCGACACGGCGGAAGGCACCGTCTCCGTCTCGGTCTCCGACGACGTTGCGACGGCTGCAGCGGACACGGATAGCGCGACCGAAGATGGTGTGCTCGTTGCGGATGGCAATGTGCTGACCGGCTCGGGTGGCACGGATGCCAATGGTACGGACGGTGTCAAGGACGTGCGGGGGGCAGACGGGGCGTCGGTCACGGCCGTATCGTCTGGCGACGCGGCGGGCGTGGTTGGTGGCGCAACGGTCGGCCAGTTCGGTACGCTGGTTTTGGGCGCTGACGGCAGTTACACCTATACACTGAACAACGCGCATGGCGCCGTCCAAGGTCTTGCTGCGGGCCAGACAGTGACGGATACGTTCAGTTACGAGATCACTGATGGCGATGGCGACAAATCGTCGACGACGGTGACGATTGTGATCACCGGCACGAACGACGTTCCACTGATCACCTCGGGCACGCAGAGTGGCTCGGTGACGGAGATCGTCGACGGTGCTGCGGGCGAGAATGCGACAACGCATGCACAGAATGGTGCGGTAACCTTTGGCGACGTCGATACGCTCGACACGCACAGCGCCGGCTTCACCGCACAAGGCCCCAGCTACCTCGGCACCTTCGCGCTGGCGGCGGTGAACCAGGCGGGTGACACGGTCGGCTGGAGCTTCGAGGTCGCCGACGGCGTGCTCGACAGCCTGCAGGCCGGCCAGACGCTGACGCAGAAGTACGACGTGACCGTCGATGACGGCCATGGCGGCACGGCGACACAGACGGTGACGATCACGATCACCGGCACGAACGACGTTCCGGTAATCACCTCTGCGGTGCAGAGCGGTGCGGTGACGGAGATCGCCGACGGTGTTGCGGGCGAGAATGCGACAACGCATGCACAGAATGGCGCGGTGACCTTTGCCGACGTCGATGCGCTCGACACGCACAGCGCCGGCTTCACCGCACAGGGCGCCAGCTACCTCGGCACCTTCGCGCTGGCGGCGGTGAACCAGGCGGGTGACTCGGTCGGCTGGAGCTTCGAGGTCGCCGACGGCGTGCTCGACTCGCTGCAGGCCGGCCAGACGCTGACGCAGAAATATGACGTGACCGTCAATGACGGCCATGGCGGCGTCGCGACACAAACGGTGATGATCGTGATCACCGGCACGAATGACGCACCGGTAATCACCTCTGCGGTGCAGAGCGGTGCGGCGACGGAGATCGCCGACAATGCTGCGGGCGAGAATGCCACGACGCATGCGCAGAACGGCGCGGTGACCTTTGCCGACGTCGATACGCTCGACACGCACAGCGCCGGCTTCACCGCACAGGGCCCCAGCTACCTCGGCACCTTCGCGCTGGCGGCGGTGAACCAGGCGGGTGACTCGGTCGGCTGGAGCTTCGAGGTCGCCGACGGCGTGCTGGACTCGCTACAGGCCGGCCAGACGCTGACGCAGAAGTACGATGTGACCGTCGACGACGGCCATGGCGGCACGGCAGTGCAGACGGTGACGATTGTGATCACCGGCACGAACGACGTTCCGGTAATCACCTCTGCGGTGCAGAGCGGTGCGGTGACGGAACGAGCTGATAACGCGGCCGGTGAGAATGCGGTTGTGCATGTGCAGGGCGGCGCGGTCACTTTTGCCGATGTGGACACGCTCGACACACACAACGCCAGCTTCGCGGCGCAGGGTGGCGGTTATCTCGGCACATTCTCGCTCGGCCCGGTGAATCAGGCGACTGACAAGGTCGGCTGGAGCTTCAAGGTGGCTGACGGCGTGTTGGACTCGCTGCAAGCCGGCCAGACGTTGACGCAGAAGTACGACGTGACCGTCGATGACGGCCATGGTGGCACGGCAGTGCAGACGGTGACGATCGTCATCACCGGCACCAACGACGCCCCGGTGATCACGTCCGGTTGGCAGCTTGGCGGCGTGGTGGAACGGTTTGACGGTACCGTGGGCGAAAATGCGGTAACGCATGCGCAGAACGGCGCGGTAACCTTTGCCGACGTCGATACGCTCGACGCGCACAGCGCCAACTTCGCAGCGGGGGGCAGCGGCTATCTCGGTACCTTCTCGCTCGGCGTGCTGAATCAGGCGACCGACAAGGTCGGCTGGAACTTCCAGGTTGCCGACGGTGCGCTCGACTCGCTGCAGGCAGGCCAGATCCTGATGCAGAAATATGACGTAACCATCGATGACGGCCATGGCGGCACCGCGACGCAGACGGTTACGATCGTAATCCTAGGGACGAACGACGCACCGGTGATCACGTCGGGTACACAGAGCGCTACCGTGACGGAGCATGCTGACGGTGCGGCCGGCGAAAATGCGGTCGTCCATGTGCAGGGGGGTGCAGTGACGTTTGCCGACGTCGATACACTGGACACCCACAGCGCCAGCTTCTGGCCGCAAGGCGGCGGTTATCTCGGCACCTTCAAGCTGGACGCGGTGAACCAGGCGACTGATACGATCGGCTGGAACTTCAAGGTTGCCGACGGCGTGCTGGACTCGCTACAGGCCGGCCAGACTCTGACGCAGAAGTACACCGTGCTCGTCAATGACGGCCATGGCGGCGTCGCGACACAGACGGTGATGATCGTGATCACCGGCACGAATGACGCACCGGTAATCACCTCTGCGGTGCAGAGCGGTGCGGTGACGGAGATCGCCGACAATGCTGCGGGCGAGAATGCGACAACGCATGCGCAGAACGGCGCGGTGACCTTTGGCGACGTCGATACGCTCGACACGCACAGCGCCGGCTTCACCGCACAGGGCCCCAGCTACCTCGGCACCTTCGCGCTGGCGGCGGTGAACCAGGCGGGTGACTCGGTCGGCTGGAGCTTCGAGGTCGCCGACGGCGTGCTGGACTCGCTACAGGCCGGCCAGACGCTGACGCAGAAGTACGATGTGACCGTCGACGACGGCCATGGCGGCACGGCAGTGCAGACGGTGACGATTGTGATCACCGGCACGAACGACGTTCCGGTAATCACCTCTGCGGTGCAGAGCGGTGCGGTGACGGAACGAGTTGATAACGCGGCCGGTGAGAATGCGGTTGTGCATGTGCAGGGCGGCGCGGTCACTTTTGCCGATGTGGACACGCTCGACACACACAACGCCAGCTTCGCGGCGCAGGGTGGCGGTTATCTCGGCACATTCTCGCTCGGCCCGGTGAATCAGGCGACTGACAAGGTCGGCTGGAGCTTCAAGGTGGCTGACGGCGTGTTGGACTCGCTGCAAGCCGGCCAGACGTTGACGCAGAAGTACGACGTGACCGTCGATGACGGCCATGGTGGCACGGCAGTGCAGACGGTGACGATCGTCATCACCGGCACCAACGACGCCCCGGTGATCACGTCCGGTTGGCAGCTTGGCGGCGTGGTGGAACGGTTTGACGGTACCGTGGGCGAAAATGCGGTAACGCATGCGCAGAACGGCGCGGTAACCTTTGCCGACGTCGATACGCTCGACGCGCACAGCGCCAGCTTCGCAGCGGGGGGCAGCGGCTATCTCGGTACCTTCTCGCTCGGCGTGCTGAATCAGGCGACCGACAAGGTCGGCTGGAACTTCCAGGTTGCCGACGGTGCGCTCGACTCGCTGCAGGCAGGCCAGATCCTGATGCAGAAATATGACGTAACCATCGATGACGGCCATGGCGGCACCGCGACGCAGACGGTTACGATCGTAATCCTAGGGACGAACGACGCACCGGTGATCACCTCTGCGGTGCAGAGCGGTGCGGTGACGGAGATCGCCGACAATGCAGCGGGCGAGAATGCGACAACGCATGCACAGAATGGTGCGGTGACCTTTGCCGACGTCGATACGCTCGACACGCACAGCGCAACTTTCACCGCACAGGGCGCCAGCTACCTCGGCACCTTCGCGCTGGCGGCGGTGAACCAGGCGGGTGACTCGGTCGGCTGGAGCTTCCAGGTCGCCGACGGCGTGCTCGACAGCCTGCAGGCCGGCCAGACGCTGACGCAGAAGTACGACGTGACCGTCGATGACGGCCATGGCGGCACGGCGACACAGACGGTGACGATCACGATCACCGGCACGAATGACGCACCGGTGATCACCTCTGCGGTGCAGAGCGGTGCGGTGACGGAGATCGCCGACAATGCAGCGGGCGAGAATGCGACAACGCATGCACAGAATGGTGCGGTGACCTTTGCCGACGTCGATACGCTCGACACGCACAGCGCAACTTTCACCGCACAGGGCGCCAGCTACCTCGGCACCTTCGCGCTGGCGGCGGTGAACCAGGAGGGTGACACGGTCGGCTGGAGCTTCCAGGTCGCCGACGGCGTGCTCGACAGCCTGCAGGCCGGCCAGACGCTGACGCAGAAGTACGACGTGACCGTCGATGACGGCCATGGCGGCACGGCGACACAGACGGTGACGATCACGATCACCGGCACGAATGACGCACCGGTGATCACCTCTGCGGTGCAGAGCGGTGCGGTGACGGAGATCGCCGACAATGCAGCGGGCGAGAATGCGACAACGCATGCACAGAATGGTGCGGTGACCTTTGCCGACGTCGATACGCTCGACACGCACAGCGCAACTTTCACCGCACAGGGCGCCAGCTACCTCGGCACCTTCGCGCTGGCGGCGGTGAACCAGGCGGGTGACACGGTCGGCTGGAGCTTCCAGGTCGCCGACGGCGTGCTCGACAGCCTGCAGGCCGGCCAGACGCTGACGCAGAAGTACGACGTGACCGTCGATGACGGCCATGGCGGCACGGCGACACAGACGGTGACGATCACGATCACCGGC
The DNA here is from genome assembly GCF_017488845.2 of Ensifer canadensis. NCBI lineage: Bacteria > Pseudomonadati > Pseudomonadota > Alphaproteobacteria > Hyphomicrobiales > Rhizobiaceae > Ensifer > Ensifer canadensis. The sequence goes on from NZ_CP083374.1 coordinate 95,210, forward strand.
ACGAACGACGTTCCGGTAATCACCTCTGCGGTGCAGAGCGGTGCGGTGACGGAGATCGCCGACGGTGTTGCGGGCGAGAATGCGACAACGCATGCGCAGAACGGCGCGGTAACCTTTGCCGACGTCGATACGCTCGACACGCACAGCGCCGGCTTCACCGCACAGGGCCCCAGCTACCTCGGCACCTTCGCGCTGGCGGCGGTGAACCAGGCGGGTGACACGGTCGGCTGGAGCTTCCAGGTCGCCGACGGTGTGCTCGACAGCCTGCAGGCCGGCCAGACGCTGACGCAGAAGTACGACGTGACCGTCGATGACGGCCATGGTGGCACGGCAGTGCAGACGGTGACGATCACCATCACCGGCACGAACGACGTTCCGGTGATCACCTCTGCGGTGCAGAGCGGTTCGGTGACGGAGATCGCCGACAATGCAGCGGGCGAGAATGCGACAACGCATGCGCAGAATGGTGCGGTGACCTTTGCCGACGTCGATACGCTCGACACGCACAGCGCCGGCTTCACCGCACAGGGCCCCAGCTACCTCGGCACCTTCGCGCTGGCGGCGGTGAACCAGGCGGGTGACTCGGTCGGCTGGAGCTTCGAGGTCGCCGACGGCGTGCTCGACAGCCTGCAGGCCGGCCAGACGCTGACGCAGAAATACGACGTGACCGTCGATGACGGCCATGGCGGCACGGCAGTGCAGACGGTGACGATCACGATCACCGGCACGAACGACGTTCCGGTAATCACCTCTGCGGTGCAGAGCGGTGCGGTGACGGAGATCGCCGACAATGCTGCGGGCGAGAATGCCACGACGCATGCGCAGAACGGCGCGGTGACCTTTGGCGACGTCGATGCGCTCGACACGCACAGCGCCGGCTTCACCGCACAGGGCCCCAGCTACCTCGGCACCTTCGCGCTGGCGGCGGTGAACCAGGCGAGCGACTCGGTCGGCTGGACCTTCCAGGTTGCCGACAGTGTGCTGGACTCGCTGAATCCAGGCGAGACGCTGACGCAGAAGTACGACGTGACCGTCGATGACGGTTATGGTGGCACAGCGACACAGACGGTTACCATCACGATCAACGGCGCCGACGACGGCGTGAGCGTGAACGGGCTGGGCGGTGTCGGCGCCGAGGAGACGGTCTACGAGCGGAACCTGTCGGACGGCTCGTCGCCGGATGCGGCTGCGCTGACGCAGACGGGCAGCTTCTCGGTGACGACGGCGGACGGTCTTGCCGGTCTGACAGTGAACGGCACTGCGGTGGTGACGGCTGGCGTGTTCACCGCCAACCAGACGGTGGACACGGCGCTTGGGCTTCTGACGATCACCGGCTACACACCGACGACGGTCAACGGCGTGGTGACGGGTGCGACCTTCACCTACAGCTATCTGCTGCAGGACAACAGCACGGGACACACTTCGGCCGGTACCGACGGCGGTGTGTTCGACAACTTCACGGTGGCGGTGACGGACGAGGACGGCTCGGCCAGCAGCGCCGTGCTCAACGTGGAGATGATCGACGACGTTCCGGCGGTGGTTGCGGATTTAGATAGTATGGCGGCCAGTGACTTCACAGCCGCCACGGGCAATGTGATCACGGGAGCCGGCACAACGAATGCTGGGGCGGATACGCTTGGTGCGGATGGAGCCGCTGTGGTTGGCGTCGTCGCCGGCAACAGCGGTGCGTTTTTGGATAGTCCGCTAACACTCAACACTCAGATCGATGGCCTTCATGGCAAGCTGACGCTGGATGCGAACGGCGGTTACACCTATGTACGCAATCCAGGCTCGGCCGGCGGCGTCAGCGACGTCTTCACCTATACGTTAAAGGACGGCGACGGCGATCTCGCACACACGACGCTGACAATCAGCATTGGTGATGCTGGGCCGACGGTGTCGATCCCGGGCGCGGGCTCGGCTGGTACGGTTGTCTATGAGAAGGGCCTGCCATCGCGCGGGTTCGAATCGGCCGGCACAGGCGAGGCAGCCGATGGCCTCGGAAGCAACAACTCAGACACTTCAGAGAAAACGAACGGCACGATCGGGTTCACTTCGAAAGACGGGGTATCGACGATTACAGTGGGCGGCCATACGCTTACGATGTCGCCGACCACCTTCATCGACGCGACGGGCTCGCTGACGGCGCACTACACCTACAATGCAATCACTGGGGCCGGCACGATCGTTTACGCCTATACGCTGCTGGACAACACATCGGGCGACAACACCTCGGTGAACCTTCCGGTCGTGATCAGCGATGCCGATGGCGACGCTGCTCCAGCAGGCAACCTGCTGATCTCGATCGTCGACGACGCGCCGGTGTTGGGCCAGTTCATGTCGGCGATTATCCCCAATCAGGCAGGGTCAGTGACGGGGACATTTGCGCTGCAGCCGGGAGCCGATGCCATCGCGAACTTCAATATTGCCGGCTTAACGGCGGTCCCCGGCCTGACGTATCAGCCGCTTTCGACAACGACGGTCAATGGTCTCACGACAACCAGATTGACTGCAACCGCTCCCGATCCGGACGGAGCGGGTCCTCAGCAGGCCCCAACTGTCTTCACGCTGGATGTGCGCAGCGATGGAACATATGCTTTCAACCTCGTTAGTCCCAATGCGGGCACCAGCACCAGTTATTCGACCCAAAACCTCGACGCTGGTGGGCCTAGCGGCTGGCGCCAAACGAGCGACGGACGGATCGAGTTTTCAAGTCCTGGAGGCGTCAATTCCAACAATAACGGCTTCGGCGTTGGCAACACATTTGTCGGTGCCAACGAAAGCTTCACGATGGAATTCCATAACCCGGGAGCGGCCGGGGACCAATTACCGGGCACGAACCCAGAATTTGTAGACGCCGTGACCTTGGTCGCGAACTCAGTCAACGGGGGTGGAACATACAATTGGGTCGCGACCAACACCCAGACTGGGGAAACGGCGAGCGGTTCCGTTTCAATCACCAGTGCCGGCGGCTTCCTCATCGATCCGGTGATTAGCTTCAATTTGCTGCAGGTCACAGGCTCGGCGGGAGTGAACAACCAGGGAGCTCAGTTCTCCAGTACCACGATCACCAAGAACGTCTTACCGCAGGACCAACACCTTGATTTCACGATTTCCGCAGTGGATGGTGATGGTGATGTAACATCGTCAAGCCCGCTCTCCATCGATGTCGAGGCGTCGAATGGAGCAGGTAACTTCCCGTCGCTGACGGGCGGCGCTGGCAACGACACCATCGCCGGTAGCGCGAAGCTAGACACCATCAACGGCGCGGGCGGAAAGGACATCGCCGACTATAGCGATAGCAGCGCAGCCGTGTTCGTCAATCTTGACGAGAACGGCAATGCCTCATCGGTGGCTACCGCCGGCAACCGTCCGGAGGGGTCGATTGGTGGTGGTGACGCAGCGGGTGACACGCTGACGAGCATCGAGGGCTTGATCGGCGGCTCCGGCAACGACTTTCTACACGGTAACTCGGCAGCCAACTATCTTGCAGGCGGTATCGGAAATGACACGCTCTACGGCGAAGGTGGCGCTGATTCACTCTACGGCGGCTTAGGCAACGACACGTTGTATGGAGGCACGGGCTCCGATACGATGACCGGCAGTGGCGGAAGCGACACCTTCGTGATCGGTTCAGACTCCCTGCTGCCAGGCATTGACGACGTCATAACCGACTACAACTATGGCGAGGGCGACACCGTCGACCTGTCCGACCTTCTGGGCAACCTACCATCGGGAACGAACCTCGACGGCAATTTTGTCCAGGTCGTGCAGGATGGCCAGAATGCCAACCTGCAGGTCGACACGGACGGCAGTGCCGGCAATGCTTCGGGTTGGCACACGGTCGCCGTACTGGAAGATTTCCAGGTGTCGACCGAGGTGGTGAAGGTCCTGTTCAACGAAAACGGTGCGCCGAAGACACAAGACGTTCCTTAAACGCAAAGTCGATCTCGACAGCTTCACGGTTCTCGGCAATCATCCGGGAACCGCATTTCCAGGGGGAATCTTTTTCATGATCAGAAGCATACTGGCGGGCGCGATCGTCGCTCTAATGCCCTTTTCAGGTTTCGCGGCCGATCTCATCGTCGACTATGCACCGGTTGCCAGACAGTGCACCGAGCTTAGCCAATCCTCGCTGACAGTCGAGGAGAACGTCGCCACGTTGACGAAGGAGGTCGTGTCGCGCATGGACGAGGCGATCGCTGTTGCCGATGATCCGCGCTGGATTTTCTCGACGCGCCCCGCTTTCGTTTGGGCGTCCGAGACCAAGGTCGCTTGCGGCAAGGCCTACGGTTACCTTCGAGCCAATTGGCGCGACGAGGACTATCTCGCCAAGTGCGATTGCTTCCACGCCAAAATGCGTCGCTTCATGAACTGAAACAGGCGGTTTGATCGTCAATGTCTCGCGCTGTCATTTCATCAGCAACGTGTGTGTCGCCTCGTCGGCAATGGCTAACCCTCTGCATCTTCGCGCTCGGCGTGCTTGCCGGCTGCCAGGGCACCCCCACCCCTCAAGACGTGCTCGACGTGGAATCACCGCAGGCGATGCATGCCCGGCGCGCGGCAGAACATGCGGCGAAACCGCAGGAAACCTTCGGCAGCGGCGCGACGCGGATCGCGCTCATCACGGCCCTCATGTCGCCGACCGGAGAAACGGTGCGCGAACGCGACATCCGGGATGGCGCGTCGCTCGCCGTGGATGAGGTTGGCGGTGGCCAGCTCTCGCTGCTGGTCGAGAATACCGACGGCTCACCACAGCAGATCCAGGACGCGGCGAAGCGGCTCGCCGGCCAGAACGTCGCGCTCGTTGCCGTTTCCGTTGCTGACGTGCCGGTCAGCACCGTCCGCCAGGGCCTCGGCAATGCTCGCGCGCCACTACTGGTGTTACGCGACAACGGCGCCGAGCGGCCGACGGGCACCTTCGCCTTCGTATCGGACCGCATCGACAGCGCCGTCGAGGGCGCGTCATACGCGGTGGCTTCCGGCCATAAGCGGCTTGTCGTGCTTTTGCCGAGCGATGCCTCCGCCGCCGAGCGGCAAAGGCTCGAGCGCGAGCTTGCCGGCTATGGCATCAAGCCGGCCCTCGTTGCTGTGACAGGCACGACCGCGTTTTCCGCCAACGTGGCGACCAAGGCCAAGCTGAAGGACGTCGATGCAGTGATCCTGGTCGGTGCGGGAGTTTCCGACGTCGGCGCGCTGTCGCAACTCAAGGCCAACGGTTATCTGAAACCGAACGCGATGGTCGTTGGAAGCTCCGGCTGGAGCGCGGCCGCCTACAGGCGCCCAGAACTTTCCGGAAGTCATCTCTGTCTCTTCGGTCCGGAGAACGGTTCGCGGATGACCTCGCGCTATCTCGACCGCTACGAGCGTGCTGCCAGCCCCGACGCGGCCTATGGCTTCGACATCATTGCGCTTGCAGCCGGTCTCGTCCGTACCCAGGGCGAAGACGCCATCAACCAGGAGAACATCCGTTCTCCGAACGGCTTCATCGGCGCAGCGGCGGCATTCCGCTTCGAAAAGAACGGCACCGTGCGGCGGACCTGCGCAATCCATCAAGTTACGGGCGGAAGCGTGAAGCTCCTGGATCCGGCCCCACGCTCGTTTTGAGCCGGGCGACTGGACACTGTGCAAGCCCTGAGATCGACAACGAAAGGTTCGCCCACGGCAATGGCGGCCTCGCGATTTGGTCGCGTGGGCATGCTTGCGCTGAGACTTATAAGAATCAGCTGAGTTCAAGTTTTGAATGAAGTCGTTTGCGCCAAACGCGCAATAGATGCGGAAATGATTTTCGCTTTGCAAGTAATGCATCACCGCTGTACCGTAATACTGGCATTCAACGTATAGCTGGAGCCAACGTCCGGGCGTCGTTTCAACCCGATGAATAAGTAGCCGCCGATCATGGAACTTATCGTCGCTCTTGGCCTGATCGTCTTCAAGGTCGCATTTCTAATTGCGATCCTGCTACTGCTGCCCTTGCCGCTGACCTGGGTGGAGCGCAAGGTCGCGGGTCACATCCAGCAGCGTATGGGGCCAATGCGCGTGGGTTGGCACGGGCTGCTACAGCCGCTGGCGGACGGTATCAAGCTGCTAACCAAAGAGGATCATATCCCGGCCGAGGCCGATCGCTTCCTCTTCAAACTGGCGCCGATCCTGGCGCTTGCCCCACCCTTCGTGGTGTTCGTCGCGATCCCCTTCGGCGAAACCGTCTCGGTTCTCGGCACCGAAATTACGCTCTACGTCTCCAATATGAATGTGGGGCTGCTTTTCGTTTTCGCGGTGATCGGGATCGAGGTCTACGGCGTCATCTTCGGCGGCTGGGCCGCCAACAGCAAATATGCTGTCCTGGGCAGCCTCAGGACCTGCGCGCAGATGATCAGCTACGAGATCCCGATGGGGTTCGCGGTCATCGGCGTGGTCATGCTGGCGCAATCCATGAGCCTGCTCGAGATCGTCCGGGCGCAAGCCGGTGTCTGGAACATCGTCTACCAACCCGTCGGTTTCTTCGTGTTCTTCGTCGCCGGCCTGGCCGAAGCGCAGCGCATTCCCTTCGACTTGGCGGAAGCGGAAGGCGATTTGGGGGCCGGGTTCCACACCGAGTACAGCGGCATCCGCTTTGCATTCTTCATGGTCAGCGAATACGCCATTGTGTTGCTGGTGTCGGTGCTGGTGGTGATCCTGTTCTTCGGCGGTTGGAACGGCGTGCTGCTTCCCTTGCCGCCGCTTCTCTGGTTTGCGCTCAAGGTCGCCTTCTTCATCTATGTATTCATATGGTTCCGCTTCACTTTCCCACGCTATCGCTACGACCAGTTGATGGCGATCGGATGGAAAGTCTTGCTTCCTCTTTCGATGGCGAACATAATTATAACCGGTGTTCTTTTGGGAGCCGCAGCGGCTCCGTAGCGGGGCGGCGATGTCGCACGCAGGAAACAGAGTTGGAACTTGGATCGGCTGGGTGTTCTTCGCCGATCTAGCGAACGCTTTGGCTCTGACATTCGGCTACATGTTCTCCAAATCCGTGACCATGCAGTATCCGGACAAGGAAAAATGGTTGCCTTATGCGCGTTACCGCGGGCACCATTTCCTGAAGCGCGACGACCAGGGCGAGATTAAATGCGTGGCCTGTGAACTCTGCGCGCGGATCTGTCCCTGCTACTGCATCGAAGTCGTTCCCTACGAAGACGAGAAGGGCAACCGTCGGCCAGCAAAATTTGAGATCGACACGGCCCGATGCCTATTCTGCGGGTTGTGCGAGGACGCTTGCCCAGCGGACGCGATCGCGCTTGGCCAGCAATACGAATTCTCGAGTTTTTCCTCGCCCGACCTGGTGATCGGGCGTGACGATCTGCTTGCCAAGCCGGGCAAAGCGATGACCGGCGGCGGTGTGGTCGCGGCGCACCTGAACACCGACGGTGACGTTCTGGTCGAGACGAGCGAACTGCAGGGGTACAACTGGTGGCGGAATATCCGGCGAACGTGAACGCGCGTCCGCCGCCAAGCCGGAACGCGTAGACAGGAGGCTCAGATGCATATCTGCCAAATTTTGAAAACCAAGTCTCCCAACCTCATCTCGGTTACGCCGGATCAGACGATGGAAGAAGTCCTGCGGCTGTTTCGGGCGAACAATATCGGCTTCGTAGTCGTCAGCCGTTCTCCCGGGGAATGCCTGGGCACAGTGTCAGAGCGGGACTGCTGCTATGCAGTGGCTGAATACGGAACCGGGGCGCCCACTATGCGGGTCGCCGACATCATGAACCGCAATGTGGCGACGTGCTCAACAGAGGATTTGCTGCCCTATGTGATGGCCATCATGACCAATTGGCGCACGCGCCATGTGTTGGTCATGGACGGAGGCGCGCCTGCCGGCGTGGTGAGCATCGGCGACGTAGTCAAGCACCGGCTCGAAGAAGCGCTGCGCAATGAACAGGCACTGCACGACTACATTGCCGGCACCGCCTATCACTGAGGGCGCAAACCGGGGAGCGGGAATTAGGGTGGACTGCCCGGAAGCTCGGCAATGCCTCGGCCGGGATTTTCAGTTGCTGCCCCGGCTCCCGCCGCCGCATCGAAGGCGGCGCGCACCTTTTCAACCTCCACCGGACAAGGGTATTCGCCCTGCCGCATCAGGCTGTTGAGACGCAGGTCTCGGTAATTTTCCGGCACGAACACGAGCCCGCTGGGAAAGTGCCTGTTGATCTTGAGCTGCGCTGTCAGTTCGCCCTGGGTGGATCGCACGACCACGTGATCGCCATCCGCAACACCAAGTTGCGCCGCATCGCGCTCGCTCATCTCGACATATGGCTCGGCAGCAACCGTATTCAGGATCGCGGAGCGTTCAGAAAGATATCCGTTGTGGAACAGGCAGTTGCCGGTAATCAGCATGAGCCGGTCGCCGGCATTCGGAATGGCAGGCGGCGGCGCGAGGAACTCATCAGCCGGCGGTGTCGGCACCGATCGGGTAAATGCTCCGTCAATGCCAAGCCCGTTCAGCGTCAGCCCCTGATAGGCCGGGACCAGTTGGGTCATCTCGTCGAAGATTTCGGCTTGCGTCGACGGCCGTAACTGCTGATTTCGAAGCGCCGCGACAAAGTCGAGGATCGCCAGATTGCCCCGCGCCTCGAAGGTGGCTTCGCGGAACTTGCAGACTTTCTGGGTTCTGCCCTCATTGCTGGTGAAGGTGCCGGATTCTTCGCCGTAACTCGCTGCGGGCAGCACCACATCGGCAAGCCCCACCGTGTCCGTGAGGAATGCGTCCTGTACGATCAGGAGATCAGCGGCGCCAAGCGCCCGCGTGACGCGTTTCCGGTCCGGATAGCTCATCACTGGGTCGCTTCCAACGATATAGAGCGCGCCCATCCGCCCGCCGTCGCAGAGCTCAAGCATGGTCCCGAAATCTGCGCCCGGCTCAGACGGGATCGCGGCGCCCCAGGCCTGTTCGAGAGTTGTGCGCGCAACATCATCGGTGACGGCACGTAGTCCTGGTAGCGCTGCCGGCAGAACCCCCATGTCCCAGGCGCCCAACTGGTTGGCACGGTCGAACAGGAATTGCATCGCCAGGTCCTTGCCAAGGGCACGGAGAAGCCGCAGCAGCTTGTTGATCTGTTGTACTGCTGCGCGCGCAAGCGGAGATCTCAGGAGATCGACGCTGACCAGAACGGTGACGCTGCCGCTGTTCAGCAGCGCAGCAGCGACGCGGTCCGGCCCGTCACCATCGGTCGCTCCCAACCTGCCGGCTGGCGCGCCGATATCCACTGCAACATCGCCCGGCAAGGCCTGACCGGCCGCCGCAACGAGACCGTCCACGACCGCGGCAAGGCCGGCCGCCTCACCGCCAGGAGGAACGCGAACGACCGCCCGGGCATCGGCGTCCAGACGGGATGGCCGCGCCGAGAGCATGAGCAAGCCCGTCTTCCGTCGCCGCGCGCAGTCCCGCAACAGATATTCGGTGACCGGGTTTTCCTCGGTCACGTTGCCACCGACAACAAGCACGCAATCGTTGCCGATCACGTCCTCCAGTGGCGCCCGTGTGTAGAAACTCGCCAGCAATGGGCCAAGCGCATCGGAAGGTGTGGCCCAACGCGACCCGCAGTCTATGTTGTTGGTCCGGAACACCGTCCGCATCAGTTTCTGGAACAGGTAAAGAATCTCGTTGGGAAGGCGCGGCGAGGCCAGCCCGCCCGCGACCTTTCCCTGGACGGCAGAGAACCGCCGTTGCAGATAGTTCCCCGCTTCTTCCCAGGAAACCGGGACGAGGGCGCCATCACGACGGACCATCGGCCGTTTGATCCGGTCCCGGCTCCCGACGAAGTCGAGGCCGAAACGCCCCCGCACGCAAAGGGTTTCGCGGTTGAACCCATGCTCCTGCTTCGAGCGGACCCGCATGAACTCGCCCTTGCGCGTGCCGACGGTCAGCTGGCAACCAGTACCGCAATGCGGGCAGACCGTGTCGGTCTCGGCCAGATCCCAGGGCCGCGCCTTGTAGCGATAGGGAAAGCTCATCAGCGCACCGACCGGACAGACCTCGACGCAATTGCCGCATTGGTCGCAACTCGCGAGGCTGCCCTCGAAGCCGGTCACGGCGGTATCCATGCCTTTTTCAACCGTGCCCAAGGCGACGGCGCCGACCACTTCCTCGCACATCCGGACACAACGCTGGCACTGGATACAGCGGTTGACGTTCATGATGATGACCGGGCTGAGGCGGATGTCCTTGGAGTGAAACACACGTTTGGCATCACGGAACTGGCTTTCGCGGGGCCCGTACGCCATCACCAGGTCCTGAAGCTCGCATTCGCCGCCCTTGTCGCAGATCGGGCAATCGAGGGGATGGTTGGCGAGCAGCATGTCGAGCATGGAAGAGCGTGTTTCCTCGATCAGCGGCGTGTTTGCCCGCACCACCATGCCGTCTGTGACCGCGGTCGCGCATGCGGGCTGCAGCCGCCGCTGCCCTTCGATCTCCACCAGGCACATGCGGCAGGAGGCCAGCGCCGGCAGCCGCTTCAGGTAGCAGAAGGTCGGGATGTCGATGCCCAAACGCTCGGCGGCCTGCAGCACGGTCGAGCCTGCCTCCACTTCCAGTGTTTGTTCGTCTATCGTGATGCTAACCATTGCCTTCCTGCGGCCTTCTATTTGCGCTCCTCAGTGAAACGGGCACCTGCCCGCTTCGATATGGGCGACGAATTCATGCTCGAAATGCGTCAGCGCCGCGCGCAGCCCCATGGCCGCACCATCGCCCAGAGCACAGAACGTGTTGCCGAAAATGCCCTTGCAGAGTGCCTGCAGTTGTTCGAGGTCGCCCGGCGCCCCCTGCCCCGCCTCGACCCGGCGTAGCACTTTTACAACCCAGTTGAGCCCTTCGCGGCACGGGGTGCACTTGCCACAGGACTCATGGTGGAAGAATTCGATGATGCGGGTGGCGACCTTGACCATGCAGGTCGAGTCGTCGATTACGATGACCCCGGCCGAACCGAGCATTGAGCCGGCAGCCGCCAGCGAGTCGAAATCCATCCCAACGTCGAGCCCATGCTCCGGGATCACTGGCGCCGAGACGCCGCCTGGGATCACCGCCTTGATCTTGCGTCCAGGCAGCGGCCCGCCGGCGCGTTCCTCGACCAGTTCGCGCAGTGGTATGCCCATCGGCAGCTCGTAAAGGCCCGGTTTCCGCACCTGGCCACTGAGGCAGTAGAGCTTCGGACCGGGACTTTTGTCCGGACCGATGCTGCGGAACCAGTTCGGCCCTCGCGCCACGATATGCGGAACGCAGGCCAATGTTTCGACGTTGTTGATGACGGTCGGGCTGGCGTAGAGGCCTTCGACCGCCGGAAACGGCGGTTTCAAGCGCGGCTGCGCCCGCTTGCCTTCTAGCGAGTCGAGCATCGCTGTCTCCTCGCCGCAGATATAGGCACCGGCACCGCAATGGATATGCACGGCGAAATTGAAATCCGAGCCGAGAATGCGTTTTCCCAGATATCCCTTCGCATGCGCCTCGGCGAGCGCCTGCTCGAGCCGCCGGATCGCCAGCGCGTATTCCCCGCGGATGTAGACATAGGCGGTTTCAGCCCCGATCGCGTAGCCGCCGATAGCCATGCCCTCAATCAGCTGGTGCGGATCACGTTCCATGATGATCCGGTCCTTGAAGGTGCCCGGCTCGCCCTCATCAGCGTTGCAGCACAGGTATTTCGGCTTGCCGACGCGCTTCGGAACGAAGCTCCATTTCATGCCGGTTGGGAAACCGGCCCCGCCGCGACCGCGCAGGTTGGATTCTTTGACAAGATCGATGATCTCGTCGGGCGTGTGCTCACGAAGCGCCTTCGCCAGCGCTTGGTAGCCACCGCCGGCCTCGTAGGTCGCGAGCTGATGGCCGTCCGGCACGCCCACATTCCTGAGAAGGACGGGTTCCATCATGACACTACTCTCCCGGCGGTGCTGTGGTGGCGGGATCGGCGCCAATCGCCTGCCCCGCCATCGCCCGCAGCCGTTCCAACAGCGCGTCGATCCGCGCAATGTCGAGGCCGCCGCAATAGTCGTCGCCGACCTGCATCACCGGGGCCATCTCGCAGGCGCCGAGGCATTCAACGGTCGAGAGCGTGAACAGCCCATCCAGGGTCGTGCCGTCCTTTTTGATCCCCAGCACCGCCTCCAGGTGCCTCAGCAAATCCTCGGATCCACGCAGCATGCAGGAGACATTGTCGCAGAGTTGCAAGTGGAACATCCCCACCGGCTCGGTCCGGAAGAGCGTGTAGAACGTCGCCAGCTCGTAGACCCAGATCCGCTCGACGCCGAGGATGTCGGCGACCTCTTCCAACACGGGGCCTGGCAGATGGCCATGCTCCTTTTGCGCGATCAGAAGCGCGGGCATGATCGCCGAGCGCTGGTTCGGATAGCGCGCCGCCGCCACTTCGATTTTTTCGCGCATGTTCATCGCGTCCAAATCTCCCGTTACTTGTCCACCTCGGCCATCACCGGGTCGAGGCTGCCCAGAACGGCGATCATGTCGGCCAGGTAGTGCGCATTGCTCGTCCCGAACAGGCCCTGGAGGTTGACGAACGACGGTGCCCGCACCTTCATGCGGAACGGTTTTTCCGACCCGTCGCTGATGATGTAAAACCCGAGTTCGCCCTTTGGCGCCTCGATCGCCGAATAGACCTCACCCTTCGGCACCTTGAAGCCATACGCCGAAAGGTCGAAGTGCTGGATCAGTGCCTCCATCGAGCAATGCACCTTGTCCTTGTCCACGGGGAAAGCGACCGTCGGCATGTCGATCTGGAACGGCCCCTCGGGCATCTGCCCGAGGCATTGTTCGATGATGCGCATACTCTCGCGCATTTCCTCGACCCGGCATTGCCAGCGTGCATAGCAATCGCCCTCTTCGCGGGTGATAACGTTGAAGTCGAGACGGTCGTAGATCTCGTAAGGTTCGTCGCGGCGGATGTCCCAGTCGACGCCGGAGGCGCGCAGGTTCGGGCCGCTCAGGCCCAAATCGATGCCGTCTTCGGCGGTGATCACGCCGATTCCCTGCGTTCGCTTCAGGAACACCCGGTTGTTCTCGATCAGCCGTTCATAGTCGCGAATCCGGTTCGGGAAGATGTCGCAGAACTCCCTGATCTTGGGGAAAAAACCGTCGGGCAGGTCCTCGCGCACACCGCCAACCCGGCAGAAGGAGGTGTGCATCCGCGCGCCGCTGATCATCTCCAGCAAGTCCATGATCATTTCGCGCTCGCGCATGGCGTAGAGCAACGCGGTCATTGCCCCCAGATCCAGCGGCAGCGCGCCGGTGATCAGGAGATGACCGGAGATCCGCGCCAGTTCGGCCATCAGCACGCGGATATACTGCGCGCGGATCGGCGCTTTGATGCCCAGGAGCTTCTCCACCGCGAGCGCGAAGGCCAGGTTGTTCGACGGCGGGCAGACATAGTCGAGCCGATCGGTCAGCGGAAAAATCTGGGTGTAGGTGAAGCTCTCGGCCAGTTTTTCCGTGCCGCGGTGGAGGTAGCCGATATGCGGGTCCACGCGAGCGACATATTCGCCGTCCAGCTCAAGGACGAGCCGCAGCACCCCGTGCGTGCTGGGATGTTGTGGGCCGAGATTGAGGAGCACCTCCTTGGTGTCGAGCGCCTCGCCTTCCGGCCTGCTCAGTTCCGTGACTTCGGTCATCTCAAATTCCCGACGTGGAGCGGCCTCCCTTATGGAATGTCCTTGGTCGCGAGGTCGGGCTGTGTCGGCGGCGGGCCTTCGGCGCCAAACGGGTTCAGCTCGTCCTTGTAGCCCCGGAGCGGAAAGTCTTTGCGCTGAGGGAAGCCCTCGAACCCTTCCCACATGTAGATCCGCCGCAAGTCGGGGTGGCCCTCGAACCTTATCCCGTACATGTCCCAGGCTTCGCGCTCATGCCAATTGGCCGTCCGCCAGACGCCCGTCACCGACGGGACCCGCGGCGGATCGTCGAGGCGGCATTTGATGCGTACGCGCCATTTGTTCGGCAGCGAATAGAGGTGGTACACGGCTTCGTAGCGCGGCAACTCGGGGTAATGATCGACCCCGCAAATGTCCGACAGGAAATTGAACCGAAGCGCCGGGTGTTCCTTCAGAAACCGGCAAAGCTCGACGACCATGTCGGGTCGAGCGGCGAAGGCGTGAACGCCATGCGCGAAGCCAAGATCGTCGATTGCGTTGCCGAAGCGCTCCGTGATCAGGATGAGATCGAGGGGTGTCTCCACGCTCATGGCACCGCGATCCGGTCCAGAGGCGTCCCGGCCAGCGCTCGGGATTTCTTGATCTTCTCCTGAAGCAGAAGGATGCCATGCATCAGCGCCTCGGGCCGTGGCGGGCAGCCGGGAACATGCACGTCCACTGGCACGAAGGTCTCCGCTCCCTGCACCACAGCGTAGGTGTTGTAGACCCCGCCCGAGATTGCGCAGGTGCCCATTGCGATAACCCAGCGTGGTTCCGGCATCTGATCATAGAGCCGGCGTACGACGGGCGCGAATTTCCGGGTTATGGTACCGGCGATAATCATCACGTCGGACTGGCGCGGTGATGGCCGGAACACCACGCCGAACCGGTCGAGATCATAGCGGGCGCAACCCGCCGAAATCATCTCGATGGCGCAGCAGGCAATACCGAAGGTCTCGGGCCACAGCGCCGATTTTCGGCTCCAGTTGATAACGCTCTCGGCGGTGGTGAACAGCACGCTGTCGCGGATCGCATTGTTTACGCCTCCCATTCCAGCGCTCCCTTCAGCCAGGCGTAGGCGAAGCCCACAAGAAGCAGCACTATGAAGACGAACATCTCGACATAGCCGACCAGTCCGATGTCTTTCAGCACGACGGCCCAGGGAAAGAGGAACATCGTTTCGACATCGAAGACGACCAACAGGATTGCGAGAACAAAGAACTGCACCCGGAAGCGGCCGCCGGCAGCCTCGCCTGCCGGGTCCATGCCGCATTCGTAGGGCATGTTCTTCGCGGGATAAGGATTGGACGGACGCAGCAGCGAAGAGACAAACAGCGTCGCCCCCGCCACCAGAACAACTCCGGCGACCATGACAAGAACCGGGAGGAACTCCATCGCAGTCATATCGCGTTGCCCCGTTCACCCGCCGAGGGCTTTCCTCAGGCCGCGACCGACCCAATTCGGGACCGGTAATGCGTCGCCCAGGGAAGGGACTTGGGCTATCCTTTCTTGAACTTCCAGTTTATTCCCCCGGGCGGATCATTGCAAATCCAATCAATTAGCCCCCCAAAACCGAATGCTGGGCAAGCCTCAGAAACCACGCCGGGAATAGGCCGATGCCGATGGTGCCGACGGCGGTGAAGGCGAGCGTGACGCGGACCAAGGGCGTCAGTGCCGGCTCGAACGCCCGTTCCGGCTCCCGCATGTAGATCACCATGACGATGCGGATGTAAAAGTAGGCAGCGATGGCGCTCAGCAGCACTGCGATCACCGCCAGCATGACGAAACCGCGCTCAACGAGCGCGACCAGGACGTAGAACTTGGCGAAGAAACCAGCCGTCGGCGGAATACCGGCCAGCGAGAACAGATAGAGCAGCATCAGAAGCGCCAATCCGGGGCGCGACTTGGCGAAACCCGCGTAGTCTTCGATGATCTCGCCCGAGAAATCGCCGTTCCGCATCATGATGACGGTGGCGAAAATGCCGAGATTCATGAAAGAGTAGATCAACAGGTAGAGCATCACGCTGGCGATCCCGTCGGCGCCGCCAGCCACCACGCCGAAAATGGCGAACCCGGCATGGGCGATGCTCGAATAGGCCAGCAGTCGCTTGAAATTATCCTGCACCAGCGCCACGAAACTGCCGAGCGCCATCGTCACCACAGCAAGGACCGCGAGGATAATCCAAACGTCCGAGGTCGCGACCAGCGGATTGAGGAACACCCGCAGGATCACCGCGAACCCCGCCGCCTTGGGGCCTACCGACATGAAGGCCGTGATCGTCGTCGGTGCGCCTTCATAGACGTCCGGGATCCACATGTGAAAAGGCACCGCGCCGACCTTGAAGACCAGCCCCGCGACGATGAAGACAACAGCCAGCAGCAATCCGGGATCGAGTGGATCGCCGGTCACCGCCGCAGCCATCGCGTCCAATTGTGTGGTGCCGGTGAGCCCATAGACCAGTGAAACGCCGTACAGGAAAATCCCGGTCGAGACCGAGCCAAGGATCACGTATTTCAGCGCCGCTTCGTTCGACCGCTGCTCTCGCCGCAGGAAGCCGGTCAGCACATAGGTGCAGATCGCCATCAGTTCGACGCCGACATAGACCGACAGGAGGTCGGTCGCCGAGGCCATGATCATCATTCCTGAAAGCGCAAGAAGCAGCAGGACATAGTATTCGCTGCTGCCGATCCCTTCGGTCTCGGCATATCGCCGCGAAAGCAGGAATGTCAGAACGGTGGCGAGGTAGAACACGAATTTGAAGAAGACCGCGAAGCGGTCAGCGATGAACATGCCGGCATAGGCCGGCTGCGCCGCGCCGGCGAGCATGAGTGTCACAGAGGCGGCAATCAGCACGACCGCCACGGAAGCCCAGATGAGGAAAGGTTCCCTTCCCTTCCGCAGAAACTGTCCCAGGATCAGCAGGATGCAGGCCCCCGTGATCACCACGATCTCGGGCAGGCTCGCCAGCACCGACTGGAAGAGCGCGGCGGCGGTCATTGGCCGCTCCCCTTACTGTGCACCTGCATCAGCAGATGCTTCGCGGAGGCATCGATAATGTTGAGAAAGGGTTTCGGATAGAGCCCGACCCAAAGCACGAAGGCGGCCAGGGGCAGGATTGCGACCATCTCGCGGGCATTCACATCGCGTATGCTGAACCGGGCGCCGACGCTGGCCGGGCCAAGCGCGACTTTCCTGTACATGCCAAGCAGATAGGCCGCGCCCAGCAATGCGCCCAAAACAGCGGTCGCGCCGACGGCCAAGTCGGCCGCAAACCCGCCCGACAGCACGAGCAACTCCCCCACGAACGAATTCGTACCCGGCAGCGCCATCGCCGACAGGACGAACAACGCAAGAAACGCGGTATAGAACGGCGCCGCCTTCATCAACCCGCCATATTCCGCCATGCTGCGCGTGTGTGTCCGCTCGTAGATCAGACCGACGAGCAGGAACAACGCTCCCGTCGTTACGCCATGATTGAACATTTGCAGGATGCCGCCCTCAAGTCCGCGCAGGTTCAGCGCAAAAATCCCTAACGTCACAAAGCCCATGTGGCTGATGCTCGAATAGGCCACCAGCTTCTTCAGGTCATCCTGCGCCAGCGCAAGCAGCCCGCCATAGACGATCGCAAGCGCCGAAAGTGCCATCATCAGCGTCGAATAGTGCACTGACGCTTCAGGCAGCATCGGCAGCGAGAACCGCAGGAATCCGTACGCACCCATTTTCAGGAGTACGCCCGCCAGGATGATACTGCCCGCCGTCGGCGCCTGCACATGGGCATCCGGCAGCCAGGTATGGACCGGAACCATGGGGACCTTGACCGCGAAGGCGATCAGGAAGGCGAAAAACAGCCAGGACTGGACCTGGAACGGCAAATCCTGCGCTGTCAGGGCGAGGATGTCGAAGGTCTTGCCGCCGTGGAAATAGAGCACGATGACACCGATCAGGAATAGGAGGCTTCCCGCCAGCGTGTAGAGGAAGAACTTGAACGCTGCATAGACCCGGCCTTCGCCGCCCCAGACGCCGATGATCAGGTACATCGGGATCAGCATCGCCTCCCAGAAGACGTAGAACAAGAACAGGTCGAGCGCGCAGAACACGCCGAGCATCAACGCCTGCATGACCAGCAGGCTGACCATGAACTCCTTCACCTTGCGGTCGATCGCGGCCCAGGAGGCAAGCACGCAGATCCAGCCCAACAGCGCAGTCAGGAACACGAAGAGCGCGCTTATTCCGTCGATGCCGAGCGCATATGTGATCCCAAGCGCGGGCACCCACGGGTGCCTCTCGATGAACTGCATCTCATGGGTAGTAGTGTCAAAACTGGCCAGCATGGCCAAGCAGAGAGCGAGGTCGAGGATGGTGACACCGAGTGCTGTCCACCGCACCGCATCGTCACGGCGCAAAAACATCAGAACCGCTGCCCCGGCGACGGGCGTGAATACGATGAGACTGAGTAGCGGGAATCCCATCGCGCCTCCTACCGCCACGCCACGGCGAAGACGGCAACGGCTGCGATCACACCGACAATCATCGCCAGCACGTAGTGGGTCACGACGCCGGTCTGGAGCCGACGCAGCGCCGCGCCGCCGCGCAGGATCGAGCGGGCAACGCCGTTTACGATGGCGTCCACGCCGGTGAGATCGATCCGCAGTCCCGCCCGTGCTGCCCCATGCAGGAAGGGCAGCGCCGCAGTCTCAGACACGTCGCTCACCGCCTTCTCGTAGCGCGCCAGCGGTTTCTCGGCGATCCACATGAAGACCCGTGCGCCCTTGCGGTAGAACCAGTCAGTGTCGAGGCTGATCGTATTCTCGGGATCGAGCGCCTTGAGGAACAACACGAACCCCAACGCTGTAAACATCAGCACGCCGAGGCTCTCGGTGACATGGACGCCGGTGTAGGGTTCGAAGTCGACCGGATAGGGCAGCAGCGCATACAGCGCCTGGGGGAACACCCCGATCGCGATGCACAGCACCGCCGCCATGCCCATCGCGACCAGCATGTTGCCGGGCGGTTCGCGCGCCTCCAGCTTCTGATC
Organism: Ensifer canadensis; assembly: GCF_017488845.2. Taxonomy (NCBI): domain Bacteria; kingdom Pseudomonadati; phylum Pseudomonadota; class Alphaproteobacteria; order Hyphomicrobiales; family Rhizobiaceae; genus Ensifer; species Ensifer canadensis. Next base: position 113,911 of record NZ_CP083374.1, read on the forward strand.
CGTGCCGAAGAACATATAGTACGGGAGTTTTAGTCCGGTGTGCAGGAATGTCCCCGACGACGCCATCGTCAGCGCCAGCACCACCAGCGCCCGATGGTCCTGCCCGGCGGCGGCCACCACCATCGACTTGGTGACGAAGCCGGAGAAGAATGGAAATGCCGAAATCGCCAAGGCACCGACCATATAGAGCGCCACGGTCATCGGCATGGTTTTGTAGAGCCCACCAAGCTCGGTGAGCTTGCGACGGCCGGTGACGTAGATGACCGCCCCCGCCCCCATGAACAAAAGCGCCTTGTAGAGGATATGCGCGAAGGCATGGCCCGTTGCCCCGTTCACGGCCATCTCGGTCCCGATGCCGATGCCCGCCACCATGTAGCCCACCTGGCTGACGATGTGATAGGCCAACAGTCGCCGGCAGTCATTCTCCAGCACCGCGTAGATGACGCCGTAGAGCGCCATCGCGGTGCCGAGCCAGACCAGAAGCTCGGTGCCCGGAAACGCCCGCGCGAGCACGTAGACGGCGGTCTTGGTGGTAAAAGCGCTCATGAACACCGCCCCGGTGACGGTCGCCTCCGGATAGGCGTCGGTCAGCCAGGCGTTGAGCGGCGGCACCGCCGCGTTGAGCAGGAACCCGGCAAGTATCAGGTAGGCGCCGACGCCCATCCCACCCTCGATCGGACCGAAAAGCAGCGAGCCGGTGGCGAGCCCGTGGAGAATGATGCCGCCGAGCAGGGCAACCCCGCCGGTGATGTGGACCATCAGATAGCGAAAACCGGCGGCGATCGCCTGCCGGCTGCCCTGGGCGAAGACCAGATAGGCAGAGGCAAATGCCATGGCCTCCCAGAACAGGTACAGGGTCAGGTAGTCGCCGGCGAACACCACTCCGAGCGCGCTGCCGACGTAGACGAACGCGGCGACATGCTGGCCGGCGTGAGACAGGTGCAGCGCGTAGACGGTTCCGATCAGCGCCATAATGGTGAAAACGGTGGCGAAGACGATGCTCAGCTTGTCGACCTTCGCGATCAGGACTTCCTGGCCGATGAATTGCATCTCGCCATAGCTGCCCGGCTGCATTGCAAGCACGGCAAGGATCGCCAGCGCCGGAACCAGCAGCAGATAGGCCTTGCGGATCGACCCGTTGAGCAACGGGATCGGCAGCGCGCCGAGAATGAAGATCAGGCTCGGATGGATAAAATCAATCATAGTAATCCTCGCGCCGCATGAGCCCACACTGGTGGCCGAGGAACTTGGAAACGAAAATCAAAACCATGCAGGAGCCGAAGCCGTAAACGGCAGACCAACCAGGCAGGCGGTCCCACAGGTATTCGGCGTGTTCGCGAGAAACCAGAAAGTCGGCGACGACGATCAGGACGAGCACCAGATAGAACAATCGGCGGCGCTGCCTGGCATATTCTTCGTCACCAAAGAAGTTGACGACGCGTTTGATCATTTGACCACTCCGTCCGCCAGGGCGAGAAAATAGCCGGGAAAGATGCCCATCAGCACCGAAAGGATGGCGGTTGCGACCAGCGGGATCGTCATCATCGGAATTTCACGGACCGTCGCCGGGCTCTCCTGCACCTCCGTCCCGAAAAAGGCGACATAACTGACGGGCAGGAAGTAGGCGGCGTTCAGAACCGAACTCACTAACAGCACGATCAGGAATGCAATCTCCCCCGCCTCCACAGAGCCCAGCGCCAGATACCACTTGCTGACGAAGCCCGCGGTCGGCGGCACCCCGATCATGCTGAGCGAGCCGACAAAGAATGCCCCCATCGTCCAGGGCAGCCTACGGCCGATACCGGCCATGTCGCTGATGTTCCGTTTGCCAGACGCGCAATAGATCGACCCGGCGCAGAAAAAGAGTGTGATTTTCGAGAAGGCATGCGCGGCAATGTGGATGATCCCGCCGACCATTGCGACCGGCGACAACAGAACCACGCCCAGCACGATATAGGACAGTTGGCTCACCGTCGAATAGGCGAGCCTGGCCTTCAGATCGTCCCGGGTCAGGGCGTAGACCGACGCCATCAGGATGGTGAACGAGACCAGATAGGCCGTGGCTGTGCCGAGGCCCAGCTCGCCGACCAGCCCGACGCCAAAGACGTGGAACACCACGCGCAGCACGCAGAATACGCCCATCTTGACCACGGCCACCGCATGCAAGAGTGCGCTGACTGGTGTCGGCGCCACCATCGCGGCAGGTAGCCATGCGTGCACCGGCATCACGGCGGCCTTGGCAAAGCCGAAAAGATAGCAGAAATAGACGACTGTCAGCAGCGCCGCCGAGGCATCGGCCCCCGCCAGCAGTCCCCCCGCCACAAAGTCTAACGACCCCGCAATGTGATAGGTCAGGGCCAGCGCGGCAAGCAGCACGCTTTTCGACGCGCCCATCAGATAGACGAGATACTTGCGGCTGCCCTTCCATCCCTCTTCGTCCTCGTGGTGGTAGACGAGCGGATAGGTAACGAGGCTGAGCACCTCGTAGAAGATCACCAGCGTAAACAGATTGGCGGCGAAGGCGCCCCCGACGGCCGCTGCCAGGCTGGTGGCGAAACAGGCGAAGAACCGGGTCTGCGCATGCTCTTTCAGGTGCCGCATGTAGCCGATGGAATAGATCGCGGCCACGATCCATAGAAGTGACGATACTGTGGCAAAGACCATGCCGAGCGCATCGACGCGGAAAGCGAAGTCGACCCCCGGCAGTATCTCGAAAAGGCGCAAATCGACGGTCCCGCCAGCCAGAACTGTGGGCGCCATCGATGCGACAATCGCGAACAGGGTGATTGCGGCCAACGGCGAGACGACGTCGCGGAGTTTCTCGCGGTTGTTGAGAAGGACAACGGCCAGGGCCGCCAGAGCCGGGACGGCGACGGCAAGCAGCGGCCGGATCGTTGTCTCCGGGTCCAAGCCGCTATCCTTTCATCATGGTCACATCGTCGACCTTGAGGGTGGATTTGTTCCTCACAAGGGCGACTAAGATGCCGAGGGCGACGGCAACCTCCGCCGCAGTGATTGCGATGACGAAGATCGCGAAGATCTGCCCGCGGAAATCGCCGTACTGACGGCCGAAAGCGATGAAGTTGATGTTGACCGAATTGAGCAGCAGCTCCAGCGACATCAGCACAACCAGAATATTGCGTCTGAGCAAGACGCCCGCTGCTCCGATCACGAACAGGGCCACTCCGAGCAAAATATACCACCAGAGCGGAACCATCACCCCGACTCCTTCCGCGCCAGCACGATGGCGCCCACCAGGGCCGCCAGCAGGATCACGGAGGCGGCTTCAAACGGCAGGAGATAGTCGGAGAAAAGCGTCGTGCTGAGCTGTCTGATCGCGTCACCGTCGCGCGTCGCGACCGGTTCGACGACGGAAAAGCGGTCGCTTCGGAGCACCAGCACGAGCATCTCGATGCCAAGTAGGACGAGCAGCACGAGAGTTGGAAGGCTACCGCCGGGCAAGAACCGCTGCAAGACGGCTTCGCGCACGTCGATCATCATGATCACGAACAGGAACAGCACCATGATCGCGCCGACATAGACGAAAATCTGGATGACGGCGAGCAGCGGCGCCTCGAGCATGATGAAGATTGCGGAGATCTGCAGAAAACAAGCCATCAACGCCAATGCGCTGTGAACCGGATTCCGCGCCACGACGACCATCAGGGCCGCGACCACGGCCACCGTAGCGAACAGAAGAAAGAACCCCTGATCCATCGACGCCGCCCCTCGGGCGCGAACTGTCACTCGGCGAGACGGCCGGATTGGAGTAGCGCCGCACTTCAGATGCGTTCACAAATTGTGCCCTAGTATCGGATTTTTCACAAGATTATTGTCGGCGGTCGGCTAGAGGGGCGACCTTCGGAGGGAACTTTACAAGGGGCATCGTAGACGTGCCTAAGCCGCAACCGACGTTTCATGCAGATGCCGCCATCGGAGCGAGCCATCCGCTGAAGCTTCCAAAACGACGGTCGAGCGTCTTGCGGTTTGAACCCCGCCCGCATCCGCGTGCGTCTCGCGATAGGTTACGCAGGCTCCGCCCGACCATTCATGACAGATCTGCATCTCGTCGACCGTGATCCGCAGCTCTGGGCGTTTCCCGTGCAGACGTCCGAACAATTCGCCCACGCCCTCTTTGCCAAGCGCGGTCCCTTGCACGGAGATCATGCGAAACTCAGGCGAGAAGCGTTCGAGCAGTTGCACCAGATCGGCAGGCCGAGCCGCCCCGATGAACCAGCGTTCGATCGTGACGTGCACATCGACAATCTCACGGAAGAATCTTTCAGTATCGGTCATGTTCGGCTCCTTGTCGGACATTGTGAAAGAATGGGCTCCGCGCGCTAATCGGCTCGCCGCAGGCGCAGAACGAAGGGCAGCGGAAACATGATCAGAACGGCAGCGATCACAAAACAGTAGCGGTAAGGCAGAGCGTCGTCCGCGCCGCCGCTCGTCGCGAGGAAAAGCCCCAGCAAGCCTCCCAGCACACTCGCACCGAGCGAGAAACTGAGCTGACGGTTGATGTTCCACAGCGCGCTTGCCTCTGCCATCCGTTCCGTTCGAACCGACGTAAAGGCTGCCGTCTGGGCCGTGCTCGTGCAAAGGCTCGCTCCGAAACCCATCAAAACAAAGGACGCGATCCTGACGGTGAACATTCCGGCGAATGGTGTGGCCAACAGCAGCACGCCGGCGCTGGTGACGGTCATGCCGACGAGAAAGAGCGAGCGCGGGCTTCGGGACGCAAACATCCGCCGCGTGGACATGATGGCGACGCAGGATGCGGCTGCCCATGGGAGCATAAGCATTCCCGTTTGTGTGGCCGTCAGACCAAGGCGGTCCTGCAAGTACAGGGAGGCGATCAGGTTTACGCCCGTGAAAACGCCCGGCACACACAGGTAGATGATGCTGCCAGTCCTGAGCATCGGATCGGAGAGCAGACGCAGATCAAGCAGCGGTTCGCGCGAACGCAGCGCATGGCGGACATAGGCGGCGCCCGCGACAATCGCCAAGGCAAGGACAATCGCGGCATGAACGCCGCGTCCCGCCTGACTAGTGAGCGTCAGGCCAAGGGGAAGGCAAAACAGGGTGATGGCGCTCAGCAGGAAGCCGGCAATGTCGAGCGCCGGCTTCGCTTCCGCCAACCGATCGACCGGCGCCCAGGCAAGGGCCAATGCTGCTATCGCCGCTGCCAGTGGCGCAACACCGATAAACACCCAGCGCCAGGACACATGATCGGCAGCGATCCCGCCGATGGCGGGTGAAAGTGCCGGCACCAGCAGCGCAACCGTCATGACCACGGCCGTCAGATGGGCGCGGTCTTCCGGCGGATAGGCGCGATAGGCCATGCTCTGGCCGACCGGCACGAGCAGTCCTCCGCCGAGACCCTGAACGAGCCGCCAGGCGAGAAGCGTCGCAATCCCAGTGGCCATACCCCCGCCGAAGCTTCCCACCGCCACAATGAGCAGAGAGGCAATGAACACGCGGCGTTCGCCGATCCGGCGCGCAAGCCAGCTCCCCAGCGGAATGGCGACAGTCAGGCCGAGCATGTAGATCGTGCCGACCCAGGCGAGTTGCACCACCGATGCGCTCAGCTCCCGCTGCAACGCCGGCAGGGCGGTATTGAAGATGAACATACTTGCGAGATCGACGGCGAAACCGAGAAGATAGAGGGTGGCAATTCGGGAGCGGGCGGACAACGGTAAAACCTTCGATAGGAATGACGCCCGCAGGGTAATCCCTTTCATATCATCGAATAAGGCGATACAATTCGACAACACTTGTCGATTTGATTTACCAATTGGAGTGCCTGGATGGCGGTGAGTCTTGATCGCCTGACTGTTTTCCGAGCCGTCGTGCAAACAGGATCGTTCACAGCGGCTGCCAAGCAACTCAATCAGGCCAGAGCCGCAGTCAGTTTCAACGTCAAGCAGCTCGAAAGCGAATTGGGCGTCACGCTCCTTTATCGCACCACGCGCAGTCTTGCTCTTACCGATGCCGGCGAACGATTCTATGCACGCTGCCTGCGCATTCTCACGGAAGCCGATGAGGCGATTGCCGAAGCGCGCACGGAGCAAACGGTGCTGACCGGCAGCTTGCGCCTGACATCGACTGTTGAATATGGCGTTGCGGTGATCGCTCCAGCACTTCAGAAATTCACCACGCTGCATCCAGACCTCGACGTCCAGTTCGAAGCCTATCCGACGAATGTCGACCTCCTGCGCGACCGCTTTGACGTCGCAATCCGGCTGGGGCGCAACGAGCAATTCCAGACGTCGCCATATGCTGGTGTGCACCTGGGGACGTATCAGCTCAGGCCAGTCGCGTCGCCGGACATCCTCGCCCGCGTTGATCGAACTGTCGTTGGTGCGCCCAAGATGCTGAGCGCGCTGCCGCACATCAGCAATGCGACCGTCGACCATGTGAAAAGCTGGACAATGTTCGACGAAGACGGGTGCGAATGCGCGTTCGAGGTGCCTCGTCCGTCCCGGCTACTTGCCAACAACGCATCGGTTGTGAAGGCGCTGGCGGTTGCCGGCGCAGGCGTTGCGCTTCTGCCTGACTGGTTCGTCGCGCCAGAACTTGCCAAGGGCACGTTGGCCGACGCCCTGCCGTCCTATCGCTTCCCCGATCACCAGATTTACGCGATGCACCTGCCCATGCAGATGGTGCCGCAGAAAATCCGGGCCTGGCTGCGTTTCCTCAAGGATTATGTCCGTCGTTAATTTCCTGGCACGGCAAGGCGGACTTCTGCCCGGAAGTTCCCGACGTTGGCAATCGTCCGGCCCCGACGGTCACGGTAGCGGACAAGATACGGAGGATCGGTCATGAAATCCACCGCCCCGCCCGGAAGGCGCTGAATCAAGGAGATGCAGTCGCCATAAAGGACAGTGTTGCAAACGGGGCGCATTACGCGTCGTCCTGTTTCCAGCAGCAAGCCATGCTCTGATGCTTCGGCTTTCAACCCAGTGGCCTGTGCCTTCTGGGCCTCACAATACTCCGGCCCTGCTGGTCTCCCATATCGCTCACAGTCGCCCCTCAAGGACCTCAACCGTAATGTCCTGCCCGCGATAGAAAACACCCAAAACCAAAACGTGCACCTCTTCGACTACAAAGGCGATGCTCACGCTCCGGCGGTAACCGATAATCCGAAGACCAGGAACAAGGCCAGTCCTCACGGTTCCCCGCTTGGGGAACGTTGCCAGTTCCGCAATGAACTGGCGTATACCGCTGATATAATTCCAAGCCATAACGGGCCCGGCTTTTTCGACGCTGGCGAGCTCGCGGTAAAGCTGAAGCAATTCCACCTCGGCTCGCTCATGCAGGATGATCTTATATTTCTTTCCCTATTTGGCTTTCGCCAGCGCCTGATGTTCAGCCTCAAGGCGGGCGAACGCCTCATCGAGAGGAATCCCCTTGGAGGGATCACGCTTCAATTCTGCATAGCGGCCCGGGATTTCCTGATTCAGCCAGCGTTCGCGGGCGTCCTCCTGATCCTCCAACAACCGCAGACCAGCCCGGACGACTTCGCTGGCATTGTTGTAGCGGCCGGAATCAAGCTGCTTCTTGATGAACTTCTCGTAGTGTTCGTTCAGTGCAAAACTTGCCATGGCATCTAACCTCCTGATGAAATCATTATAGGTCAGGGCGCTTAGACTAACAACAGTTATCAACTATTGTTATTTATGTTTGGAATAGGCATTCGGCCACGATGAAACGGGATCTAAGTGACCGGACAAGAGGGCAACCTTCTATGAGCGCCCCGCCAAGCGGCCTTTCGACCTTGGAAATACTTGTCCGACTCGGCGCCGAGCCGACGGTCTCGCGCAAACCGAACATTGCGCTCAAGGCCCCATCGGCAGGAGGAACATTCGGCGCTTGCGCCCAACGCGTTGAACGCACTGCATCTGGGAGCGGTCTTCATCGCCGCCCTCCGGACCCGCAAGGCAGCCTTTCGGTTAGCGGCGGGCAGATTACGCACCGCGCTTGATATCGTCCCAAACCTTTGAGAAATCGATTTCGAGATCCGCAACATCGCCGAAGACGACCCAGAGGACCATGAGGCCGATGCCGTGGCAATCCCCGCGGTGGGCTTAAGCTGAGGCGGAGGACAATTCCCCTCCTTGGAGCCGTCGCGGTATCCACGCACCTCAAGGATGTTATGGCCAAACGCACGTACCGCAGGATCTGTTCCGATGTTAACAGTTACGCACTTGTCGCGGCGTTCGTGTGGGAATTTACTGTATATAGTGCGGGATCGCACGTCGTGTATCGATGGCCGGCGCATTGACGCGCAGCCCTCAGGAGGAATCGAATATGCGCGTATCGGTGTTTCTGCTGATGACGGTGGCGCTTTTTGCAGAACCGGTCGCGGCCAGTCCCGCGGTTTTAACGGCGAACGTCAATTTCCGAGAAGGCCCGGGGACGGGCTTTGCAAAATTTGAAACGATCAAGGCAGGCACGCAGGTAGACCTAATCGAGTGCGACGCCAGCGGTGCCTGGTGCGCCGTGCGCCATGACAGCAAGACGGGGTTCATCAGCGGCAAATACCTCGACGAAGTCGAGGCCGACAAACCGCGCTGGCCGCGTACCTACACCATGGAATCCGGAGGGGAGATGACCCTCTATCAACCACAGATCACCGATTGGGAGAATTTCACCACGATTTCAGCGCTGATCGCCGCCGAATACCGTGCGTCCAAGGAAACCACCCCGATTTTTGGCATTATCGGGGTCAGCGGCCAAACGGTTTCCGATAACGATACCGACGACGTTGTCATCCGCAATGTCAACGTCACGGAGATCCATTTTTCCACACTCAACCGCCCGCGCCTCGCAGAACTATCGCTGGAGGTGGGAAAACTAATGCCTACCGGCACGCTGACGCTCAGCGAGGAGCGGCTGGCAGCGAGCCTCGCCGACTACAAGCGCGTCGATGACGTCCAAGGCCTGAAGGCCGACCCGCCTCCGATTTTCATTAGCAAGACGCCCGCAATCCTCGTGCAGACGATTGGCAAGCCCGTTTTCTCGCCCATAAAGGGCGTCGAAGGGCTGCGTTTCGCGGTCAACACCAACTGGGACCTTCTCAGGACGGACGCGGACAACACCTACTATCTGCGCAACGAAAAATCCTGGCTGACCTCGAAGGATCTGGACGAAAACTGGACGGTCGCCACCACTCTGCCGCCGGTTCTGTCGAGGTTGCCTGACGACGAGAATTGGAAGGATGCACACGCGGGGATCCCGCCCCAACCGTTCGAAGGCGGACCGTCGCCGAAGGTGGTCTATTCCGACAAGCCGGCCGAGCTCATCCAGTTCTCAGGAGAGCCGGCACTCGTGTCGGTTCCGGGCACGGGGCTGAAATGGGCCTCGAACAGCGAGAATGACGTTTTCTACCGCGACGCCGATGCGCGCTGGTATGTGCTTCTCTCCGGCCGCTGGTTCTCGTCCTCCGCGCTTGACGGCCCCTGGACCTTCGCCACGCCGACCTTGCCGACTGACTTCCAGAACATACCGGACGATGTACCCTATTACACGGTTCGCTCCTCGGTACCGGGAACCTCCGAGAACGCCGAGGCCCGGTTGAGGGCCAGCATTCCGAGGATGGCGCGTGTCGCGCTCGACGGATCGGTCAAGGTCGATGTCGCCTACAGCGGCGAGCCAAAGTTCGTGCCGATTGAAGGCACTGAGATGTCCTACGCGGTCAACACCAACGAACTGGTGATCAAGGTCAAGGACAAGTATTTCGTTCTCAAGGACGGCATATGGTTTGTCGGCGATACCGCGACCGGCCCGTTCGTGGTGGCGCAGGCGGTTCCCGACGAAGTCTACACCATCCCGCCGTCCTCACCGGTGTACAACGCCACCTATGTGCACATCTACAACACCGAGAATGAGGCTGTCTGGTACGGTTATACCATGGGCTATCTTGGGGGCTATTTGGCCTGGGACAGTTATGTCTATGGCACCGGCTGGTATTATGACGACTACTGGGATACGGACTGGGAGGACGGCAACTGGCCCTATTATCCCCCGCCGATAACCTACGGGGCCGACGTGTTCTACAATTCGGCTATCGGGGCATTCGGCCGCTACGGCTACGCCTATGGTCCCTATCGCGGGATCGTCGGCGGGGCGGCCTACAATCCGCGAACGGGAACCTATGTTCGCGGCGGCGCGGTCGCCGGACCAGCGGGCGAACGCGGGTTTGTCGCGGCTTACAACCCGCGCAACGGGAACGCCGCGGTCGTCCGGGGCGGAGAGAATGTCTACGGCTCGTGGGGATCGGTGAGCGTGAAGAAGGGCGCAAACTACGCCCGCGTCAGCGGTGGCTCCACGGGGGACTCCGGGGCGGTGCGCTGGCGCAGCTCCGAGGGCAACCGTGGCTTCGTCGCCGGTGAAAAAGGTGGTGACCTCTACGCCGGCCGCGACGGCAGCGTTTATCGCCGCCAGGACGGGCAGTGGCAGAAGCACACCGACGGCGCATGGACGCCGGTGGAGAAGCCTTCCAGCGAAAACCTGAAGAAGCCCGGCGAAAATTTCGCCGCCAAACATCCCGACGCTCTTAACAAGATTCAGCAGCGGCCGAACGCCGGTTCTCGGCCCGCCAACAGACCGGCGAAACGACCAAGCGCGGGTCGGACTCGAGACCGTGCGCCCGACCATCTCGCCATTGACCGCGCCGGACGTCAGATGGGAAATCAACGGTCTCACCAGTTCGAAATGTACAATCGGCCGTACTCGGGAAGCTTCGACCGGTTTGAAGGAAGTGGCCGCGGCGGTAATCCGAGTTTCAGTGGCGGCGGCGGTGGAGGTAGGAGCTTCAGCGGTGGCGGTGGCCGTGGCGGGGCTGCCATCCGGGGCGGTGGTGGTGGCCGTGGTGGGGGTGGCCGTGGTGGTGGTGGCCGGAGGTGATGGCGCGGAAACGGCAATATTGTCGGCTGTGGAAGGTCGCGGCGCTCAGACATGGAACTTTTACGGGAGATAACAGCGGCTTACCTCATGAAAGGAACAGCGCGTGAAATACATGTACTCCCAGATCGACATGAAGGAGCGCCGCAAGATCGTCCCTCTGTTGCCGACACCGTCAGTCAGCCACTGCTGCCGAAGCCAAAAGTAAACAGATTGCAGGCGACGTCCTCTCGCTCAGCCGTGAAACTGTCGAGCATTTGTTTATGGCCACTGGCAGCATTAATTACACCCGAAAATGCAGGCCCTGACGTGTCCGTACACGTGTCGCTTTGCAGGGTGGCAGTTCACTAAGCGAAGGGCAAAAAGTGAGCTAGGACGTAGACCAGGATCGCACGACCGGGAAATCGAAAGTAGAAAAAGTTCGCGTGCTTTGAGTGAGTTTGTTCAATTTGTAGAGCGGCCGCCCATCCAGGCCGATTCTTGGACCCTGAAATCCTTGGTCTCGCGTAACCAGTAGGCGCGGATTCATTCGTCCACGTAACTGTTGCTATCCAAAGCGACGGCTACTATTCACATTTTTCCCGACGATCTCCCTTATAATGGTCAGGGTTTCCTTTGCAGCTTCTTTTGGCGGCAGGGACGTATCTGAGACGTTGCTCACGAGTTTCGTGATGTCATGATCAATTTTCTTCTCGGACCATTGCTTGCCTTTGGCGACGGTGATGTAGACCGAGTAGGCGTGATGCATGGTTCCAGGTCGTTCACCGATGATGTGGAGGATTCCTCTGAAACTGTTGGGATCAGCATTTTCGAAAAGCAATTCGCCGATCCGGTAGCCGGCTCGCACTCTTCCACTGGTCACCACGATGTTCTTGTCGCTCATCGTGACATCGGCCCCGGCAAGCAGCCGACGTACTTCCTCAAGATAAGGGACAAGGTGTCCGTCGTCCATGATGGCCTTGGCATTGAGACCGTCAGAGATGACGATCTGACCTTTGGGCATATCGTTTCCCAAGAGTCTTTTATTCTTGCGATATCTCCTATTGCTTCCGGGCTCAGCAATTCACCCGTGCTCGGGTGGGCGATAAAGTCATTTCGGTCCTTCGATAAGGTGTGGACGGGTACGACATCAGGCACTGCAGCGATAAACTCCGACGTGAGTTCGGCCCAGAGAGACTGCTTGGCGTCGTCGTACAGCCCCTTCACTTTGACTGCGAGCTCTGGATTAAGATCCCAGATATTCGCACCGTGCCCCGAAGCGAGGTCGACACCTCTCTCTTCAACTTCCAGCATTTTCTGTCGGCCTTCCGCGTAGATCGCATCCTTGGACCTACCATCTCCCTTTGCGAGGCGGTACTGATAGTACACCCAGAGAGGATCTCCATAGTTCGCAGTGTAGCTGTTGTTCTCGCCAACAATTCCTAACCGCTTGTAGAAATCCCATATTGCATCATTGACCTTGAAGCCAAACTTTTCCCTCAGTCGCACGTGGTCTTGGAACGACGTGGTGAGGTAGCTCAACATCGGGTCGTTTTTGGTAGGCAGCGCAATCAGATAAGCGGGATTGGCCGGCAATATCTGATCCTGGCACCAATCCAGATCGTCAAGGCTGACCGACATATGCAGGGTAGTGCAGATATCCAAGCCGATGGATAGCCCATGGAGCTTGCCCATCACCAAATCTTCGAGGCAACATCTCACTAATTGTTCGCGGCTTTTGAAAACCTCTGGCCCAATGAATCCGGCAACATCGTTGACATGCAGCCAAGCGCCCTCGGGCTGCACCTTCGCAAGTTCCATCCCCACCGCTCTGCTGAATCCGTATTTTCGGGATTCGAGCACCATCATGTCGACACCGTTTGCCGCCGCGTTGGTGAACTCCGAGCCCTGCCCAGTTTCGAAGTAGAGGCCATATCTTTCCCCCTTCTTCGCACGCGCATAATTCAGGATCTTCTCATTCGTAATATCAAAGATCTTGTTGCAGACATCTGTCCCAGCAAGGCTCTGGAACATCGTGGAAACGGTTCCTGGGAAACGCTCGCCGACTTCGGCCTGGACATCAATGTGCGCTAGCACACACCAAGGGATCACTTCCTCCAGCTTGAAAGTGTCGACAATATCCTTAAGCGCGCTTTCAACCGCGACGACGCTCCCTACCGTGCTGTCCACCGGATTGGTGCCGATGACAATGTCGCCGGTTGCATAGGAGAAGGCATCGAAGACCTGCCAGACGATATCATCGGGATGGTCTGTGGGAGAATTCGGCTGGATCCGTGCGCCCATGTATCCCTTTTCCCCCATTTTGGTGCCCGGCATCGGATTGAAAATCTTCTGACTGAGGGAGATGAGGTCTTCATTGCTCATCAGTTTCGGTACAAAGCCGATTGTATCGCTGGTTAGGCCATTCATGATGCCCTTTATTTCATTCTCTGGTGCCGCCAGAAGGAAATCCTTCAGTTGGCCCATTGTCCAATCTTTCACCTTTTCATATTGGGGTTGGTCCGTGGTCTCCCAGATCAATTTTTGTAAATTGTCCTCAAACAATGGGCGCTCGTAGAGGTCCTTAATCGTCGTATTAGCCAACAGGGCGCGGGCGTTCCTACGTGTTGTCTCATCTGCGGCTCCCACTCCAATTGCTTGATCTCCCTCCTTGAACTCATTAGCCGCGCCTATCACCTGCTGGTAAGCTGCTTGATCAAAACCGCCTTTAACGCTGTTGAGATATCCAAAGACGTCCTCGCCCTGCTTTACCTCTTTGATCGCAAGGAGGCCTCCGCCGTTTGCTGATCTGGCCACACGAATGTTGCTTGCGACCGTGGCAATTCCTGTCATCACCAGGAGGTCTCTTCTGGAAAGCTCGTTATGTCGAATAGACAATAAGCCCTTCCTCATGGCCATTTCCTTTCTGCACAAGGTCCGGTGCACCCGCCACTCGGCTGGACGGCGCATGCGTAAATCTACTGTCTGCTGTCTTCACCAGAATTGATTGGAAGTCATTTCGACCAGAAATTGCGGCCGATCTGCGCCAGTGCGACGTCGCTGGCAGCAGCCCGCATCGCATGTTTCTTGTTGCCTTCGTCCAACCGGCATTGGCTTTTGATGTGCAGAACCTGGTCGTCGGAACGGACTACACCAGCCGCATTGAACTCACAGCGAATTCTGCTGAGTTTGGCGAGGTCGTCTGAATATGCTTTGGCACTTTCGCCCACAAGCCCGAGCCTCTTCGCCGCCCAAATGCCGACGAGCTTGTTTCGGCGTACCATTCTGAACATGTCTTCATGGTGGCTGTTCATTGAAACCCCCGCGAATGCCATCGGAAATTCAACGAGAGTGATTATCAGCGCTTGCATTTGCATTGTCAAAGCAAGCCCCAGCGAAGCCTGCGCGCCGAAGCCCTACCACCTGTGGCTCGCACCGACGCATAATCTCCCAGACCAGTCCGGTTCTATAGCTTTTCAACCATCAGGACGACGGGACTTTGGTCGATGCGGTAGTGATAGGCACCCACCTGTCTTCTGCACAGCATAGGTCTGGTTGAACGACGGTTAGGGCCCGTAGGGACGCGTCGTGCCGAGGTGGAATGCGGCAAGCGTCTCGAGAGTGGGGACATCGCCAAAACAAGCACAACATCCGGGGTCGCGTCCCTTGTCGTTGCTTGCCCACTCCCAGTGCCGCCTTGTGGTCAGATATGGGAAATAAAGAAGTAGTTCGGCAGATATTTCTGACCAACCAGAAAGGTAATTCGAAGCGCGCCAGTATGCGTTTGCCTGACGGTTTTTCGTCGAGCCTCCAATTTCAAAGACTTCGCTGTAACGAGTTCTGCCGTAATGCAAGCTGCTACAATCTCATGACGATGCGACCGTCAATCTTGCCCGCTTCCATCCGATGAAAGATATCGTTGATGCTCTCCAGGGGCTCCCACGAAAAATGGGGCGTTACCTTGCCTTCCGCCGCGAACTGAAGCGATTCCTCCAGGTCCTGGCGGGTACCCACGATCGATCCGCGCACGGTAATACGTTTCAGGACTGTTTCGAACACAGGCAGGGAAATTTGCCCAGGAGGGAGGCCGACGAGGGCCATCGTGCCCTTCGACCGCATGAACCCGAAACCCTGTTCCATCGCGGCGGGAGAAACGGCCGTCACCAGCGCTCCATGAACGCCGCCATTCGTGGCCTTGTGCACCTGTTCAATGGCATCGTCTGCCTTGCCGTTGATCGTGATGTCGGCACCAAGTTGTTTGGCCAAGGCCAGCTTTTCTTCGAATATGTCAGCGGCGACAACCTTCATGCCCATCGCCTTCGCGTACTGAACGGCCATGTGGCCCAGACCGCCAACACCCGAGATGGCCACCCATTCACCAGGGCGGACTTCCGTTTCCTTTCCTTGAGGCCTTTATAAACAGTGACACCAGCGCAGAGAACGGGCGCAGCGGGCCCGAACTCCAACCCATCGGGAATGTTGCCGACGAAGTCGGGATCCGCCAGTCCGAATTCAGCGAAGGTTCCGTTGACCGAGTATCCGGTGTTCGATTGCGAGGCGCAAAGAGTTTCCCAACCAGTCCGGCAATAAGGGCAATAGCCGCAAGCAGAGTGAAGCCATGGCACCCCCACCCTGTCGCCTTCCTTCACCCTTTTCACACCCGCGCCGATGGCCGAGACATAGCCGACACCCTCATGTCCCGGAATGAAGGGGGGTGTCGGCTTCACTGGCCAATCGCCGTTTACCGCGTGCAAATCGGTATGGCACACACCGGTGGCTTCATATTTCACCAGTATCTGTCCCGGTCGCGGAGTCGGAACCTCCATCTCCTCGATGGTTAGCGGAGCGCGGAACTGTCGAACGACAGCCGCCTTCATCGTCTGTGCCATTTCCGTTATCCTCCATGTCGCATGTATTGAGAGACGCCTTTGCAGGCAGCATAATAATGAAGTATCAATCGGGTGAGACAGACTAAAGCGGTCGCATCTCGAGGATCGGCGATGTGGGCGTGCGAACCGCGCTCTCCGAGGCGGCCAACGTCATTTTGACCCGGGCGGTCAAAGGCTCGGATCTTAAGAGTTGGGCACTGGCGGTCGCCAGACGTGCGGGGCCTAGACGGGCGCGTGTTGCGCTGGCCCGCCAGCTGGCGGGGGTGTTGCATTTGCAAGTTCACAGTAACCCTGCTGAAAGGCTTCGACAACCGCTCTTCGCCGGCTAGCGCCGCGGCCTTTGTAGCAAGGCCAGACGCAACTTGCAGATGAGGCCTATTTCTTCAGGTCGCCCCACCCCCAACCTTGCATGTTCATGCCCGATGATCCAAGCAACTCCCGTTGACGCATGTGTATGCGGTTTACGCGCCTCGCATTCATTTCTCCTTGAAGGTCCGTGTTTTCCTGGTCTTCGTTTTGGGCGAGCTTGGCGGTTAGTTGCGTTTGTCTTGCAGAACGCCAAAAGCCCGCGGACATTACTGTCTCGCGGGCTTTTGGCCTAATCGCACCGAGACTTGCAATCCAAGCGCCATGCCTGAGCTTTACGCAACCATTCCGTTATACGGTCCAGCGGGTCATTCGCTTCGTCACGCTATCGGTGCGGCTCTTCCGGCGCTGTCGCGTGCGGTTCAGATCGTTTCGATGAGAACGCGGTTGCCTAGCCCTTGTCCATCGCAGACTGCAAGGTTGCTCGCATCTCGTTGGCAACGTCTTTTAGGACTGCGGTGAATTTTTCCGCGACTGCCGAACCCGTTTTTCGGGCCGGACGCCAGACGGCGAGCGCGTAGGGGACGCCGACGCTGAACCTTCGCAGGACCACGCCCTTGCCCAAATGGTTCGCGGCGGTCAGCGGATTGATGATTGACACGCCCACTCCGGCTGAAACCATTGAACAGACGCTTGCCGCCGTCGTCGTTTCAACCGCGTAGCTACGCGAGATGCCCGCTGCAAAGAAGATGTCGTCCAGTTTCCGTCTATACGGGTCATCCTGCGA
Source organism: Ensifer canadensis (assembly GCF_017488845.2). Taxonomy (NCBI): domain Bacteria; kingdom Pseudomonadati; phylum Pseudomonadota; class Alphaproteobacteria; order Hyphomicrobiales; family Rhizobiaceae; genus Ensifer; species Ensifer canadensis. Next base: position 130,777 of record NZ_CP083374.1, read on the forward strand.
AAAATAGACGAACGGGACACTATCGAAATCGGCAGGCTCGAGAACCGGTTTGGACGAAAGCGGATGACCAATCGGCAAGACGCAGACCAGGTCGCCAACTTCGATGCGCTGCGAGATAACCCCCTGATGTTCGAACCGGCCTTCAGTCACCCCCAGGTCAAACACGGTCGTGGCCATCTCATGCTGCAGCGACAATTCCTCGAGGGAATGAAGGGACAAATGAACCGCGGGGCGATGCTTCAGGAGTCGTTGCGCCACACGGGGCAGGATCGCCTCCGCATAGGCGGGGATGGTCGCGACCCGGCAGTTCGCGGCATTGTGTGTTCGGATCGCGGACGCGGCCCGACTGATTTCTTCCATGCCTACGAAGGCGCGGCGCACGACTTCATGCAGCAGCAGCGCCTGGTTCGTCGGTGTCAGGCGCTTGCCGAAGCGCAAGAACAGCTCGAATCCGATCCGCTGTTCCATATCCCGCAACTCGCGGCTTATCGTTGGTTGCGACGTCCCCAAGGCCGCCGCAGCCGCGGTCATGCTCTTGTTGATCATGATGGCGTTAAAAATCTCCATCTGACGCTGATTGAGCCGCATCGTTCCGTTCTTTCTCTTTCCCGCCTCGGAGATGCCACCGTTCCCGTCGTTGACCGGTCGAGGTTCCAGCAACTTGCATATCAAATCTGAATAAGACGGCCTTAGCAATTATTTCCCAAGCATCGTGAGGTCTGGAATCATCTGCTCATTAGGAACCGCTGATGCAATTATTCGTGATGGGCTGATGACAAAACATACGGAATCCCCGAATCGCCTGGGAAAAGACCGGGACTGGCTCGTCTATCAGGCTGGCGGCCTGCATATCGAGGATGTCTGTCTAAGCGCCGTGGCAAGGGCCGTGCCGACCCCTTTCTACTGCTATTCCGCAGATGCCATCCGATCGGCGTACAAGTATCTCGCGTCTGCCGTTAACCCGATCGGCGTTTCGATCTGTTTCGCGGTCAAGGCCAACAGCAACATCGCCGTGCTTGGCTTGCTCGCCGAACTTGGTTGCGGCATGGACATCGTTTCCGGCGGAGAGCTTGAGCGCGCCCTCGCCGCGGGAGTGCCGGCATCCAAGATCATCTTCTCCGGGGTTGGAAAGACGCGCGCCGAGATTGCCCGCGCAGTTGAGGTCGGCATCCACCAGATCAACGTCGAGTCGGCAGCTGAAATCACCGCAGTGGCCGAGGTTGCTCGAGGACTTGGCCAGCGCGCGCCGATCACGCTTCGCGTGAATCCCGACGTCGATGCAAAGACACACGCAAAAATCACGACGGCAACCAAGGACAGCAAGTTCGGAATCCCGATCGGCGATGTAGCCGACCTCTATGCCGAGGCAGCGGCGATGCCGGAACTCGAGGTGCTGGGCGTCGCCGTTCACATCGGATCGCAAATTCACGACATGTCGCCGTTCCGACGTGCCTTTTCGGCAATGGCCGATCTGGTGGTGTTCATGCGCGGGAGAGGACTGGTTGTGCCGCGTCTTGATCTTGGCGGCGGGATAGGCATCGCCTCGAACGACACGCCGGGTCCCGACATCGCAGAATATGCTGCAATCATCGCCGAGACAGTCGGCCACCTTGGCTGCCAACTGACTGTGGAGCCCGGTCGATGGCTGGTCGGACGGGCGGGATTACTGGTGACGGAGGTTCTTTACCTCAAGGAAATGCAAAGCGGGCCCATGGCCATCCTGGACGTCGGGATGAACGACCTGATGCGTCCGGCGCTTTACGACGCGCAGCATCCCGTTTTAACTCTTCACGAGCCGCGCACGGATCGGGCCGCCCCTCACTACAGCCTCGTGGGTCCGATCTGCGAAAGCTCCGACCAATTCGGGACGTATGATAGACTTGGCGAGATGCGCGCGGGCGATCTGCTGGCGTTCGATTGCGCCGGCGCCTATGGCGCGTCGATGGCCTCGACCTACAACTCCCGTGATCTCGTGGCCGAGGTACTCGTGGAGGGCAGCCGGTTCCGGACGATACGGCGTAGGCAGGATATCAGCGAGATGCTGAGGCTCGAGCAAGCGGGAAGGTGGCAGTTTCCTGCTCCGGAAGGGCAGGAAGCGACCAGGTCAGCTCAACCGGTCTCGGACGGGGCGCTCAGGACGCCGGTGACAATTGGCACGAGCTGAACTGGAAACTGATCCGGAAACGGAACAGCCGGGGAGGCACGCGGCGACATTCGTCGTGCACGTCGACCCGGATGGGGAACCAAGAAAAAGGAAGAAGGACGGACAAATGCTTAATAAGGTCAAATTTCTAATGGCGACGGGGCTGGTCACGCTTGCCCTGGCCTCGCCCACACTGGCGGCAGATCACGTATTGCGGATCGCCTACCAAGAGGATCCGAAGACCGTCGACGTGCAGATGACGCAGGATTTCTACACCCTGCCGCTGAATGTTTACGACCGGCTTATCGAAGCGGAAACGAGCGGCCCTGGCCAATCGAAGCTGGTGCCCGGCCTCGCCGAGAGCTGGGAAGTTTCGGAGGATGGCAAGACCTATACGTTCCATCTGCGCAAGGGAGTCCTTTTCCACAATGGCGAGGAACTGACGGCGGATGACGTCGTCTACACCTTCGACCGGATGCTCGACCCCAAGACCAAGGCCCTTAGCACCGATATTCTCGACTTCGTCGATGGCGCCAGGGAGCGTCTGGACGGCACGGCCACCACCGTCCGTGGATTGCAGGCGGTAGACAAATACACTGTCAAGATCGTTCTGCGCGACCCCTACGCGGCCTTCACCGCTCTTATGGCCGCCCCGGCCGCCTCGATCTACAATCGGAAGTTCACCGAACCGTTGGGCGACCAGTACGGTCTTACGCCTGAAACGACCAACGGCACTGGTCCGTTCAAGTTGACGGAATACAATCTGAACGATAATCAGGTTCTCGAAGCCAACGACCAGTACTACCGTGGTCGTCCCAAGCTCGACCAGATCATCATCCGCGTTGTCGCAGATTCGGAGACCTTGCGGCTTCTCTTTGAATCTGACGAACTGGACGTCTTCGACGTTGACTACGCTCCGACGCAGTTGCCCTATTTCACCAGCAGTGATCAGTGGAAGGGCCAGGTCCGGGCGGGTCCGCGCGTCGGCATGTACTACTATCACATCAACCAGGCGTTGAAGCCCTTTGACGACGTGCGCGTCCGCAAGGCATTCCAGATGGCCATCAACCGCGAGGAAATTCTCCAGAAGAATTTCTACGGCAAGGGCATGGTTGAAAACGGCGTGATGCCGCGCGGCCTTACCTGCTACGCCGCCGCCACGCCCATCGAATACAATCCGGGCAAGGCCAAGCAACTTCTGGCCGAAGCGGGTTATCCCGACGGCGTGGACATCAAGCTTGCGCAGGTCAGCAGCTGGTCTTCGAAATGGTCTGACATGAACCAGATCATTCAGGCCCAGATTAAGGAAGCCGGCTTCAACGTCCAGATCAACACGATGGACGAGTCGGCCTATCTTGCGAGCCGCAAGGCCGGGACGGTCGACAACTACACGCAAAACTGGTCCGCTGACTTCAACGATCCGGATAACTTCTTCTACACGTTCTTCAGCAAGAGCGGGACAGCGGTTCGTGGTTACAACAACAACGATACTGAAGTCTTCGCGGCTCTCGACAAGGCACGGTCGATGACCAATCCCGAGGAACGCTGCGCACTCTATCAGAAGATGACCGATCGGATCGTGCAGGAAGACGCGGCCTGGGTGCCGATGTTCAGCCTCGATCACGCCTACGTCGTCCAGCCGCGGGTGAAGAACTTCGTGGTGCCGTGGAACGGCTGGAGCGACATGAGCTACTATAAGATGGAAGTCGAATAAGACATTCGAGGTGGCGGGCGTTGTTCATCGGTGCCCGCCCCATTCCAGTGCGCGCTTGTCGCCAGTGCGCCTTCTCTGGCAGGTATCTCCTTGCAGCTCTCGCCTCAGTGAGACCCAATGAAAGACTTCTTTCGATGCTGATCTTCGTGATAAAGCGCATCGCGATTTCGATCCCCGTTCTGATCGCCATCACGGCGTTGCTTTTCATCATGCTCAATGTGATCCCCGGCGATCCCATCGCGCTGATGATGAAGGAACATGCGAGCGCCGAAGTGATCGACCGCGTGCGTGCCCAGATGCACCTCGATGATCCGCTGCTCACGCGGTATTTCAGGTTCCTTTTCGCCGCGCTGCAGGGCGATCTCGGCGTGTCGATCAAGCTCAACCGGGACGTGACGACGCTCATACTCCACGCCTTTCCGAATACGCTTCTCCTCGCGGCCAGCGCGGCGATCGTTTCCTGGGTCATCGGCATCCCCGTGGGGATTCTGTCGGCGGTTCGGCGGGGTTCCAAGCTCGACCATTTCTTCATGGGCTTCTCGCTTCTGGGCGTGTCGATGCCGATCTTCTGGTCCGCCCTGCTGATGCAGTACATCTTCGCCTTGAAACTGAAATGGCTGCCGGTATCGGGGTTCTACGGCTTCGAATATGTGATCATGCCCGCCATGGTTCTGGGGTGGAGTTCCGCAGGCGTGATCGCCCGTTTGACTCGATCCAGCCTCTTGGAAGTGATGCGCCTTGACTATATCCGAACGGCCCGGGCCAAGGGACTTCGCGAGATCCTGGTAATTCAGCGGCATGCACTCAAGAACGCGCTCATTCCCGTGGTGGCTATCATGGCGATCCAGGTTGCCACGCTTCTGTCCGGTGCGGTCATCACCGAAGCGATCTTCGGCATTCCCGGCGTCGGCCGCATCTCCGTCAACGCCATTCAGGCACGCGATATGCCGCTTCTGCAAGGGTCGGTCCTCTTTGCGACTACCCTTGTCATTATGGGGAATCTGATTGCCGATATTCTCTACTCCGTCCTCGACCCCCGCATTCGATACCAAATGAAGGGAGGATCGAAGTGACGCAATTTTCCGAAACAACGGAAGACTTTGCCGATACGAGCGAGAGCGACAGCTTCTTTCGTGAGACGGTCAGGGTCTTCTGCAGAAACCGCATGGCGGTGATCGGGCTGATCTTGGTCGGCGCTCTGGTCTTCGTTGCGATTTTTATTCCGCTTATCAGCCCCCACGATCCCTATCGCGTCGCGCTGGACGAACAGTTCTTGCCGCCGTCCACCACCTATTGGCTCGGGACAGACAATTTTGGCCGGGATCTTCTGACGCGGATTCTCTATGGCGCTCGGATCTCGTTGGTCGTCGGCATCGTGCCGAGCTTCATCTCTCTGGTGATCGGGGCCGTAATGGGCATCATCAGCGGATATTTCGGAGGCAAGACCGATGTCCTCATCATGCGCCTGGCCGATACCATGCTCGCTTTCCCGTCGCTGCTCTTGGCGATGGTCGTGATGTACACCCTGGGCGCAAACCTCTTCAACATCTTCATCGCGTTGAGCCTCGTCGGCTGGGCAGGTGTGGCGATGGTCGTGCGCTCCCAAACGCTCGCCCTCAAGGAGAAGGAATACATCGAGGCGGCGCGCGCGAACGGCACGAGCAAAGTGACGATCATGGTTCGCCACCTCTTCCCCAATGTCATCCCGACGCTGATCGTCCTGTTTTCGCTCAGCATTCCCGAGGCGATCATGTGGGAATCGAGTCTCAGCTTCCTCGGCGTGGGCGTCCAGCCACCCGAAGCGAGCTGGGGGTTGCTAGTGGCAAAGGGCAAGGAATACCTCTTCTCGGCACCGCTGGTCGCGATCATACCGGGGGTGGCAATCCTGGTCGCGGTGCTGGCGTTCAATTTTGTCGGTGACGGGCTGCGCGACGCGCTCGATCCCTACATGAAAGACTAGCGGGCGCTGCGATGACAGATCAGAGCATATTGTTAAGCGTGCGCAACCTGCGCACGGAATTCCAGACCCAGCGCGGCTCCGTCAAGGTTGTCGACGGCGTGTCGTTCGACGTCGGCCGTGGCAAAATAGTGGGACTGGTGGGAGAATCCGGCTCCGGCAAGAGCGTGACGGCGCTGTCGCTGATGGGGCTGGTGGCATCCCCCCAGGGAAAGGTAAGCGCCGACAGCATTATGCTGAACGGCACCGACCTGACACGGCTGAACGCCGAAGAACTGCGGCGCAACCGCGGCCGTCAACTATCGATGGTGTTCCAGGAGCCGATGACATCCCTGAACCCGGTGAGAACCATGGTCCAGCAGGTCGGAGAGCCTCTTTCGATTCACACGAATCTCGGTCGGCGTGCTATCCGCGACAAGGTTCTGCACATGTTCGAAACGGTGGGCATACCGGAACCTGCGGCGCGTCTCGACGTCTATCCGCACCAGCTGTCGGGCGGTCTCAGGCAACGGGCGATGATCGCCATGGGACTGATTTGCGAACCGAAGCTTCTCATCGCGGACGAGCCGACGACCGCGCTGGATGTGACGACACAGGCGCAAATCCTGCGGCTGATGATGGCGCTACGCGACAGGGTCGGCACCGCGATCGTCATGATCACCCATGATCTCGGTATCATCGCAGAGATGTGCGACGAGGTGAACGTGATGTATGCGGGTCAAATCGTCGAGCAAGCCAACGTCTTCGACCTCTTCGACCGGCCATCGCATCCCTATACGCGCGGACTTCTCGCATCGATCCCGAAGGCGACGGAAAAGCGCTCGGCGGAACGCATGAACAGCATTCCGGGTGTGGTGCCCAACCTCGCCAAACTTCCCACGGGCTGTCGTTTCAATCCCCGATGCGGGGACGCGATGCCCATCTGCCGGGTGCAGCAACCCGAACTGACGGATCTCGGCAATGGTCACAAGGCCCGCTGTTGGCTTCACGACAAACAGGGAGGAAAGCTGTGAGCGAAGTCCTCATCTCAACCGACGGGCTTAGCAAGCACTATCCTATCGGTACAAGTTTCTTCGGCCGACGGGATCAGGTGATCCGTGCCGTGGACGGCGTCAGTCTGGATATCTACGAGAGAGAGACATTCGCGCTGGTGGGCGAGTCGGGCTGCGGCAAGACCACGCTTGGCCGTGTCATGCTGCGGCTCCTCGACCGGACCGCGGGCACCGTGCGGTATCGCGGCCAGGACCTTCACGCGCTGAACGATTCAGCGATGCGGGCGATGCGCAAGAAGCTCCAGATCGTCTTTCAGGACCCGTTTGCCTCGCTCAATCCCCGGATGCGGATCAAGGACATTCTGGCCGAACCGCTGCGCACGCACCGCTTCGGAACAGAGGCCCAGATCGAGGAACGCTGCGGCGAACTGCTCGACATGGTCGGGCTGCGGCGAACCTTGTTGCGCCGTTACCCGCATCAGTTCAGCGGCGGGCAACGGCAGCGGATCGGCATCGCCCGCGCTCTCGCCAACAGCCCTGAATTCGTGGTCTGCGACGAGGCAGTTTCGGCGCTGGACGTCTCGATTCAGGCGCAGGTCCTGAACCTGCTCCGCGATCTTCAGGAACAGCTGAAGCTGACCTATCTGTTCATCACGCACGATCTGAGTGTGGTTCGCCAGTTCGCTGACCGCGTCGGCGTGATGTTCCTCGGGCGGATGGTGGAGGTCGGCACGACGGAGGAGATATTTTCCAATCCGCGTCACCCCTACACGATGTTTCTGATTTCGGCGGTTCCGCGCGCCGATCCACATCAGCGGAACCGCGAAAAGCCGTTGCTGGTCGGCGACATTCCGAGCCCGATGAACTTGCCTACCGGATGTCGATTTCAGACGCGCTGTCCTTACGCTCAGGCGATCTGCAGGACGGAGGAACCGGCCCTGTCCGATCGGGGCGGCCGGCCAGTCGCGTGTCATTTTCCCCTGGGTCTGTGAGATTTCAAGAAGGAAGGAGTTGAGCGTGGATCTGATCGTTTCGCGAGACGGGGACGGCTGGCAAGCCACATTTGGAGACAAGCGCTGGCGCTGCGCCGTCGGCCGCGGCGGCTTGCATACAGACAAGGTCGAGGGCGATGGCGTCAGCCCCGTGGGCCGTTGGCCGATCCGCCAGATTTTCTACCGGGCAGACCGGATGGCCAAGCCGACAACGCAGTTCCCCTGCCATGAGATCGACAGGTTGGACGGCTGGTGCGACGCCCCCTCGCACCCAGACTACAATTGCCAGGTGAAGCTACCCTTCGCCGCGAGCCATGAAGAGCTTTGGCGACATGACGATCTCTATGACGTTGTAGTCGTATTGGGACACAATGACGACCCGCCGGTCGCCGGCGCGGGCAGCGCGATCTTTCTGCATGTCGCCCAACCGACCTATTCGCCGACTGCGGGTTGCGCCGCGCTCTCGAAAGAGGATCTGCTCGCCTTTCTGGCAATTGCCGAACCTACCTCGCATCTGTGCTTTCACCGTCGATCCGCATGATCTCGGTCAGCAGCCATCCCTGCGGGCGGTGATCGGCGTGTAGCACAAGAGCAGGAGGTCAGCTTCAGCCACCTCGCGCATCAGCCTGTCCTCGGCACGCCGTCGGGCAGCGAGACGAGCTCGACACCGCGCGCCCGTAGCCCGGCGTCGATCATTCGATTTCCTGATCCGTGCGGCTTTTATGGCATTCCTCCTGCTTTATCCGATGTCCGCCGCGTCAACCCGCGAGGATCGATTGTTCGACGATCGTCAGCGCCCGGTCGAGTTCTTGGCGGGAGACCACCATGGGCGGCGAGAGTGTCATGACGTTGCCCTGGCTGATCTTCAGGCTCAGCCCCGCTTCCATGCAGCGATAATAGGCCCGCTCCGCCAGCGCATTGTCCGGCGTGAAATCCGTCCGGTCGGATACGATCTCGACGCCGAAAAGCAGGCCGCGGCCGCGCACATCTCCGACCGCCGCGCAGCGTTCGCCGAAAGTGCTGAGCCGCTCCATCGCATAGCCGCCGAGTTCGGCGGCCCGCTCCGCAAGCCCCTCCTCGATGATGATGGAAATGGTGGTCAGCGCCGCGCGCGTCGTTACCGGGTTCTTTTCGTGCGTGTAGTGGCCGATGGCATAGTCGCCCGCCACGTCGAGATCGCGCCTGGCGACCACGCCCGCGATCGGCAAAATGCCGCCACCGAGCGATTTTCCGAGCACGAGGATGTCGGGAACGACGTCGTCGTGCTCGCAGGCAAAGAAGCGGCCGGTCTTGCCTAGGCCGGTCGGAATTTCGTCGAAGATCAGCAAGGTTCCGTGCCGGTCGCAGGCCTCACGCACCTGTTTCCAGAAACCCGGCGCCGGTGGATTGGGCGTCGCCCGCATCGGTTCGGCGACCAGCGCTGCAAAATCGCCCTCGCGGGCGAGGACGTAGGAGATCATATTGGCGCAGGCGCGCGCGGAACTTTCGAGATTGTCCTGGCCATAGCCGCAGTGGCGGTTCGCCCAGGGCGCGACGTGTTCGGCGCCCGGCAGGAGCGGGCCGGCTATGCCCGAGCGGAAGGTCGCCTCGCCGCCGACGCTCGACGCGCCGAATCCGGCGCCGTGGAAGGCATCCCAGAAGGAAAGCGTCTTAAACCGGCCGGTCGCGGCGCGCGCCAGCTTCAGTGCGACTTCGATCGCATCGGATCCACCCGTGGTGAACAAGACCTTGCCGAGATCGCCGGGCGCAAGACGGCCGAGCATCTCGGCAAGCTCGACGGCAGGTTCGCAGGTGAAACGACGCGGTGCAAAACACAAATCATCGATCTGGGCCTTGATTGCCTGTTTCAGCCGGGGATGGCCATAGCCGATGTGGTGAACGCTGTTTCCATGGAAGTCCATGTAGCGCCGGCCAGCGGTATCCTCGATCCAGATGCCCTCCGCCTTGGCGATGGCGGTCAGGCAGGGGCTTGACAGGCTCTGGTGCAGGAATGCGGCGGCGTCGCGCGCTACGAGGGAGTTCGTCCGTTCATCGCCCATCCGGGCGTTCCAGGCCCCGCGCGCTGCCGACGTGTTGGCTTCGCCCTCCGTGTGAACCTGGGCGGATGCTGTGGCTTTCATCGCTTTCTCCGATCATCGTGCAGCTGCGTGCAGGCTATCGCATCTATCGGAGAGTGAACAAAATCGATATTAATGAGACAAATTAAGAATTCTTCGATGCCGAAGAAGCATCACCTAGGGGCTTCCGCCTGTCATGCGCTATGTCCAGCTTCGGGCTTTCCATCACGTGGCTCTTGCCGGCAGTTTTTCGCAAGCTGCCCGCGCATTGCACCTCACGCAGCCTGCCATTTCCGACCAAGTGCGCTGGCTGGAGGAGGAATACGACGTCGCCCTATTCGTTCGAAAGCGCCGTCAGATCGAGCTGACACCGGCAGGTTCCCGGCTCCTGGCGGCGACCCACCGCCTGTTCGATGCCGAAGGCGAAGCCCTCGAGGTCCTGCAGGAGGAGCGATCGTTGCGGGCAGGCATGCTCAGGATCGCAGCCGATTCGGTGGATCACGTCCTGGACGTGCTCACCGTCTTCCAGGCGCGGTTTCCCGGCATTCAGATCAAGATCGTCGGCGGCAATTCCAACAGCATCGTGGAGGATTTGCTTGCCTACGACGTGGACGTCGGCGTCCTTGGCGAATTGGCCGATGAGCGCCCGTTCGAGGTCTTTTCGCTCAATGTCTCGCCTGTCGTGCTCTTCGCCGCGAAATCGCATCCCCTGGCGACGCGGACGAGCATTCCGCTTGAGGCGTTGAGCGCATGGCCCCTGATCATGAGGGAGCACGGTTCACGCACCAGGCAGATGCTGGAGAAGCTCGCGGGGGCGCAAGGGGTGACCCTCCGCTACGCAATCGAGGCCGAAGGACGCGAAGCCGTCCGGCGGATCGTTGCCGCAGGCATGGGTCTCGGGGTTGTGTCCGAAGCGGAGTTCGACAACGATCCGAGGCTGGTGAAAATCGCGCTCGAACACCAGCCGCTTTCGATGCATGAAAAGCTGATCTGCCTGAAGGATCGCCGTAGCAGCAAGTCAATACAGGCCTTCTTCGCGACTGCGCGCGCACTGTCGCAAGGCTAGTGCGTTCCCCACCCCGCATGACCATCGATAGCCAATCGCGAAGATCCCTCGCCTTCGGCAGCGTCGCGTTACCTAGCGAAGCAACGCGCCTCCGACGCGCCGCAGCGAACGCTTGTGCCCCGCGGCACATCATGTCATTAGGACGCCTTCCCCGGAGACTGGCACATGACGAAAAACATAATCGCCGGAAAACCTTTGAAAAGATTGGTGTTTATGGCATCCCTTTTTTTGTGGACACCGGCGAATGCAACGCCGGCACTCGTCGTGGATGCCGACAGCCATCAAGTTCTCTATCAGGAAGATGCCGGCGTACCCTGGTATCCGGCCTCGACAACCAAGCTCATGACCGCGTTCGTCGTGTTTGAAGCCCTTCGGTCTGGCGAGGTGACACTGACGACACCGGTCACCATGACCCGCAACGCAACGAAACAGGCGTTTCTCGAATCCGGCCTGACCTTCGGCCGGACAATGACCCTCGAAGACGCGCTCTTTGCCACGATTACGGCTTCAGCAAATGACGTCGCTGTAGCCTTGGCAGAAGTAGTCGCTTCCGGCGAAACGTCTTTCGTTCGGCGAATGAATGAAGCGGCGGCCCGCATCGGGCTTACGGGCACGCATTTTACCAATCCAAACGGTCTATTTGACAGAGAGAATTACACGACTGCCCGCGATCTTGCGATCCTTGGGTTGGAAGTGGACCGGATGTTTCCTGAATATCGCCGCTTCTTCCTGGCTTCGGCAGTCACGATCGACGGTAAAGAGATCAAGTCCAACAATCTGTTGTTGACGCGTTTCAGCGGCACCATCGGGATGAAGACTGGTTTCCTATGTGCATCCGGACGAAATATCGTCGGGCTCGCAACTCGAAATGGAAGGCGCGTGATGGTGGTCATCTTGGGCGCCACGACAGAACGGGAACGCAACGAAAGATCCGCGCAATATCTGACGCACGCCTTCGATGGAACGCTGTCCCCAGATGCAGTGCTTGTGGATCATCTGCCGAACCGGACCGGTGTCGCGCCGCAGGATATGCGCATTCGCCTCTGTACCGACCAGAGTGCTGACTACGAGGCCAGCCGAAATAAGCTTTATCCAATGGGCCTGGCAGGTCAGGAAACCTACTTGCGGGATCATATCACCGGGCAGGTCCACCCGATCACGACATGGGCCAACGATAACGTCACGGATGTACCAACACCCACACCACGCCCATCATAATCACAACAACGAGCCGGCTGTATGGTGCGATACACCTTCGGCCTAAGTCCCCAGCGATCTGCCCAGAGCCGCGGCCTGCGGTTCATGGGTCGCCGGCGGCACGCCGGCTCCCGTCTGGATGCACGGCCTTAGCCGTATGACACGCGCAGTTTGGTTTAGAGGTGCGCCCACGCGTGAAAGTGTTAATGTGGAAAGTCACGGATTTGCATTGCCGCCCCTGTTTCGATCACTGTCGAAGGAGACTGCAAGATGGCAAAGAAGCTGCTCGAGGGCGCCTCGAAGGAGGATCAGACCTGGTTGGCCGAAGTGACATACCGGTTCGCGTTCGATGCTGTGTATAGGCCCCTACCACCGGATGCGAACGCTGCCCGGTCGAGACTCGAGGCTGGAAACCGGGCCTTCGCCGAACTCCTTGACCGGATCACCTCGTCACCACCCGCAAAGCTGAACATCGCTGTCGACCCGCATGATGTCGGCCTTCTTCCCGGGCGCAGCGCGGCACCCAAACAGCAACCGTTTGCGGCAATTGTCGGTTGTGCCGATGCGCGTGTTCCGGTGGAGCTGATCTTTTCCGAAGGCCCGAACGACCTGTTTGTCGTCAGGGTGGCCGGCAATGGCATGGGCGACGACGTCACGGCCAGTCTGAGCTATGCGGTTGATCATCTCAAGGATAGCCTGCGCACGATAGTCATCCTCGGCCACAGCGGGTGCGGGGCCGTTTCGGCGGCCGTCGACGTCTATCTGAAGCCAGCAAAATATATGCAAATCATGACGCAGAAGGATCTGCGTCAAATCCTGGACAGCATACTGATCGTCATCCAGCTTGGCGCGACCTGGCTGGAGCGGGTGTATGGGACCGAGGTCGTACGCCGGCCGGGATATCGGACCACACTGATTGAGGTAGTGATAGCGCTAAACGCGGCGCTGACCGGGTATGGCATTCGTTCGCGCCTGAACTTGGCGGTCCGCGGCGAAATTGAAGTCGTCTACGGCGTCTATCTTCTGGAGGAGCGGCTTGTGTGGTCACCAAGGGGAGAGAACCCGGACTGGTTTCATTTGTCGGCGGCACCAAGGGACCCGGATGACTTCGTCATACTGTGTGACCTCCTAGTGTCGTGCCCTCGGGTAATGGACCTGCTCGATACCACCCCGAAGCCCGTGCGGCACTAGGAGACCTGTGCGCGGGTGTCTGGACTGGCGTGTTGAATTACGATTCTCTCAATCTGAACAATGGATTGAGGATGCGATGTCGCACGTCTGCGCATGGGGCGGCTGCTTGCTGGCCGCTTTCGAGGCGCTCAAGCCGTCGTGCGGTTGCGCGGCAAACAAAAAACCCGCCGGTTTTCGCCTGGCGGGCTTTTTTTGATTTGGTTGCGGGGCTTGATCACGCAGAGACTTGTGATTTCGGGACGCTATATGAATTTCGCTCATATTACGACGTCGCCGCCACACCTTGAGGCGCCTAGCCGCGGCGATGATGCGGGCGGTGATCGGCGTGTAGCACAAGAGCAGGAGGTCGGCTTCAGCCACCTCGCGCCTCAGCCTGTCCTCCGGCACGCGCCGTCGGGCAGCGAGACGAGCTCGACGCCGCGCGCCCCTAGCCCGGCGTCGATTTCCGGACATTCGATTTCCTGATCCGTCCGAACGGCTTTCATGGCATTCCTCCTGCTTTATCCGATGTCCGGCGCGTCAACCCGCGAGGATCGATGTTCGACGATCGTCAGCGCCCGGTCGAGTTCCTGACGGGAGACCAACGGATTTCACGCCGGACAATGCGCTGGCGGAAGCTGCCACTAATCCTTTTGATCGAGGTGACGAGCAAAATCATCCTACTTTAGGCGAAGTTGTTCTGCGGATAGTGAAACTCTAGCGTGCCGTGTCAGTTGGCGCCTCCGTCTTCAATCCGCTGGCGATCCCGCCAAGACTGATCCGCAGTGCCACGAGGGGACGGAAGGGTGATTGCGGTGGCGGCTAAAAGGGCGCTGGCTCAAAAGTGGGGGGCAGATGTTTGCGGGTTTAGAGGTCTTTCAACAGGCGTTTGACGTGTGCGTCGCGGGCGCTGGCCCGGTCGGTATTGCCGCTGCGCTTGAATTGAGCAGGCGCGGCATGCGAACGCTGCTTCTCGAAGCGGGGCCGAAACGATCGAAACGACCCCAACGAAACGAAACAGGCTTCGACATAGAAGACGATATCTATCACGCTGCGGACCGACTTACTTCGGCCACCGGACTTGGCGGCACGTCCGAACGATGGGGTGGGCAATGCGTTGAGCTGGATGATATAGACTTCGAGGCAAGAGATTATGTCGCACACTCCGGTTGGCCTATTGCTCACGAAGAGATTTCGCCTTTTTATCAGCGGGCACGGGCTCTTTTGAGCAGCAACGTCGCCGGCGAGCGATCGGAGCCGGAACCGGAGACTGATTTCCCATCATCCCGGGAAAGCTGGACACGAATACGCAACACAGCGAAGGCCAACAGCGCCGAGCTCGCTTCTTCGAAGAACCTCTTCGTCGCCCTGGACGCGAGGATCAAAGCTCTGGCGTTCGATCCGGTTGAGGCGCGCGTACATTCCATGTCGATTGCCTGCCGCGGTGGTTCGTACAAGGTGTGCGCAGACCAATATGTGCTGGCCTGTGGCGGCAGAGGTAATACCCGGCTCCTACTGAACCTCCAGCTGGCGTTTCCGCAATTGTTCGGCGGAAGCGATGGGCCGCTCGGGCGCTTCTACATGGGACATCTCGCTGGACAGATCGCGCAGATCGAATTCGCCACCAAAGAGCATGCCGAACGGTATCTTTTTAAGCGCACATCCACCGGAACCTTCGTGTGTAACCGGTTTCAACCCGCCCCCCAATTGCAACGGGCACACGAGCTGCCGAATATCGCTTTTTGGCCGACGAACCGTAGGGCCGCTTTCGGTGAGGCCGACACGGCGCTCTCGCTGCTACATCTCTGGAACAGTCGGAAGTCCTTCGTCCACAAGGCGACATGGGGCGAAGCCGACCGATTCCGTTACTATAATGCTCTGCATAATGTACTGCGCAATCCCCTTGGCGCGACCTCTTCCGCGCTGGGGCTGCTTCGCCAAAAATTCAGCTTTGCCGAACCATATGTTCTGCTGCGCAGGCCAGACATGAAATACGGCCTTCGCTACCATGGGGAGCAAATTCCAAGCAGTTCAAGCCGCGTCTTCCTCAAGCCAGAGCAAGATGCGGACGGCCAGTTCAAGCTCGACGTCTCATTCCGATATCTGCCTCAGGATTTTCGCGGGACGCTCCAAGCACATGTCGCCTTGGATCGCTGGCTCAAGGAGCGCAAGATAGGCAAGCTGATATTCGACGCAGCCCCCGAAAACCTCGAAGAGCATATCGCCGCGCAAGCCAAAGACGGATACCATCAGATCGGGTTGACCAAGATGGGCGTGGACCGCAACCACGCCATCGTCAACCACAACTGTCGCGTCATCGACATCGCTAACCTCCATATCGCCGGCAGCTCCGTTTTCGCTACGTCCGGACAAGCGAACCCCACGCTTCCCGCCGTCGCCTTGGCCATCAGACTCGCCGAACATCTCGCCAGCGAGGCCCGCCATCAAAGCACGGCGGCGAGTTTGTCGACGAGCAGCCGCGGAAGCCTCTCGCCCGGTCCTCAACCCGAAACTAAAATCCTGTCCGCACTCTGACAATCGGGGGCGTTGCGTGGGAAGCTCCCCGCTCGAAGGCCGGCGACCGTGGCGCAGTCAGGGGGAAGCTGTCCGCACATAGGCTCAACTCGGCGCCCCAGACAGGACACTAACCGCCACCCCTTACAATACTAATCTCACTAATCAACACCCTCTTGACTCCTGATTGACACCGACCATTGCTTTGTTCTGCCTTAGAACGCCAAAAAAGCCCGCCGACCTTTCGATCTTGCGGGCTGTTGTTTTGATTTGGTTGCGGGGGCTCGCTTCAACGAATGGCATAAAAGGGCTGTTCTGCGGCCCTCCCGCTTCCGCATTGGCAAAGCCGAGAATGCCAAACAGCTCGCCGCGTAGCTCTGCATGAACGTCGCCGCGCTTTATGCTAGGGGTCAGTACGATCTCGCCGATCAGCGAGCGCAACGCCTCCGCCGCCTGCCTGCCTCCGTCTGGATCGTCAAGCGCTTCCGTCAGACGCTCCACCCGCAGCCGGTAGAGGATGACAACGTTCTGGGCATGTCGGCGGAGGCCTGTGACAGGCGGGCGGTGATATCCGCCTTCTGTCGTTCGAGGTCATCCATGCGCGCCTTCATGGACGGCTGGTACATGCCATCCTCGATGGCGGAAATAATCCCGGCGATAGCCTTTTCGATCTTCGCGAGATTTTTCCGGTCGGTTGCCGCCTGCGCACGTCGGTCATGATTCAGCCGGTTCATCTCCTCGGCAGCCTCGGCGACCGCATGCGACGAGACAAGTTTGTCCTTGATGCCGGACAGAACCCGCGCCTCGATCTGCTCACGGGTGATGGACCGACCATTGTCTCAGGTGCCCCGCCTGTGATGGTTGAGGCAGGCATAGCGGCTAGGCGTGACGATGCCGAACTTGCCGCCGCAGCATCCGCAGGTGAGAAGGCCGGTCAGGAGAGAAACCGGCTCGCCCACAATTGCCCAGTGGATGTCCTGTAGATCAACGGCCCCAACCGAACCAATTAATGGCTCGAAAGAAATGAACCGGATCGCAGCGGGCGCCCTATGCAGATGCTCAACACGATCGACGACATCCGCGTTTTCAATGCTGGTGCCGAGCCAGACGTTGGGCAGGACTTCGCCAATCTTGCCGGAAACCAGCTCCGTCATTCGGTCCGGCCGCTTCGTGAGGATTTGATAGTTGTGGCGCGGCGTCTCGCGCATCACCTGCCAAACTTCGAGAATGAAGGCGTCGCTGACCTGCTCATGAAACAGGTCACTCATCGAGTTTACGAAGATCTTTCGGGGTTTGCACCAGCGATGCGGAATCGACAGCGCCTCCCGATCCTCGCGTACCACGCCATTTTAGACAGTTCACCGTCCAGTCTTGCGGGTCAGCCCCGCATATTTCTCCACGCCCATCGCCTCGAGGCGTTTAGCCATTTCCATGGCATAGCAATGCGTGCAGCCAGCGGTCACAATCGAACACCCGGCAACTGGATTCCAAGTCGAATCCGTCCACTCGATCTGCGTTTCAGCCATGCCTCTCTCCCGAGAATCTGTCACCCAACCAAGACATCAGTTGCCATCCCTCATAGGATTGACGAATTGGATACCGGCGAAATCTTTTCCGTTGTCCGTGACCACCACGCAGTCGTTAGCACCGGCGACGGCAGCGATGATCATGTCGAGTGCGCTGCGCGGACGACCTGCGGCTTTGCCTTCGGCCATCAATCGCGCCCAGATCAAAGCTGCCTTGTCGTCGAACGTAAGGATACGGTTGGCGAACAACTCCTGCGGACCTTCCGGCCCCGAGAACCAGGCATCAAGGGCGTCTCGCTTCTTGCCGCGCGGCTTCTCCAGAATGCCGCGCCGGATTTCCGCGATGGTGAGCGAAGCGACGAACAGGTTCTCATCCTTCTGTTCGATCCACCATGCCAACAGCGCTTCCGAGGGCTGCGGCTTGACGATATTGCTGATGATGTTTGTATCGAGGAGATAACGCGTCACAGCTCGACCCTGCGCCCTTCCTCGTGCGGGCGCGACAGATCGACATCAGCGCCGACCAGAGGCGAGCGGCGGAGGGCGGACAGGATACCGCCGGATTTCGGCGGCTCACTCGCGACGAGGGCCTTGACCGCCGCCCGCGCCTGCTCCGCTTCCGGCCCCTCTTCAGCTAGTTGGCGGGCAAGCGACCGGATCAGTTCGCGGTCGGATTCTAGCGCCAGGACCTCGAAACGCTTGAAGCCGCGCTGCGTCAGCCGTGCGCGATAATTCTCGATTGCTCTCTTCTGTGCGGCATTGCTCATGACGGGTCTCCGTTCTATATCCTGATATATAGCCGATATTAACATCATAAACAAGGGATGTCAGCGATGCCACGAGACTCGCGCCATAAAGCAGTAATGCAGAACAATACTGCGCGTTGGCGCCAGTATTTTCCATATGCTGCGGCACGCGGAAGTGCGCCAAGCTTTGCCGTAGCCGCCGAAGGCACGCCGTCCACCGCCGAATATACGCCTTTAATTTCAGTTGCTTATACTGATCCTCACGCGAATTCTGCAGGGCATGACCTTGCACCCACCCGGCAACAAAGCGAAGATGTCAAGAAGAGAGCGCGAATTGCTCCTCGAATCCTTGCTGATCGACGAACTGGAACTTACCTTTACACCTCGTGGCAACCCCGATCGCCGCTTTCTGGGTCTGGTCGACTTTCTGGCACGGCAGGCAGCGCGGGAGTGCTTCGCGGAAGAAGTGAAGATGATGAGGCGACGGGGGAAACGCACCTCCTGATGCCGAAAGGAGAGGTGCATTGAAGGTCGCGATCTACGCCCGCTACAAAGAGAAGGAGAAGCGGATCGAGGCGGCGAGCATACTGCGCTTGGTGGTGGACACGATCGTGCTGAGGCCGGTGGAGGGCAAGGTGGAGATCGACGTTCAGGGCGATCTTGCTGGAATCCTTACGATTTCCGCACAAACGAAGAACCCCGCTTTAGGGGCGGGGTCATCGCAAGTAAAGATGGTTGCGGGGGCAGGATTTGAACCTGCGGCCTTCAGGTTATGAGCCTGACGAGCTACCGGGCTGCTCCACCCCGCGCCATCTCGGTAAACCGCTATGCGGTTTATCCGGTGCGTAAACCGCTGTGCGGTTTATCGCGATAAGGTAAATCCCTTTGGGATTTACGGTCTGTGCCGAGCAAATCCGACGGATTTGTCTCGCGTAAGGGACGTTCTGATTTTACCTAAGCAAAAAGGCCGCTTGTAGGCGGCCCTTGCGTTTCGGCTTGGCCGAGCGTTTGTTCAGAGAAGATTTCCGGTTTGTTTTCGCCGCTGCCTTGTCCTTCTCGGCTATGCCTCGAAGGGGAGCGGCGGTTTTTTTATCTTGCGTTTTGCAGACCTGGCAGCGACCTACTCTCCCGCGTCTTAAGACGAAGTACCATCGGCGCTGGGGCGTTTCACGGCCGTGTTCGGAATGGGAACGGGTGCAGCCACCCCGCCAGAACCACCAGGTCGGCAAAGCGCAAGATTTGCCCTTAGCTGGGGCAAACCGAATGAGAAGCTGGTGAGGAGGATAAACCGCCTCGTTTTGTTTTGAACACGTCGCTCATCAATGATGAGCATGAGCAATGGGAACGATCAAGCCAATCGAACGATTAGTACTGGTAAGCTTCATGCGTTGCCGCACTTCCACACCCAGCCTATCAACGTGGTAGTCTTCCACGGTTCTCAAGGGAATACTCGTTTTCAGGTTGGTTTCCCGCTTAGATGCCTTCAGCGGTTATCCATTCCATATATAGCTACCCTGCTATGCCCTTGGCAGGACAACAGGTCCACCAGAGATATGTCCATCCCGGTCCTCTCGTACTAGGGACAGATCCTGTCAATATTCCTACACCCACGGCAGATAGGGACCGAACTGTCTCACGACGTTCTGAACCCAGCTCACGTACCGCTTTAATTGGCGAACAGCCAAACCCTTGGGACCTGCTCCAGCCCCAGGATGCGATGAGCCGACATCGAGGTGCCAAACAACCCCGTCGATATGGACTCTTGGGGGTCATCAGCCTGTTATCCCCGGCGTACCTTTTATCCGTTGAGCGATGGCCCTTCCACGCGGGACCACCGGATCACTATGACCGACTTTCGTCTCTGCTCGACTTGTCAGTCTCGCAGTCAGGCGGGCTTATGCCATTGCACTCGACGACCGATTTCCGACCGGTCTGAGCCCACCATCGCGCGCCTCCGTTACTCTTTCGGAGGCGACCGCCCCAGTCAAACTACCCACCATACACTGTCCCGGATCCGGATAACGGACCGCGGTTAGACATCCATGACGATAAGGGTGGTATTTCAAGGATGGCTCCACAAGAACTGGCGTCCCTGCTTCAAAGCCTACCACCTATCCTACACATGCCGACACGAATGCCAGTGTAAAGCTATAGTAAAGGTGCACGGGGTCTTTCCGTCTGACCGCAGGAACCCCGCATCTTCACGGGGAATTCAATTTCACTGAGTCTATGCTGGAGACAGCGGGGAAGTCGTTACGCCATTCGTGCAGGTCGGAACTTACCCGACAAGGAATTTCGCTACCTTAGGACCGTTATAGTTACGGCCGCCGTTTACTGGGGCTTCGATTCAGAGCTTGCACCCCTCCTCTTAACCTTCCAGCACCGGGCAGGCGTCAGACCCTATACGTCGTCTTGCGACTTCGCAGAGCCCTGTGTTTTTGATAAACAGTCGCTACCCCCTGGTCTGTGCCACCCTTTCTGACTTGCGTCAAAAAGGGTCACGCTTCTTCCGAAGTTACGCGTGCAATTTGCCGAGTTCCTTCAGCATAGTTCTCTCAAGCGCCTTGGTATACTCTACCTGACCACCTGTGTCGGTTTCGGGTACGGTCTATACGGTGGAGCTATTTCCTGGAACCGCGTCCCTGCACACCCAATCCAATAAGAATGTACAAGTTAAGCAATCCGTCACTACCACCAGGCCCACGAATATTAACGTGGTTCCCATCGACTACGCGTGTCCGCCTCGTCTTAGGGGCCGGCTAACCCTGCTCAGATTAACTTTAAGCAGGAACCCTTGGTCTTTCGGCGAGAGGGTCTCTCACCCTCTTTATCGTTACTCATGTCAACATTCGCACTTCCGATACCTCCAGGACCCCTCACAGGTATCCCTTCACAGGCTTACGGAACGCTCCGCTACCACACGTCTTGCGACGTATCCTCAGCTTCGGTGCATGGCTTTAGCCCCGTTACATTTTCGGCGCAAAGACCCTTAATTAGACCAGTGAGCTGTTACGCTTTCTTTAAATGATGGCTGCTTCTAAGCCAACATCCTGGTTGTTTTGGGATCCTCACATCCTTTCCCACTTAGCCATGACTTGGGGACCTTAGCTGGAGGTCAGGGTTGTTGCCCTCTTCACGACGGACGTTAGCACCCGCCGTGTGTCTGCCGACTAGTACTCCTCGGTATTCGGAGTTTGGTTAGGATCAGTAAGACGGTGAGTCCCCATAGCCCATCCAGTGCTCTACCCCCGAGGGTATTCGGTCGACGCACTACCTAAATAGTTTTCGCGGAGAACCAGCTATTTCCGAGTTTGATTGGCCTTTCACCCCTAGCCACAAGTCATCCCAATCTATTGCAACAGATGCGGGTTCGGTCCTCCAGTTGGTGTTACCCAACCTTCAACCTGCTCATGGCTAGATCACTCGGTTTCGGGTCTAATGCGACGAACTGAACGCCCTGTTCAGACTCGCTTTCGCTGCGCCTTCACCTATCGGCTTAAGCTTGCTCGTCACACTAAGTCGTTGACCCATTATACAAAAGGTACGCCGTCACCCTTGCGGGCTCCGACTGTTTGTAGGCATCCGGTTTCAGGTTCTATTTCACTCCCCTTGTCGGGGTGCTTTTCACCTTTCCCTCACGGTACTTGTTC